>NZ_JAAKTN010000003.1:0-323990 GCF_049174455.1 Aeromonas sp. 601027 | reverse complement strand
GGAGAAGGATTCGAACCTTCGAAGGCAGAGCCGTCAGATTTACAGTCTGATCCCTTTGGCCGCTCGGGAACCCCTCCCCAAGTGCGAGGCGCATACTATCAGATCCAGAGGCTTTGTGAACCCCTTGATTAGGCATCTGGCAGTAAAAAATGACTGTTCGTCGATTTTTTGATACATATAGCTCAAAATTCAAGCTTATCAGCAAGTTGTGCGCTGCTTTTCTGCACAAAACAGCATCCGTGCAAGTTGGTGATCGCGCTGAAGAGAAGGCAGATAGCAGAAGACCGCCAGCGTCGGCGGTCTTCCCGGGCATTACATCTAGCGCTGGAACGGGTAGACCGAACCCAGTTTCAGGATCTGGGTCAGCTCGTCCAGTGCGCTGCGGGACTCCTGCACCAGTGCCGGATCCCGCAGGTCATCGAGGGTCAGTCGGTCACGGTAGTGGCGATCGACCCAGCCATCGAGGCGGGTAAACTGGCTGTCGTTGATAAGGCAGGCCGGATTGACCGCCGCGAGTTCCTGATCGTTCATGGCAACCCGTAGTCGCAGGCAGGCCGGGCCGCCTCCATTACGCATGCTCTGCTTGACGTCCATGTAGTGAACGGCCTTGATAGGCGTGTTCATGGTCAGCAGTTTGTTCAGGTACGCCGACACCGCCGGATTGTCGCGGCACTCGGTGGGGGCGATGATGGCCATCTCACCGCTCGGCAGGGTGAGGATCTGGGTGTTGAACAGGTAGGATTTCACCGCATCCAGCACGGATACCTCGGCAGTCGGCACTTCGATAAAGTGCAAATCTCCCTCGCCAAACTTGCCGCTGATCTCGGCCAGCACCGCTTCGGTGTTGAGGAACGCTTGCTGGTGGAAGAAGAGCACGTTCTGGTTGCCCACTGCGATCACGTCGTTATGGAATACCCCCTGATCGATCACCTCCGGGTTTTGCTGAATAAACACCACGCTCTCCTCATCAAGACCATGCAGGCGGGCGATGGCCTGGCTTGCCTCCAGGGTCTGGCGTGCCGGGTAGCGCTTCGGCGCCGGGCGGGAGTAGTCAAAGGCACTGCGGCCATAGACGAACAGCTCGACCCCCGCCTCGCCATAGGCGCGGCAGAGGCGGGTATGGTTAGCTGCCCCCTCGTCGCCGAAGTGGTCATTTTCCGGTAGATGGAGGTGGTGGCTGAAGTGGCGATCATTGTTGAACACGGCGCGCAGGATGTGACCTGTGACGTCCGGCTCCAGAGAGCGGTGAAACTTGTTGGTCAGGTTGGCGGGGGTGAAGTGAATGCGGCCATCTTGGGTATCGGCACTGGGAGAGACGGTGGCGGCGTTGGCGGTCCACATGCTGGAAGCCGAATAGCAGGCAGCCAGTACGGCGGGAGCTTGTTTGGCGGCCTGCTCCAGCACCCGGGCATCGTTGCCGGTGAAGCCTAGGCGGCGCAGGGTGGCGAGATCGGGACGCTCTTGTGGCGCCAGTACCCCCTGGGTCATGCCAAGCTCGGTCAGCGCCTTCATCTTGCGCAGCCCCTGTTTGGCGGCCTCTTTCGGATTGGAAGCCTCCTGGGCATTGCTCTGGGAGGCAACGTTGCCGTAGGAGAGGCCGGCATAGTTATGAGTCGGGCCGACCAGACCGTCGAAATTGACCTCGAAGTGCTTCATTGAGTACATCCTTTCGATTTTTATGATGGGTAGCGGTTCCTTCCGCGCGCAATGCGTCGGGGTTGGGCCATTATAAAGAGATTTTATGTTTTTGTAACAAGCCGGTAACCAGCAGACGTTTTTATGTCGTTTCAGATATAAAAAGAGGGGCGGTATGGCAGAAAATTGAAAAAGCGGTTGCGTCCGGCCTGTTGCCTTCGCATTAATAAATAAAGAAGCAATAAAAGAAGCCGTGTGGTGCGGGCTGGTCAGGCAAATTTGCTCACAAGATTGCTTTTTCGCGCCAAATCTCTTATACAGCCCCACAAAACCGCACACCAACCCCGTCGGGTGCAATGAGGATAATAGTTACAGCATGGGCAAATCACTGGTCATAGTGGAGTCTCCGGCCAAGGCCAAGACGATCAACAAATATCTGGGCAAGGACTACGTGGTGAAATCCAGCGTTGGTCATGTTCGCGATCTGCCCACCAGCGGCAGTGCCAGCACCGAGCCCAAGAAACCTGTCATTCGCGGCATCAAGTTGAGCGAATCCGAGAAGGCTGCCAAGGATCGCAAGGCCCTGTTTGCCCGGATGGGTATCAATCCGACCGCTGGCTGGCAGGCTAACTACCAGATTTTGCCCGGCAAGGAGAAGGTGGTCAGCGAGTTGCAAAGTCTGGCCGAGAAAGCCGACACCATCTATCTCGCAACCGACTTGGATAGAGAAGGGGAAGCGATCGCCTGGCACCTGCGCGAGATCATCGGTGGCGACGACAGCCGCTACAAGCGCGTGGTGTTCAACGAGATCACCAAGAGCGCCATCAAGGAGGCGTTTGCCCAGCCGTCCGAACTCAATATTGACCGCGTCAATGCCCAGCAGGCCCGTCGTTTCCTCGACCGCGTGGTGGGTTACATGGTTTCCCCGCTGCTGTGGAAAAAGCTGGCCCGCGGTCTCTCCGCCGGTCGAGTGCAGTCCGTTGCGGTGCGTCTCATCGTCGATAAAGAGCGCGAAATCAAGGCGTTCGTACCGGTCGAGTTCTGGGATCTCAATGCCGACCTGCTGACCGCTGACAAGAGCGACCTGCGGATGGAAGTGGTCAGCCGCAATGGTGCCGACTTCAAGCCGGTGACCCAGGCCGAGACCTTTGCCGCTGTCGCAGCCCTGGAAGGGGTCGACTACAAGATCGTTAACCGGGAAGACAAGCCGACCGGCTCCAAGCCGTCCGCGCCGTTTATCACCTCCACCCTGCAGCAGGCGGCCTCTACCCGTCTGAGCTTCGGGGTCAAGAAGACCATGATGATGGCCCAGCGTCTCTATGAAGCGGGTTACATCACCTATATGCGTACCGACTCCACCAACCTCAGCAAAGAGGCGGTTGAGGCGGTGCGTGAATATATCGGCGAGCAGTATGGCGCGGCCTATCTGCCAGCCGAGCCGAATCTGTATGGCGCCAAGGCCAATGCCCAGGAAGCGCACGAGGCGATCCGTCCCTCCAACGTACAGGTGACTGCCGAGATGCTGGAAGGGATGGAGCCGGATGCCATGCGTCTGTACGATCTCATCTGGCGTCAGTTCGTTGCTTGCCAGATGACCCCGGCTCAATACGACTCCTCCACCCTGACCGTCAAGGCGGGTGAGTTCGAGCTCAAGGCCCGTGGCCGTACGCTGCGCTTCGCCGGTTGGACCAAGGCGCTGCCGCCGATGGGTCGCAAGGGCGAAGATAGCCAGCTGCCGGCGGTGACCGTTGGCGAGGTGCTGAAACTGGTCAAGCTGGATCCGCGCCAGCACTTCACCAAGCCGCCGGCCCGTTTCACCGAAGCGGCGCTGGTGCGCGAGCTGGAAAAACGCGGCATCGGCCGTCCGTCTACCTACGCCTCCATCATCTCCACCATCGTCGATCGCGGTTATGTGCGGGTCGAAAGCCGCCGTTTCTTCGCCGAGAAGATGGGCGAGATCGTCACCGATCGTCTGGTGGAGAACTTCGTTGAGCTGATGAACTACGAGTTCACCGCCAAGATGGAAGACAAGCTCGATGGCATCGCCGAAGGGAGCCTTGAGTGGAAGAAGGTGCTGGACGCCTTCTACGCCGAGTTTACCCAGGAGCTGGAGAAGGCCGACAAGGCGCCCGAAGAGGGCGGCATGCGTGCCAACCAGATGGTGATGACCGACATCGACTGCCCGGATTGCGGCCGCAAGATGGGGATTCGTACCGCGACTACCGGCGTGTTCCTCGGCTGTTCCGGCTATGCCCTGCCGCCGAAAGAGCGCTGCAAGAAGACCATCAACCTGGTCTCTGCCGACGAGTTTGTCTCCGCCACTGACGGCGAAGAGGCGGAAACCGAAGCGCTGCGCGCCAAGCACCGCTGCGGCGTCTGTGGCACAGCGATGGATGCCTACATCATCGATGACAGCCGCAAGCTGCACGTCTGTGGTCGCAACCCGGATTGCGATGGCTACGAGATCGAGAAGGGCCAGTTCAAGCTCAAGGGCTACGAAGGGCCGAGCATCGAGTGCGACCGTTGCGGAGCCGAGATGCAGCTCAAGAACGGCCGTTTCGGCAAGTACATGGGCTGCACCAACGAGACCTGCAAGAACACTCGCAAGATCCTGAAAAACGGCGACATCGCGCCGCCGAAGGAGGATCCGGTGCCGCTGCCGGAGCTCAAGTGCACCCAGTCCGATGCTCACTTTGTGCTGCGTGACGGGGCTGCCGGTCTGTTCCTGGCGGCCAGCAACTTCCCCAAATCCCGCGAGACCCGCGCGCCGCTGGTGGAAGAGCTCAAGCGCTTCAAGGATCGCATCTCCGCCAAGCACAAGTATCTGGCCGGTGCCCCGCTCACCGATCCGGACGGCAACCCCGCCATCGTACGCTTCAGTCGCAAGACCAAGGAGCAGTACGTGATGAGCGAGGTCAACGGTAAGGCGACCGGTTGGACCGCTCACTACGACAACGGTACCTGGCAAGAGAGTTTGCCAAAGGCTAAAAAAGCCTGATGAAAAGAGGCCCCGACAAGGGGCCTCTTTGCTTATGGATAGCGGTATACTGAGACAGCTGCAAGGAGTGCAGCTGTCATCAATCGCGAAGTAGACAAGGAGGTTGAGATGGAGATTAACGAGATCCGGCCTGGCATGAGCTGCATGACCCGTGAAGGGGCGGCCTATGTGCTGGAAGTGGACCGACAGAGCCTGCTGGTGCTGCTGCAGCGTGCGGATGAGACCATACCGGTGCAGGTGCGCAGCGACGAGATCCTGGCGCCGCTGGAGTGATCCGGCTGTGATCCCCTCAAAACGGCAGTAGAAAAAGCAGCTCGGCCAGATCGGGCTGCCATTGCCACTCCTTCATTCTGACCCGCCCACCGATCACCACGACCCCCTCCTGCTGCAGGCGTCCCGTCTGTTCGGCAAAGCTTGGCGATCCTTTCGGTAACGAGATGGTGCCCGCCGCGCCCAGCACCCGATGCCACGGCAGTACCTTGTCGGTTTCCCGCAGCACCTTGCCCACCAGTCTTGCCCGTCCGGGCAGCCCCGCCAGATCGGCCACCTGACCGTAACTGACCACTCGGCCTGCCGGGATCAGGGCGATGATCGCTTCGATACGGGCAGCTTTGTTCAATGGGGATGGACTTGATTCAATGCTCATAGACCCGATTCGTCAAAAACAACAGAAGCGCCATTGTGGCGCTTCTGTCATGGAGCTGGCAATGATTCAGCCGAAGGTCTGGCTAAGCCCCTTCAGTTGCTTGGCCCGTTCCAGCAGAGCCTGACTGGAGTGATCGACATCCAGCATCTTCTGACTGTTGGCGTGGGAGTACTCGGAGATCTGGTGGATGCTGCGGCTGATCTCCTCCACGACCGCTTGTTGCTGCTCTGCAGCGGTGGCGATCTGGGTGGAGTGTTCGGTGACCAGCTCTATCTCGGCCAGCACGGTATGGAGGCTGCTGGCGCCCTGGCGAGTCATCTCGGCACATGCGCGGGTCTGTTGCAGGTTCTCCTGCATCATCCCCTTCCAGCGTCCCAGCGTGTGCTGGATCTGCTTGATGCTGCCCTGGATCTGCTCGGTCGCCTTGTGGGTGCGGGTCGACAGGGTACGCACCTCGTCGGCCACCACTGCAAAACCACGGCCCTGCTCCCCGGCGCGAGCGGCTTCGATGGCCGCGTTGAGGGCCAGCAGGTTCGTCTGCTCGGCGATGCCCTGGATCTCGCACATGACACTGCCAATCCGTTCGGATTCACTGGCGAGCTCTACCGCCGAGTTGAACGCCAGCTCTGCCTGTTTGGCGAGCTGTTCGATCTGCTGCTCGGTCTGGTTCAACTGCTGGTTGGTTTGTTCACAACGATTGCGAGCTTCGTTGACCTGACCGTTGGAGTCCTGAATGTTGCGGGCGATCTCGTGAGCTGTGTTGGCCATCTGAGTCATAGCCGTAGCCATCTGCTGGGTCTGGGCATCTTGCTCGTTGATATCGAGACAGGCTTGATGAGAGGCCTGCTTCAGATTGATGGCCAGGGTTTGCAGAGGTGCCGTGGCATCGTTGATCCGTCCCAACACGGTTCGGATGCGGGCCTGCAGCATCTTGATATGAAAATCGGCAATGGCGCCGGGGTTGTCACCGGAGTAGACCAACCGGGTCAGACTGTCATATTCACGGCCCAGCTGCTGCAGATAGTGGGGCAGGGCAAAGAGCTCGCGCCAGTAGGCTCCGCCAATAAGCAACAGGGGCAGCAGCATCAGCAGGACGGTCATGGCCCCTTGGCTGGCGAAGGTCCAGCCCATCAGGCCGAGCAGCAGCAGGGTAATGGCCGGGGTGCGTACTTTGGCAAGAGAGGGTAGGTTGCTGCTGTTGCCGCGCTCGGCCTTGAGCAGGGCTTGGTAGGTCTGAGCGGCGATGCGCTTGAAATGGGGCTCGGGTTTGCAGCGTACCGACTGGTAGCCGCTGATCCTGTTGCCTTCATAGATGGGGGTCACATAGGCATCTACCCAGTAGTAACGACCATCCTTGCAGCGATTCTTGACGATGCCGCGCCAGGGTTTGCCCTCCTTGAGGCGGGCCCAGAGATCGGCGAAGGCGGCCTTGGGCATGTCGGGGTGGCGTACCAGATTGTGGTTGTGACCGACCAGCTCGTCGGCGCTATAGCCGGCGATGGTGCAAAAAGCCGGATTGGCATAAGTGATCACCCCGCGCAGGTCAGTGGTGGAGACCAGTTGTACGTCGGCAGGAAACTCCACTTCGCTATCCAGGGTATGGACATCTCTGCGGGCCATAGGAATACGCTCCGATGTTCTTGTTGATAATGTTGTCGTTGTTATTGTGGCAGATCTGGAGGTGGCCGCAGGCTCGCGCCAGCAGGAGGCAGACCAGCTTCATTGGGGGCTGGATTTTGCCAATAATGGCGGATGAATGGTAGGGGGAAGTTGATGTTTTGTTGGCTAATCGTAAAAAAGGCGGCCGATTGGCCGCCAAAGTAGAGACAACATTACCTCTGTGGCATCCGGTAGCGCACCTGCAACTGATCGAGGATCTGCAGCTGGCCCGGCAGGCGGGCGGCGAAGTGCTCCCAGCCCTTGTGGGCGGGATCGCTCCAGGCAACCTCGGCCGTGGCCAGCATACGCGGGAACAACATGTAGTCGAGACGATCACGGCTGGTGATCAATTCTGACCACAAGGGGCTCAGCACCCCGAGGATGTTATCTTTGGCATGGAAATCGGCTGGGGCAGGGTCACACGAGTAGATCTGCTCCAGATTGAGGGTCCCCGCCCAGTAGAGGCCGGGTTCATGAATATCGGCGCTCCAGGCGAGATCGAGATAGAGGAACTGGGCGGGCGCCATCACCACCGGATAACCGGCCGCGGCAGCGTCCAGCCCTGCCTGAAAGCTGGTCCAGGCACAGATGGCCGCTTTGCGGCTCACCTTGTCGCCATGCAGGATCTCCTCCCAGCCGATCATCTGTTTGCCTCTGGCGGCCAGATAGCGCTGGCAGTGGCGCAGCAGATGGCCCTGCAGCTCGCGGCAGTCGGAGTAGCCCTGCTCGGTCATCAGCTGCTGGCAGGCGGGGCTGTCGGTCCAGACCCCGGTCGGCACCTCGTCACCCCCCATGTGGATCTGCGGGCCGGGGAAGAGCTCGCATACCTCGTCCAGCACCGCCTCCAGGAAGCGGTAGGTGCCGGGCAGGGCGGGGTTGAGCACGTTGTCATCGAAATGCTGAACCGAGCGGTAGCGGGAGTGATCCGCCGTTTCGATTAGCAACTCGGGCAGCGCCTTGATGGCGGCGTGGCAGTGGCCCGGGATGTCGATCTCGGGAATGACGGTAATGCCGAGCTCACTGGCATAGCTCACCAGCTCCTTCACCTCGCTCTGGGTGTAGTAGCCGCCATAGGGTTCGGCACCGCCGCTCAGCTGGGGGCCGATCGCCAGATTATGGCCGCGCCAGGCACCCACGTCGGTCAGCTCCGGGAAGGTCTTTATCTCGAGTCGCCACCCCTCGTCATCGGTCAGGTGCCAGTGGAAGCGGTTGAACTTGTAGAGGCTCATCAGCTTGAGCAGGCGCTTGATGGTGGCCGGAGTGTGGAAGTGGCGGGCGCAGTCGAGAAAAATGCCGCGAAAGCCAAAGCGCGGGGCATCCTCCAGCGTGACGCAGGGCAGGCTCTCGCCATGTTGCAGATACCACTGGGCCAGCGTGACCAGCCCATGACGCCAGCCCGTTTCGTCGGCGGCGGCAATTACCACCTCCTGCGGCGTAATGGTCAGTTGGTAGGCTTCGGGGGCCAGTTTGGCCTCGGTCAGCCGGATTTCAGCGTCGTGATCCTGCTCCAGCGCCAGCGACGTCAGCTCGTTGAAGTGGGCCAGCAGCTTCGGTACATCGCGGGGGGCGCTGACATGAGCCCGCTCGGCCAGCCGGAAGTTCCCCTCCAGCAGTACCAGATGGGCCGGTTGCGGCACTATGCCGGGCAGGGGCTCGACATCCGGTAGATCGGGGCGGGTTACCGGCGGGTTTTCCAGTCCAAGATCCTGAGCGGCCAGCGTCACCGGCAGCAGCTGGGCACCCGTGGTCGCCTCCGGCAAGCTTAGGAAAAAGCCCTGCGGCATGTCGGAGAGCTTCTTGATGGGCGTATGGCGGCAGCAAAAGCGCAGCTCGCAGCTGTCAGCGTTCGGGACAATCACCTTGTAGCTGCCGCTCTGGCGCTCCAGCTCGCCCCCTTGCAAGGAGTCGGGGTCGATATGGCGAGCCAGACAGAAGTGCAGCTTCCACCGGGTATCCGGCATGCGGGATAGGGTGAAGGTGAACCAGACATCCTCGCCGTCACGTCGGGCGACCTGGGTGTGGATCAGGGGTGTAGACATGGAAAATCCTCTGATTGGGCAAACAGGATGGCGCCATCGAGCGCATCTGCCTGGGGGGGGATCAGGTTGAGCTGGCCGAGACGGGGAGCGAGGCGGGTGCCAATCCCCCCCAGCAGGGCGATCTGTCTGGCACCCAGCTGGGTCATTCCCTCCAGCAGGATCCGCAGTTGTTCGCAGGTTTCGTCCAGCAGCTGATTGGCGAGCTCGTCACCATCGCTGGCGGCATCGAACACCCAGGGGGCAAAGTGGCCATAGTCCGCCGGAATGGCGCGGGCGGCCCAGCGTACCACCTCGGCCTGATCCCGCTTGAAGCGGTCCATCAGGCGGATTGCTAGGGTGCTGGGGGGCAGAATGCCGTCGTGGCAGAGCAGAGATTGCTGGATGGCGCGCAGCCCCAGCCAGGCGCCGCTGCCTATGTCTGAAATGGGGAAGCCGCGGCCGGAGCAGGTGCGGATCTGCCCCTCCTGATAGACCAGCCCCACCGAGCCGGTGCCGGCGATGAGGATGGCACCCTCACGGCCGCCAAAGGCGCCGAGGCAGGCACCGAAGGCATCGGAGGTGAGCCTGACACTGGCGAAGGGGAAGGGCATCTCGAGCAGGGCGTGATAGCAGTCGGCTAGCTCGGCGGAGGCGAGCGCCAGCCCGACCCCCATCTGCTGTTCACTCTCGATAGCGAGCCCGGCGGCAAGGCGGGCGCTGGCGATGGCGGCCAGCACATTGGCGTGGGCATGGGGGATGCCCAGCTCCAGATTGGAGCCGGCTGCGCGCCCCTCTCCGAGCAGTTTGCCCGCCCGATCCCGAATGCGGGCGCGGGTGTGGGTGCCCCCGCCGTCGACGCCGACCCAGAACTCAATCATGGCGACCTCCTGCGGCATTTTGCCAGCTGATGGCCAGGGCAAACCGGACTGCATGGAGGATCCGCTGTTCTTCCCAGTGCCAGTTATGATCGAGCCGATTCCTGCACATCTCAATCATGGTGCTCTCCCTGCTCATTTCGAGCACTCAGGGCGCTCTGCCAGCTGATGGCCAAGGCAAACCAGGCAGCGTGGGGGATCCACTGCTCGCCCCAGCGCCAGTTCTGATCCAGCCGATCCTTGTACTCCTCCGGAATAAAGGCCACCTCATTTTCGTCATCAAACCCTGAGGTGATGCCGTTGCAGATGCCCCCCTGCGCATTGGGATACCCGGCGGTATAGGCGGGGTTGTTGATGCCGTGGCCCGCCAGCATGCAGGCGTTGAAGGGGTTTTGCCCGAGGATCCAGTCGAGTTGGCGCTGACCGTAAGTGATGAGCGGCTGGCTCTGGCGGGGGAAGTGGCGGGCGCCAGCAAAGGCCATGGTCGCCAGCGAGGCCAAGCGGGCGTTCTCCCCCTGCCACCAGTAACCGGATTCGTTGTTGTGGGGCATAAAGAAGCTGACGTGCGGCGCTTCATCCACCCCTTTGACATATTGGCGGGCGAGGGAGAAGGGGTTGCCCGCCCGTGCGCAGAGCGCCAGCTCGGCGGCCAGCGCCTGCTCCACCACGGTTTGTACCCTAGCCTTGTATTCCTGATCCGGCTCTACGCCCAGATATTCCAGCAGCGCCAGCACCGGCAGACCCGCCTCAGCGGCGTGGTAGTAGGGGCGCGAGCCATCCTCGTTGGCCGACCAGTAGTGGCCCAGCTCAGGATGAGGGCGCTGGCGGGCGCAAAGCTTGCTGGCGCGAGCTCTCGCCTCATTCAGCCACTCGGCGCCGAAGGTGCCGGTCAGCTCTACCGCTGCCAGCAGGGCGCAGTAGTCGTCGATGATGTTCTCGACCCCGTCATCCAGATAGGAGAGGTTGTGTTCACGCAGATGCAGGTAGCCGCGTTTGGCGGCCTCGGCGTAGCGGCTGGCATCGAAGTCGCCGCTGACGCTCTCGCGGGCGGCGCGGGCCAGCGCGGCGATGGCCATGCCGCCCCCTTGGCGAAAACCTGCCTGCCAGTTGGCGGACTTGAGCCCCTGCTGGGTGGCATAGGCGCATAGCTCGCGCTGCTCCGGGTCCTTGCTCCACTTGTCGAACAGGGTCATGTAGAAGAAGCCCGACTCATCCTGCATCCGGCAGAGGAAATCGGCGCCGTGCAGCGCCTCGTCATTGAGCCGCTTGCAGAGGTTCACCCCGTCGATATCGCGGCGCGGGGCCAGCAGTTCCCGGCACTTGAGCAGAGCCCACACCACAATGGGGGTCTGCTGGGGGTTGAGGTAGTTGGCGTAGGAGAGGTGGCTCAGGTACTTGCTCATGTCGCCGCTGGCATCGAACCAGCCGCCGTGAACATCTTTGTGCTGGTCGGTGCCAAACAGGCGGGCGTTGCGGTCGGCCCGATCGAAGGTGCCGCTGGCGCGCTGCCCCTTGAAGTAGTGGATGACATCGGAGAGGCAGCGGCTGGCCAGCAGATCCTGGCCGATGGCAAAGCGGGTCGAGCGGACAATGCCTTGGGCAGTGATCGCCTCCAGCCGATAGTCGCCGGGCTCCTTGAAGGCGGAGAAGTCGGCACGCCAGTAAGCGCGCCCTTGCCAGCCTGGGACGCTGCCAGCCGGTTGCAGCGGGGTTTCAAACAGGATCTGGCCATCATCGAGGCGTTGCAGCCTGACATAGCCGCCGAGATCAGGGGCGGGGGAGGTTTGCAACAGGGCGATCTTGTGTCCGTCGCACTCGTAGCCCACCTGATTGATCAAGAGTTCCATCAAGGTATTACTCCTGTGGTTCACCGCCGGGCGGTGAGGCACATCACGGGGCTGTGGCCGCCCCGTATCGAGGCATGGCCGGACAGGGTTGTCCGGCCGATCTAAGTCTCACCTTCACTCGTAGAGATAGCAGCGCACGAAGTGGTTGTCGGCAAGCCTGGTGATGGGGGGCAGCGCCTCCTTGCAGCGGGGCATCGCCTGATTGCAGCGCCCGGCAAAGGGGCAACCGCAGGATTCCGGCGTCCAGAGCGGGATCTCCCCCTTGCGGCCCCCCTCCAGCTCGGCGTGGATACTCTTCTCGGGGTCGGGCACAGCCGAGATGAGCAGCTGGGTGTAGGGGTGCTGCGGGTGGTGCAGGATCTCATCCACCTCGCCCCACTCCACCATGTGTCCCACATACATGACTGCCAGATCTTCCGCCACATAGCGGGCGGTGGCGATGTCGTGGGTGATGTAGAGCATGGAGACGCCGAGCTCGTTCTTCATCTGCTCCATCAAGTTGAGGATGCCGATGCGAATGGAGACGTCGAGCATGGAGGTGGGTTCGTCCGCCAGCACCACTTCCGCCTCCACCGCCAGATTGCGGGCGATGTTGACCCGCTGGCGCTGGCCGCCGGAGAGCTGGTGCGGATACTTGGCCGCGGTCGCCTTGGCAGGAGTCAGGCCGACCTTCTCCAGCAGGGCGTAGACCATGTCGGGCAGCTCTTTCTTGTCGATCACCTTGCTGTGCAGCAGCAGGGGGCGGGCGATGTGGTGATAGATGGTGTGGGTCGGGTTGAGCGAACCGAACGGATCTTGCCACACCATCTGCACGCTCTGGCGATAGTCCAGCAGGGCGGTGCCCTTGTTGAACTCCTCCAGATCGTGGCCGCGATAGAGAATGCGCCCGGCACTGAGCTTGTACATCTTGGCGATGATCTTGGCGATGGTGCTCTTGCCGGAGCCCGACTCCCCGACCACCGCCAGGGCGCGGCCCCGGTGCAGGTTGAAGGTGATGTCGGAGAGCGCCCGCATCTTGCCACTCTTGATGGCATTGGAGTTGATGGGGAAGTCCTTGTAGAGGTGCTGGACTTCGATGATGGGTGCATCGGTTTTGGCGATTTGCATGACAGACATCCTTAACAGCCAGCGGCCTTGTCCAGATAGATCACGGAATCTTGTTGCAGCCCCTGCTCTTCATAGAGGTGGCAGGCGGTCTGTTGCCCGGGGCGGATCTCGGCCAATCTGGTGTACTCCTGACGGCAGCGATCGTGCACCTTGCCGCAGCGGGCCTGAAAGCGGCAGCCGACCGGCACCTCCAGCAGGTTGAGTGGTGTGCCCGGGATCCCCTCCAGCACCTTCTTCGGCCCGTGCAGGGGCGGGAAGGAGTTGCCGAGCCCTCTGGTAT
Organism: Aeromonas sp. 601027; assembly: GCF_049174455.1. Classification (NCBI taxonomy): domain Bacteria; kingdom Pseudomonadati; phylum Pseudomonadota; class Gammaproteobacteria; order Aeromonadales; family Aeromonadaceae; genus Aeromonas; species Aeromonas sp. 601027. The sequence continues at coordinate 310,925 of NZ_JAAKTN010000003.1, read as the reverse complement.
AGGGGTGCAGCGGCGCGGTCAGGATCGCCTTGGAAGGAGCCACCTCCACCAGTTCACCGGCATACATGATGCCGATGCGATCGCAGAACTCCACCATCAGGGATAGGTCGTGGGTGATGAACAGGATGGAGAAGTTGAACTTCTCTTTCAGGGCATAGACCTTCTGCAGGATCTCCCGCTGCACCACCACATCGAGCGCCGTGGTCGGCTCATCCATGATGAGCAGCTCGGGGTTGAGCGCCATGGCGATGGCAATCACCAGCCGCTGACGCATGCCGCCGGAGAACTGGTGCGGGTAATCCTTGAGCCGGCTCGGGTGGATATCGACGATGGTGAGCAACTCCTGCGCGCGCTTGATCGCCTCGTAACGGGTCATGCCGGGGTTGTGGGCCAGCAGCACGTCGCAGAACTGCTCCTCCATCCGCAGCACAGGGTTCAGGGCGTTCATGGCGGACTGGAACACCACCGACACCTGTTGCCAGCGGTAGGAGCGCAGCCGCTCGTCGTTGTAGTGGAGGATGTTCTCCCCCTTGAACAGGATCTCGCCGCCGCTGATGTAGGCGGGCGGCTTGTGCAGCCGGGCCACCGAGAAGGCGACGGTGGATTTGCCGCAGCCCGACTCACCAGCGAGACCGAAGATCTCGCCCTGTCTGATATCGAAGCTCACCGAGTTGACGGCGCGCACGTCGCCATTTTCGGTGATGTAGTCAACGCAAAGATTGCGTACTGACAGCAGGGGATGCTTGTTCATGCTGTCTTCTCCTGTGCGGCAGAGAGTGGTGTTGCGACCGGGGTGGCAAGTTTCTTCCAGCGGCTCAACCCTTTGTGGGAGCGCAGCTGCGGGTTGGCAATCTCGTCGATGGCGAAGTTGAGCAGAGCCAGACCGGCACCCAGGGTGGCGATGGCAAAGCAGGGAGCCAGGATCTCCCACCAGGCGCCGACCAGAATGGCGCTGGAGGTCTGGGCGTTGTAGAGCATGATGCCCCAGCTCACCACGGTCGGGTCGCCAAGCCCCAGGAACTCCAGGGTCGCTTCGGTGACGATGGCGTAGATGATGGAACCGATAAAGCTCACCCCGATGATGGAGATGAGGTTGGGCAGGATCTCCACCAGAATGATGCGCCAGGCCGGCTCCCCCAGCACTTCGGCGGCGATGACGAACTCCTTCTCGCGCAGCGCCAGGGTCTGGGCCCGGATGACCCGCGCGCCATAGGCCCAGGAGGTCAACCCTATTATCACGGCAATCACCGCCGGTGACGCCTCCCCGATAAAGCTCGCCAGCACCAGTAGCAAGGGGAGGTTGGGTATCACCAGCACCACGTTCATCAGGAAGGTGAGGCACTCGTCCACCAGACCACCGAAGTAACCGGCGGTGATGCCGATGGCGACGGCCAGGGTGCAAACCAGCAGGCCTGCGCTGAAGCCCACCAGCAGCGAAATACGGGCGCCGTTGGTGAACTGGGCCCAGATGTCGTGGCCCATGCGGGTGGAACCCATCACGAACTCGGCACTGGGCGGCTGGTGCGGGCGAGCCACCCGTTTGGTCGGCTCGTTGCTGGCCAGAATGGGGGCAAAGAGGGCCATCAGTACGAAGGCAACCACGATGGCGAGGCCACAGGCAGCCTTCTTGTTGCCCAGCAGGATTTTGAGAATGGTCGGCATACGCATCTTATTTGCCTCCTGTACGCAGACGGGGATCCAGGAAGACGTAGAGCACGTCGGCCAGGAAGTTGAAGCTGAGCATGGTGATGGTCATGATGAGCAGCTGCCCCTGAATGAGCGGGTAGTCGCGGGCCAGAATGCCCTGATAGAGGGTCAGGCCCAAGCCGGGATAGTTGAAGATAACTTCGGTGATGAGAGAGCCACCGATGACGAAGCCGAGCGCCATGGAGAGGGCGGTGACGCTGGGCAGAATGGCGTTGCGGGCGCCGTAGTTGAAGATCACCCGGTTGCTGGAGAGCCCCTTGGCCTTGGCCATGGTGATGTAATCCTCACCGAGCAGGTTGATCATGTTGTTGCGCATGGTGATGAGAAAGCCCCCCACCTGTACCACGGCCAGGGTCAGCACCGGCATGATGGCGTGGGTCATGATGCTCTTGATGTGCTCCCAGCCCCAGTCAGCCTTGATCTCCGGGCTGTAGGCGTAGCCGATGGGCAGCCATTCGAGGCTGACCCCGAACAGGAACAGGGCGAGCAGGGAGACCACCACCGGCGGAATGGCCTGCATCACCAGGGTGAGCGGGGAGAGAATGCTGTCCATCCGGCCGCCGCGATACCAGGCGGCGAAGATGCCGACGATGGAACCGATGGAGAAGCTCAGGATGGTGGAGGTGCCGACCAGAAACAGGGTCCAGCCGATGGCACGGCCCAGCACGTCAGAGACCTGCTGCGGGTAGAAGCGCACCGAGGTGCCGAGATCCCAGGTGAAGACACTCTTCACATAGGTAAGAAACTGGGTGCCGATGGGGCCGTCGACAAAGCCGAAGGTGGCTTTGAGGGCTTCCAGAGCGGCGGGTTCCATCATGGCGCCAGCGCGGGCAAACATCACGGAGACAGGATCCCCTGGCATGGCACGGGGTAACAGGAAGTTGATGGTGGCGGCTACCAGAAAGGCAACCAGATAGAAGGAAAAGCGTCTCAGTATGAATCCCATGATAGTACCTTTTACTGCAAGTCTGCCCCGCGTCGGGTATAGCGACCCCAACCCCGGCAAAGTCGGGCAAGAAGGGGATTAACGGGGAAGATGGCCCCCCGCAGGGGGCCGGGATTGTTTAGCTGTTTGGCTTGAGGGACAACACGTGCAGCAGACGCTCAGGGGTGTCCGGGTGGAGCTGAGGTTTGGCTACCGGGTTATCAGCACTGAACCAGCCGTTGAAGCGCTTGGTGCTGTACTCGTACCAGGTCGGGTTGTTGAAGACCGGAATGATGGTCTGGTTGGCACCAACACGATCCTGGATGGCGAACATGATCTCCTTCTGCTTGGCCGCATCGGCGGTCTGGGTGAAGTCATCGATCAGCTTGTCGAGCTCGGGGTCCTTGTAACGGGGCGCGGCGAAGCGGTTGCCACGGTCACCCATGTTGCGGGAGTGGAACGCGGTCTCGAAGTACTTGTGCGGGTTGGCACCGGCAAAGTAACCCTGCAGGGCGACGTCGAAGTCACCGGTGATCAGGTTCTCGGTCCAGACGGTCGCTTCCGGGGTGGCGGTCTTGGCGTTCAGGCCCAGCGCCTGCAGCCCTTCTACACCAATCTGAACTGTGTTGACCCAGTCGGTCCAGCCGTTCGGCACCAGTACCTTGAACTCGATCTTTTTGCAGCTCGGGGTGTCGAGGAACTTGTCGCCGTCACAATCCTTGTAGCCTGCCTCTTTCAGCAGAGCCTTGGCCCCTTCCAGATCGAACTTGTTGTACTTGCCGTACTTCTTGTCCACTTCCGGGTTGTTCCAGGAGTCAAAGGCTTTGCCCAGACCTGACGGGTACTCGTTGACGGTGGGGTAGCCGTAGCCCGCGATATCCACCATGGACTGGCGGTCCATCGCCATGGAGAAGGCGCGACGGAAGTTGATGTCGTTGAAGGCTTCGTGGTTGCCCGGGTTCTTGGTCTGGAAGTTGACGTTGAACGCCACGGTACCGGAGGCCGGGAACCAGTATTTGTTGTTCTTCGGATCGTTGCCGACGTAGAGGCGCTCGATATCCGGCACGAAGGAGCCGAACCAGTCGATGTCACCTTTCATGACAGCAGCCAGCACCTGGTCGTTGGTGGCCATCTGCGGCATGCGGATACAGTCGATAGCGAGGTTGGCGTTATCCCAGTAGTGCGGGTTGCGGCACTGGGTATAGAGCTGGGCGGAGAAGTTGTCCACTTCGGTGAAGGGGCCAGTACCAACCGGCTTGTCGTTGGTGAAGGCAACCGGATCTTTCACCGATTTCCACTGGTGCTCCGGCACGATAGGTACCAGCACCAGATCGTTCACCACGTTGGTGTTGACCTCGGTCAGGTCGAATTTGACCTTGTTCGGGGCCAGCTTCTCGACGCTCTTGATCTGGGTCCAGATTGAGCGCTCATCCAGCGCCTTGTTGGCCTTGACCAGATTGAAGGAGAAGATGATGTCATCGGCATCAAAGGCTTCGCCGTCAGACCACTTCACGCCGTCACGCAGATCGAAGGTGACGGATTTCAGGTCATCGCTGAACGCATAGTTGGTGGCCAGACGATAGACGGGTTTGCCCCCTTGCATATCGTTGAAGATCACCAGCGGTTCATAGATGAAGTGACGGGTGGTGTGCAGCAAGCCCGCTTGCAGGAAGGGGTTGAAGTTCTTGACCCAGGCGGTTTCCTGCTGTGCGACCATGGTCAGCACGGTTTTGTTTTCTGCGGCCATGGCGTTACCGGCGGCACCGGCAAGCATCATGGTTCCCAGCATTACAGCGGTAGAGATTTTGGATACTTTGGCAAGCATATGTTTTCCTTTCTTATTTTTTGGCATTCCCGAGGGTTCGCCTTGTTTTGTGTGAGCACCGGTTTCGCATGCTGATGAAATCGGCCCTCTGTGTTGGTCAGGTGTCTAACCTTTGTCGTTCTGTTTTCCAACGCCCTAAGCAAACCAGAATTAACAGGAAAACAACAACTATTGATTTCGTTGTTTTCGTAAAAATTGACGGTGTTACGTCAATCTCGTCAAAATGCTTTTTTATCTGTTTAGAATCATTGGTTTGCGTTATTTGCTCTCGCGTAAAAAGTGGCTGTGAAAATGGCGTATATGACAAATTTGTGAATTGGATCTGCTCTCGGTTTCGGAGTTGTGCGGGGCTTTGTTTTGCGCAAAAAGAAACCAGATTGCCAATTGTGATCCGGCGCCCGTTTAGGGCGCCGTGTCACGGCTTGCGGTTGGCGAGTTGACGCAGGGTCTGGGCGCTGTGCTGCAACTGCTGGCGCTGGTGGTCATTGAGCGGGCAGTGGCCCAGCACATACTCGGTGGTGGCCACCACCGTCTTCCAGCGTGGCGACTTGGGCAGGGTGTCCAGACTCAGGTATTTGTCGAGGGTGCGGGTCTGCGGGCTGGATCTGTCCATATAGACCCGCCACAGCTTGCTCTTCTCCGCCAGCACGATTTTGCCCTTGCCGGTCCCCTGCTGCCAGGCATCCAGGGTGAGCTGCATGGTCTCTACCAGCGCCCGGCGCAGCGGCTCGTCATCCTGCTGGCGAATGAGGTCGTCGGCCAGCGAACGGAACTCGCCACCCAGGCGGCTCAGCTCGCCCAGCAGCTGTTCATCTTCGATGATGGCTTGCCGCGAGAGGTTCTTGAGGGCGTTCTCCAGCGCCATTACCCGGTTCTCATCCTGACGCAGCTCGGTACTCAGAGTGAGGGCGAAAGCGGCCTGTCCTCCGAGCGTGATAGGCAGGGCACGGGCGTTGAGCACATCTTTTTGCCCGGCCACCAGAAACTCCAGATTGTGTTCCCGCTCGCTGGCAAGGTCGGGCCACTGCTGTTGCAGCGGGGTGGCGAGCCACTCATTGAGGGGCTGCCCCTCCATGGCTTCCGGCTCCTGACCCAGCAGGCGTGCCATCACCCTGGAGGCAAACAGCACTGTGCCCTGCTCGTCGATAAAGATCATGGGGTCGGCCCCTTCGCCGAGCAGGGCCAGCAGCCGCTGCTGATCCTGATGCAGTCGATCCTGCAGGGTGAGGCGATGTTCGATCTCCTGCTTCAATAGCCGGTTCTCTACCAGCGAGGCGCGTCCGGCCTTGGCTTCCAGCAGTGCCTTGACCCGGGCAAACAGCTCTTCCTTGCAGAAGGGTTTGACCAGATAGTCGTTGGCACCGGCCCCGAAGCCCTCCTCGATATCCTTGGGCTGGTTGAGGGCGGTGAGCAGCAGCACCGGCAGCATATCTTTCGGGTGTTGCTGGCGCAGGCGACGGCAGACGTCAAAACCGGAAAGGGTCGGCATCATCACATCGAGCAGGATGAGGTCCACCGGCTCCTCGGCCAGCTTGGCCAGCGCATCGTGACCGTCGCTGCTGGGCAGAATGCGGTAGCCGCAGGGCTGCAGCAGATGGCGCAGGATGTGCAGGTTGATGGGCTCGTCATCCACCACAAGAATGAGCGGCGCACCCTCTGGGGGAGGGGGCAGATCGTCGCTCTCCCAGTCCGGCAGGATCAGCGGTTGCTGGCGCACCAGCTGATGTTCGATCTGGCGGCTGTCGAGGGTCAGATTGGCCGCTTTGCCGGTGGCAAGGGGTAGGGTAAAGGCGAAGGTAGAGCCGACGCTCGGCTCGCTCTCGACAAACAGCTCGCCCCCCATCAGGTGTACCAGCTGGCGGGTGATGGAGAGGCCAAGGCCGGCCCCCTGCTTGCTTACCTCCGGGCTCATCTGCACCAGCGGCTCGAAGATGTGCTCCAGATGGTCGGGGGCGATGCCGATGCCGGTATCCGTGACCTTGATGCGCAGGAAGTTATTCTCGACGATGGCACTGAGCACCACCTTGCCCTGCGGCGTGTACTTGATGGCGTTGCCCACCAGGTTGTAGAGCACCTGTTCGAGCCGCTGCTCGTCGGCCAGCACCGGCGGCAGTTCGGCCGGGCTGATATCCACCAGGGTGAGGGGTTTGGCCTGCACCAGATGCTGGCAGAGGTCCAGCACCAGCCGGATAACCCCTTTTGATGAGACGGGCTGGGAGTGGATCTCCAGCTGGCCGTAGCGCATCTGGTGGTAGTCCAGCAGATCGTCAACCAGACGGGCCAAGCCGTCGGCGCTCTTGATGATGAGGCCGAGCTGCTTTTGCTGCCCTTCGGTCAAATCCTGCTGGCTGGCGAGCATCGACTCGGCCATCCCCTTGATACCGTGAATGGGGGTGCGCAGCTCGTGGGAGGTGTTGGCCAGCAGTTCATCCTTGAGCTTGTCCGCCTGCTGCAGGCTAAGGTTCTGCTTGTGGGTCAGCTTGACCTGCTGTTGCAGCTCCTGGGTCTGCTGTTCGATCAGTTCGATCTTGTCCTTCACAGAGCGCTGCATATGGCGAAACGCCTCGGCCAGCCGGTCGATATCATCGCCGGTGCGCTCGATGGCGATGGGGTGATCCAGCGCACCGTCGGCCACCTGCTCGGCCGCTTCGGTGAGAGAGCGCAGCGGCGCCGTGATGGAGTGGGAGAGCCAGCGGGAGAAGAGGATCAGCAGCAGTACCGAGCCCGCCCCCAGCACAATCACCAGAGTTTCCAGCTGGCGGATCGGGGCATAGGCTTCCCGGGTGGAGATCTCGGCAATAAAGGCCCACTCGGTATCGAACACCTTCACCTGGGTATAGGCGGCCAGCACCTCGTCATCCTGATAGGAGTGGAACAGCCCAACCCCCTGCTCACCGGAGAGCGTCTTGGTGATGAGTGGCGTTTGCAGCGGCCGGAAGTTGGGGCTGAAGCTGTTTTCGACGCTGAACTCCGGTGCCAGCCAGGCATCGGCGCGCATCCGCTTGTCCGGGCCGATCAGTATGGTCTCGCCGGTCTCGCCCAGCCCCTCCCGCTCCGCCATGATCTGGTTGAGCTTGTCCGGCAGCAGCTCGAAAATCACCACACCGCGCACATAGTCGTACTGCATCACGGGTGCCGCCATGTAGGCGACCACCTGCCCGGTCAGCTCGTTGCGGCCAAAATCGGTGAACTCGAAGATCTGTTGTGGTTTCTGTCCACCATCAAGGCGGCGTTTGATCTTGGCGAAGGTCTGGCCCAAGCCACTGCCCTGATAGGGGCCGGAGAGCAGATTGGTGGCAAAGTTAGGGTGCTTGGTGACCGAATAGACCACATCACCGTTGAGGTCCACCAGAAAAATGTCGCTGTAGTTGGACTTGCGCACCATGTCGGCATAGCCGCGATGAAAGCGCTGGTGCACCCGGCCATACATCTCGTCGGCGAGGATCAGCGCCGTAATGGAGGGTTCGATCTCTACTTGGCTGTCCGGTTTGCGCAGTTGATCCCAGGAGCCGGGCAGATAGCGGGCCTGGGCGCGGCTGCGGGCCTCCTGCGGTGTGGTGCCCAACTTCTCGAAGGCGCCGGTAAAGCCATAGAAACGGCCGATACTGTTGCCGGCAAAATCCTGCTGGGAGAAGTTGATGATCTGCTCTTTGAGGTTGTTGAAGTAATCCTCGAGCTGACTCTTCTTGATATTACGGACGGAGACCAGATGGTTGGAGGTCTGGGTGGTGAGATCCTTGCCGTGGCTGTATAGGAAGAAGAGGGTGATGACCAAAAATGGCACCATGCCCAACATGAAAAAAGCCAGCATTAACTGCGGCCTGAGCCCACGAAGCGTGAAGATCCCTTTCATCTTGTGATTTTCAATTGAGAATCCGGTTATTAAGCTGCTCAAGTCTCGAACGAAAGCGTAATCATTTCAACGACTTTATCCCAAATTCGTTTGGTGGGTCACAGCGGGATGGATAAAATTGCAGCAAGGCGTTTAAACCATGAGCAAACAGTCTGCGTCAGGGCCTAAATTGCGAAAAAGGGGTTGTGCTAGCGCTCGTGGTACGTATAATGCGCCTCGTTGTCAGGCAACTGGCACGAAAGCAGTAACGCGGGAATAGCTCAGTTGGTAGAGCACGACCTTGCCAAGGTCGGGGTCGCGAGTTCGAGTCTCGTTTCCCGCTCCAATTTTCCATCACACCAACGATGGAACTCACTTTCAAGACAATCAGTCTTGTCAGCATGGCGCGTTAGCAAAGCGGTTATGCAGCGGATTGCAAATCCGTTTAGTCCGGTTCGACTCCGGAACGTGCCTCCATCTTCTCTCTATTTTCCCTGATTTATCACTCTTCGAGCCGTGAAGCTTGGTCAGTATCCTTGCTGTACCAGTAACTGTTCGCAGCCAGCCTGTTTCCACTCGCGCTCGAGATAGTGGCTCACATCCGCCATGTTTTGCCCCCGATATTGAAACTGCACCTCGGCACTGTGCAGGTTGAGATCCGCAATCCGTTGCTTCAGCGTGCCACATTGCCACAGGCTGACGGTGGGCACGCCCCGTTCGGCCAGCACGATGGTATCTTCCCGATTCAGTTGCCATTCCTCCAGTTGTGCCCGTGTCAGGGCAACCATCAGCACCAGCAGTGTCACTTCCGGCAGTTTCATGCGTGTCTCCCTACTGCATGTTTTTCCCCTGATAACTGTGGCAAAGCGCACGATTTTCGCAAGTTTGTTAACTGTTGGTTAATGACGTAACCCGTTTTCAGTATTTCCCGTTTTTCACCATTTTTTTATAAAAAAATGCGTTGGTGATGTAGTAATCCTACATGGAGTGGGGTAATCTTTGCTCAGTGGTCTTACCAGTAAGGAGTTACATCATGTTTCATCCCTTTTCCCTGACTCAGATTATTCTTCGTCGCATTTATGTATTGCTGGTGGGCATTCTGGCTTTCCCCGTGATGCTGTTTCGCAGCGATCGTGCCCGCTTCTACAGCTATCTGCACCGGATCTGGAACAAAACCAGCACCAAACCGGTGTGGCTCAAAATGAGCGAGCGTGGCGAGCGGATCTTCTACTAAACCCCATTCGCACCATGTGCAAAAAGAGACAGCCAAAGCTGTCTCTTTTTTTATCTGTATGCCGCAACTCCTGCCTCCCAACACTACTCAGATTGTTTATTTCTTGTTTCTTTAAAGTTGCATCCAGCCCTGCCTGTTGGCGGGGATTTTTTATGTCTGACACATCTCTTTTGATGGAAGCAGTGAAGAAGATTAACGGGATGAAAGCACCATATGGCACTTTCCTCGTTCATTAATGGGTGGTCGTCGAGAAATTTTCAATGATGAAATAGTTGTTTAAAATCAATTCATTGAGTGTTTGCCTTTGGGTTTTTTAACTCTTTTTATGTTTTTTTTGAAAGGGAATATCCCGTTTGCCGGTTCTATTGCAGGTACCCGGTTGCGACAAATCGGGGATATCAGCAACATCCAACGACATCAAAAGGAACATGAACATGAATGTTAAAAAAAGCACTGCTATCGCCTCCGCCATGACCGGTCTGCTGGCGCTGGGCGCCCAATTTATCGCGGCACCAGCAATGGCTGCCGATGAAAAGGAGAAGTGCTACGGCGTGGTCAAGGCCAGCAAGAATGACTGTGCGACCAAGAGCAGCTCCTGCGCCGGTACCGCCAAGGAAGATGCTCAGGGTGATGCCTTTGTGGTGATGCCCAAAGGGCTGTGCGAGAAGCTGGTCGGCGGTTCGCTGCAACCCAAGTAAGAGACATCGGGCAGGGGATGGCCAATGGGTCGCCCCCTGCATCTTCTCTGATTGGCGAAAGCGAGTCTTGCGATGAACCCTTTGATTGGTATCGGATTACGCACTCCCCATTACGATGAGATCCGGCAAACCCTGCCGGCAGTCGGTTGGCTGGAGGTGCACAGTGAAAATTACTTCGAATGGCACAGTCACGGTTTTCAGGTGCTCGCCGAACTGGCGCAGCACTACCCCGTCAGTCTTCACGGCGTTGGCATGTCCCTCGGTTCTGCCGACCCGCTCGATCCGCACCATCTGCAGCAGTTGTCGACACTGGCCGCGGCGATCAAACCGGTACGGATCTCCGAACATCTCAGCTGGGGCAGCATTGGTGGGCGTTACTTCAACGATCTGCTGCCGGTGCCCTATACCCGAGCCTCCCTGCGCAACATGAGCGACAAGATCCAGCAGGTACAACAGACCCTGGGTTGCCGCATGTTGATTGAAAATCCCTCCTCCTATCTGCAACTGCCCGGGGAGATGAGCGAGTGGGAATTTCTGGCCGAGCTGCAGCAGCGCAGCGAATGTGGCATCCTGCTCGACCTCAACAATCTCTATGTCAGTGCCTTCAATCACGGTTTCTCTTGCGATGAGTATCTGGCGGCGATCGATCTCGCCACCGTCGGGGAGATCCATCTGGCCGGTTATACCGAGAAACAGCTGCCGGAAGGCTCCCTCTATATCGATACCCACAGCGTCCCTGTGGTGGAGCCGGTCTGGGAACTCTATCGCCAGATCTGCCGCAAGCAGGCCATTCCCACCCTGATTGAGTGGGACCTCGAGATCCCGCCGCTGTCGGTCTTGCTGGCAGAGGCGGCGAAGGCCGGCGCCATTCTGGATGAGGCGCGTGCCATGAGTGCACCACGGGAGGTGGCCCATGGCTGAACTGGCACAGCTGCAACAGCACTTTGCCGATGGTCTGCTGGGGGCGCCTGACGCCATTTCCCCTCACATCAGCTCCCGGCTCTTTTCTGCCGAATCTGTGCTGCAGGTCTATCGCAACCACTTCATTCTGAGCCTTGGCGAGGTGCTGGCGAGCAGTTATCCCGCCGTCAAGGCTATGGTCGGGGATGACTTTTTTGCAGCGGCGGCCCGTGGCTTCGTATTGGCCGAGCCGCTCAGGGAAGGGTGCGTCATGCATTATGGCGCCGGATTTGGCCAATGGTTGGCCCGCTTGCCGACTACAACCGGGCTGCCCTGGCTGGAGGCGCTGGCTCAGTTCGAATGGCAGCTTGAGCGTGCCAGTCTGCTGCCGCTGGAATCACGCTGCTGGCCAGCCGAGCGTCTGGCCGCATTATCGCCGCAACAATGGGAGCGGCTGCGGCTGTTGCCAGCCACGGATCTGCTGCTGGTTGCCAGCGATTATCCGGTGCTGGCCCTGTGGCAGATGGCGCTGCACTGTGGTGAAGCGGTGGAGGTGCTTGATGCCCCCGTCTGGTTGGCACTGAAGAAACAGCCGGATTGCCGGGTTGCCCCCTTGCCCCTGACGGCGGGTGAGTGGGCGCTGCTACAGGATTGTCTCGCTGGTACGGCGCTGGTCGATCTGCTTGCGGCCGACCCTGCGGCCAGTGAACATCTCACTCGCCTGATAACCCTTGGTCTGCTGGTGGATATGGAGGTAATGCCATGATGGCAAACAAATGGCTGGCGCTGGCCAGCTCGAGTGGTGATTTGCCGCGCTGGAGCAGTGCTGGTGTGCTGTTGTTGGCGCGGCTTTGGGTCGCCTCGGTTTTTATCACTTCAGGCTGGCTCAAGCTGACGGCGTGGGATTCCACCCTCTATCTGTTTGAATCCGAGTATCAGGTGCCCCTGCTGCCCTGGTTGTGGGCTGCTTATCTGGGTACGGCGACCGAGCTGCTGTTGCCGCTCTTCCTGCTGGCGGGGCTTTTTACTCGCCCGGCCGCCTTGCTGCTGTTTGGCTTCAATATCATGGCGGTGATCTCCTACCCGACCCTCTGGGCGGGTGGCTTTTACGATCACCAGCTGTGGGGCTGGATGCTGCTGATCCTTATCATCTGGGGCGGCGGTGTGCTGAGCCTGGATCACTGGCTGACACGTCGCAGCCATTGATTTATCAGTGATTTCCCCAATGACAAAGAGCGCCACAAGGCGCTCTTTGTCATAATGACGGCCGGCGAAATTTCCCATGAGAGAAAAGGAGCAGCCAATGATCATTCGTCAGGCAAGGGCCGCAGATATTCCCACACTGGTGGCGCTGCGCATGGAGCTGTTTTGTGAGGTCGGTGAGTTGGTGACGCCGCAGGCAGACCCGGCCTTGTGGCAGGCCACCCTTGACTACTTTACCCGGGCGATGAGTGAAGAGAGCGCTTTATCATGGCTGGCTGAGGCCGATACGCAGGAGGGCTGCAAACAGATCGTGGCGACAGGGACGCTGGCATTGTTTGAACGGCCGCCCTATCCCGGCAATCTGGCGGGGATGGAGGGGTATCTGCTCAATATGTATACGCGGCCACAATGGCGCCAGCAGGGGATCGCCACGGCGCTGCTCGATGCCATAACGGCCTTTGCCAGATCGCGTCAGCTGGGAAAGGTGTGGCTCCATGCCAGCGAGCAGGGGCGTCCACTCTATGAGCGGATCGGCTTTGTTGCCAATCTGGCATATCTGGAGTGGGATCTGGCACCTTAATCGATGGGACCCCGTTATCCCTCTGCTTTCTCGTCTAAAGTTCATGCAGATGTGATGTAGTTGTAACCAGGTAATAGAGGGGCAGGGCAAGATGTTCAACTTCAAAATCAAAGCGGAATTACAAGCATGTCAAATGCAGTTGGCCCAGGCCCAGGCATTTATTGATGCAGTAAAAGTCGGTGTTGCTACCATCAGTTTCACACCAGGTGGCGAGATCCTCGAGGCGAACCCGCTGTTTCTGAGTGTGGTGGGCTATAGCGAGCAGGAGGTAATTGGTAAACACCACCGGATCTTTTGTGATGCCCACTACGCCCAGTCATCCTCCTACGCCCAGTTTTGGGAGCAGTTGCGTCAGGGGCATTCCCACAGTGGCATCTACCAGCGCATTGACAAACATGGCAGGGAGTTGTGGCTGGAGGCTACCTACTTCCCGGTCAAGGTTGAGGGCAAGGTGGTCAGGGTGGTCAAGATAGCCTCCGATATCACCGAGAGTTATCAGCAGTTGAGTCGTCAGAAAGCGATCATCTCGGCACTCGATCGGGCGCTCGCCATTATCGAGTTCACCCCCAAGGGGGAGATTGTGACGGCCAATCAGAATTTCCTCTCCTGCGTCGGTTACTCCCTTTCGCAGCTCAAGGGGCAGCATCACAGGCTGTTTTGCGATGAGAGCTTCTATCGCGAGCAACCCCACTTCTGGGACGATCTGGCCCACGGCCAGCTCAAGTCGGGGTTGTTCAGTCGCCGTGACAGCCACGGCAACGAGATCTGGCTGGAGGCTACCTACAACCCCATCAAGGATGAGAGCGGCAAGGTGGTCAAGGTGATCAAATTTGCCAGTGAGGTGACAGAGCGGATCAAGCGAGCCCAGGCAGTGAGCGAGGCGGCCAACATAGCCCAGACCATTTCGCAGGAGACCACCCGCTTTGCTGCGACAGGTTCTGAACTGTTGACCGCATCGGTCACTATTTCCAGCGCCATTTCCGAACAGGTGAGTCGCACTTCCGGCCTGATTGGCCAACTCAATGAGCAGTCGAAAAGCATTGAAGCCATCGTCTCGACCATCAGCAGTATTGCCGAGCAGACCAATCTGCTGGCCCTTAACGCAGCCATCGAGGCAGCCCGGGCTGGCGATCAGGGGCGCGGCTTTGCGGTGGTGGCCGACGAGGTACGTCAGTTGGCTGCGCGCACCTCCCTCTCGACCGGCGAGATCGCCAGCGTGGTTCAGAAAAACCGCGAACTGACGGCCCAGATCACCGGCAACATCAATGAGGTGGCCACCAGTGCCCAGCGTGGCAAGGAGCAGATCGGCGAGGTGAGTGGCGTGATGGCGCAGATCGAGCAGGGCGCCATCAATGTGACCGAGACAGTCTCCAATCTGGCCATCGGCTCCTGACGGTTATTGGTTGTTGAACGAGGCACCGAATGGATGATTATTCCATCGGTGCTTGTTTATTGCTCACTTGGTACGCCAATCTGAACCCCTCCTGTATCGTCCCGCCATTGTGAATTGTCCTCTTCTGGCCCCTTGATTAGGCTTGCCGCCTCATTTATTTCAGAGCAGGAACAGAACACGATGGCTTTACAACAGAAGGGGCGGGCAATGGCTCTGCTGGTTATGGTCGCGAGCATGGGGCTGGGCGGCTGTATGGGGCAGATGGGGCTTTCCGGCATGGTCACCAAGGGCAACCTGAGCGTGGTGGATAACCGCTACGGCCGGGCCGGTCTCTTTATGCTGCTCTCCCCTGTCTACGGTCTGGCCGCGACCGCTGACCTGTTCGTCTTCAATACCATCGAGTTCTGGTCTGGCAAGAACCCCATCACCGGCAAATCTCCGGCTGTGGTGGACATGAAAGCCGATCCGGTGATCAAGGTGAACCAGCATCTGGATCCGGCCCTCAAGAAGGTGCCGCTGGCCATGCTGCCACAAGGGGTGCGCGAGGTGGAGATCAGCTACCCGGACGAGCATACCGCCCAGATGGAGGTGCACTATCTGGATGGCCGCCGCAGCATGATGCGTGGCGAGAAGCGTGGCGAGCTGATGGATATCTACTTCGATGGCCGCTTTGTCTCTACCCTGAGCCGTGCAGAGCTGGAAGAGCGGGCTAATCAGGGCAAGGTTGCTGCCTAAATTCAACTGAATCCAGATCGATCCAGCTTCAGATGGGGTATACCTAATCTGCTGGCAAAATCGCCATGATGTCTAAGGGAGTAGACTATGACGGTGAATGGATTGCGATTGGCGGAGTTGATTGGTTCCCTCAGTCATGCGCTCGACATGACCGAGGGACAACCAAGAGGACACTGCATTCGCTGCTGCTGGATAGGTTCCCGTCTGGGGGAGCGGCTGGGACTGGACGCCCGTCTGCGCCATGATCTCTACTACACGCTCCTGCTTAAGGATCTTGGGTGCAGCAGCAATGCTGCCCGTATCTGCGAGCTCTATCTCACCGACGATCTTCACTTCAAACGCGATTTCAAACTGGTGGATGGCTCCCTCTCCGAGGTAGTCAACTTCGTGCTGGGCCACACCGGCTTGCAGGCGGATCTGCTGGGACGTTTTCGCAGCCTGTTTCATATCTTTCGCAACGGCGACCAGATTGCCAACGAACTGATCCAGACCCGTTGTCATCGGGGGGCGGATATCGCTCGCCAGCTCCGTTTCAGTGACGAAGTGGCTGATGGCATCCTCTCCCTTGATGAACACTGGAATGGCAAAGGTCGGCCCCTGCAACTGGCTGGCGAGGCGATCCCGCTCTTCTCCCGCATTGCCCTGCTCTGTCAGGTGGTGGATGTGTTTCACGCAGCAGCAGGCCCGGATGCGGCGCTCAAGGAGCTGCGCGAGCGCAGCGGCAGCTGGTTTGATCCGGCACTGGTTCGGGAATTTGAAGCGCTGGCCGACGAGGAGTTCTGGCAAGGACTGGCCGATCCCCGACTGACCGAGTGGGTCCTGGTCCACCCGGTCGGGCAGGGGGAGGTAGCGCTGGATGAGGATTATCTGGACGAAATCGCGGCGGCCTTCGGGCAGGTGGTGGACTCCAAAAGTCCCTACACCGCGGGTCACAGCGGCAGGGTGGCGCTCTATACCGACATTCTTGCCACCCAGATGGGGTTGTCCGAGCCGCGTCGACGCTGGCTCAAGCGGGGCGCCTTGCTCCATGATGTGGGCAAGCTCGGGGTGAGCAATGCCATTCTCGACAAGCCGGGCAAACTCGATGCGCAGGAGTGGGCGGCGGTGCAGATGCATGCCGCCTATACCGAGGAGATCCTGAGCCGTATTGGTGCCTTCGAGGAGCTGGCGCAAGTGGCGGGCGCCCACCATGAGAGGCTCGATGGCAATGGCTACCCCAAGGGGCTGAAAGGGGACGAGATTACCCTTGAGACGCGCATCATCACCACAGCCGACATCTTCGATGCCATCACCGCCAAGCGCCCCTATCGCGGCGCCATCCCTGTGCCGCAGGCGTTGGAGATGATGGCGGAGAATCTGGGCACCGCGATAGACCCTGACTGTTTTGCCGCCCTGCAGGCGGGTATTCAGGATTTCTCCCTCTACCTCACCACCGAGCAGCCGCTGGCCAATGCCAGTTAAGATTTGCTGCCTTCATTGCCCAAACGGCCAGTCAGACAGCAAAACGCCCCGCAACTGCGGGGCGTTTTGCATTGGATCTAGTCCGGTTGCTTGCGATGGGGCGGGGTGAGGATCAGTCCCAGCAGGCGGCGCAGGTGGGTGAGCTGTTCGGTCAGCTGGACGTTGAGCCAGAGGTAGCCATTGATGGCTGCCTCTGCGTTGGGCGGCAGCGATACCTGGGTCGCCACCTCGTGCAGGCGGGCGATGGCGGCATCGGCCCCGCGACCGTCACCGGTTTGCATCATCAGGGCAAGCTGGTTGATCGCCTCCTCGGTGGCCAGATGGCAGGCTTGCAGCGCAGCCGTGCTCTGCATCAGGAAGTGGCTCTCCCGATCGTTCCAGTAGGTGTTGGCCAGCATCTCAAGAGTGCAGAGGGTGTTGCGCATGGTGACCTGCACCGCATCAAACAGGGCGACGCTGTGGCGTGTCTCCTTGGCCGCCGGGGCCAGCAGGGCCCGCAGTTTGCCGGTCTGTGCCAGCAGTTGGGAGAGATTGTGCTTGAGGCGCGGGCGCTCCAGCACATTGGGGGATAGGTGGGTGTGATAGAGCCGCCCCGACTGCTGCAAGATCTGGTGCAACTGCAGGCGCCAGTGGCTGTAGGCCCGCTGGGGATAGATGCTGCAAAAGAGCAGCGCCAGCAGGGAGCCCAGTATCACATCGGCACTGCGCCACAGCGCCGTCTCTATATCCCCCGGCATGGCCCCCATGGTGACTCCCAGGGTGATGCCGATCAGCAGCCCCACATAGGGGCGCTTGCCGAGGGCCAGATAGCCGCAGAGGAACATGATGCACCCGCACCAGATCAGGGTAAGTGGTAGCGAGTAGATCTCGAGATAGAGCGCCACCACCCCGCAACTGGCGCCGAAGATGGTGCCCACCACCCGCTGCAGGGCGCGGGAGAGCACATTGCCCCAAAACGAGATGGGGCCCATCACCACCACCAAGGTTATCAGCGGCCAGGTGCTCTCCGGCAGTTTCAGCTCGCGGGTCAGCAGAAAGGTGAGCATAAAGGCGAGCGCAATGCGCAGGCCATGGACGATCCGGTAGCGGCCATAGACCAGCAGATCGAGTCGGGAGAGGGGGGCATCAAGACGCACGGTCTGCCTCCTGTCAGGTGGGTGACGGGGCGCCGTGCATCCGGCCGACGCCCCGTCGGGATTTAGGCCAGTCGTCCCTGCAGGGGGTGGATCCAGACCCGCTCGCCAACGGCGATCCCGGGTTGATCCGGTACGATTTCAATCAGGCAGTTGGCCTCGGCCATGGAGCTGAGAATGCCCGAGCCCTGTGGCCCTGTGGTGCGCACCCGCAGCTGGCCGTTACGGTCCTGATGAAAGATGCCGCGCAGAAACTCGGTGCGTCCCGGGCGGCTCTTCATCTTCTCGTCTGCCAGTGCCGAGAGGCGCAGCGGCTGCCACCGCTTGCCTTGCAAGCGGGCGATGGCGGGCTCGACAAACTGCAGCACGCAGATCATCGCCGCCACCGGATTGCCCGGCAGGCCGAAGAAGGGGGTCTGCCCCAGCTTGCCAAAGGCGAGCGGGCGGCCCGGCCGCATCTGGATGCGCCAGAAATCGATCTGGCCGAGCTCCGCCAGCACCAGCTTGATAAAGTCGGCATTGCCCACCGAGACCCCGCCCGAGCTCAGCACCAGATCGGCGCTGGCGGCGGCCTGCTCCAGCTGCTGGCGCAGAATGGTCTTGTCATCGGGAATGATGCCAAGGTCCATCACCTCGCAACCGGCGGCGCGAATAAGGGCCATCAGGGTGAAGCGGTTGCTGTCGAAGATATGGCCGGGGGCGAGCAGTTCGCCCGGGGCCTGTACCTCGTCGCCGGTACTGAACAGCGCCACTTTCAGCGGGGTGCGCACGCAGAGCGATGCCTGACCGAGTGATGCCGCCAGCCCCAGCTGGGGGGCGCCAAGCCAGGTACCGGCCGGGATGGCGACCGCACCTTTGGCGAGATCTTCCCCGGCGAGGCGCACATTCTGTCCCGCCTGGATCGGTGCGGTGACCGTAACCCACTCACCTTCAATCAGCGTCTCTTCACGCATCACCACGGTATCGACACCGGGGGGCAGCGGGGCGCCGGTCATGATCTGCACCGCCTGACCGGCCAGCACAGGCTCGTGGCGCTGCTGGCCTGCCAGCACTTCCCCCACCAGTTGCCAGCGGCCGGCGGCGAGATCGTCGCTACGAAGGCCAATGCCATCCATCGCCGAGTTGGCGTGGGGCGGCACATTGATAGGGCTTATCAGATCGGCGGCCAGCACGGCGCCGTGGCTCTGGGCCAGCGGTTTGTCGCTGCAGGCCGTGCTCGGGGTGAGGGCCGCCAGAATGGCGTTGCGGGCCGCCTCGACCGAGAGAAAGCCCTTGCCCGCCTCCGGCTCCTTGCTCTGGCAGCCGTCAAGCCAGCGGCAGACGAAGTCGGCAATGGCCGCCAGATCGTTGATATCGAGGCGAGGCAGGCTTGTCTGCTGTTGTTCGCCACTCTGTTGGGGCTGATCGCTGGCCAGCGCGATGATGTCGCTGTCTTCGGGGAAGAGCAGCGGCTTGCCAATCTCGGCGCGGTGCAGCTCGATTTTCGGGAAGTGTTCGTGCTTGAACCCCTCGACCAAGAGCAGATCGAGCTCTGTTTGATCGAAGCTGGCCAGCAGCTGGCGAAAGTCCGCTTCGGCCAGCTCGGTCTCGCCGTGCGTTGTTTCAGTAATGCGAGCATGACGACGACGGGAGGCGACCATCATCTGCTGGGCACCCGCCTTGCGCAGACGATAGCTGTCTTTGCCCGGCTGATCGATATCAAAGTCGTGGTGTGCGTGCTTGAGCACCCCGATGCGCAGGCCGCGATCCACCAGCAGGGGGATCAACTGCTCCAGCAAGGTGGTCTTGCCGGTGCCGCTCCAGGCGGCGAAGCCGAGCAGGGGAAGGGTGGGGGCCGGGGTCATGAGGTGACTCCTTGTTGGGGGTCGATAGCCGGGGCGAGCAGACGGGCCTCGTAGGCGGCCAGCTCGGCAGGGCTATTGAGATTGATAAAGGCATCCGGCTGATCGGCAAAGCTCACCACCGCCATATTGTGGCGGGCAAACCAGATATCGATTTTGCGCTCTCCCTCTGCCAACGCAGCGGTGAGGGAGGGGAGCAGGGATTTGTGCAGCAGGGCCACCACGGGTTGCAACCAGTCGCCATCGTGGGCCACTACCAGCTCGGTATCCGGGGTCAGGGCGGCGCGAAAGCGGCTCATCAGATCCAGCGGCAGGGCGGGGCCATCGCAAGGGACAAACAACACCCAGTCGTGACGGGCGGCAGCAAGACCTGCCTGCATGCCCGCCAGCGGGCCGAGATAGTCGTTGTTGTCATCGCTGATGACCGGGGCCAGCGCCTGATAGCGGGCCTGACTGCGGTTGGCGTTGATCAATACCTCATCTACCTGGGGGCGCAGGCGCGCCAAAACATGGTCGATAAGAGGGCGTCCCGCCAGTGCTACCCATCCCTTGTCTTCGCCCCCCATCCGGGTGGCGCGGCCTCCTGCCAGGATCACTGCTGATACGGCAACGGGATCAGAGTGGCTGTCGCTTTTTGAAGTCATGTCGCTCGATGATTTTTAAAGGGGTCGTCTCTTGCAGCTGGCCACGGGCGAGGGTCCATTGCCGCTCGCACAGGTCGGTCAGGGCATTGCTCTGGTGGCTGATGACTACCAGGCCGCTGCCATGTTCCCGCAGATCTTGCGCCAATGCGGCCATCAGGGCAACCGAATGTGTATCCAGATTGGCGGTGGGCTCATCCATCAGCAGAAAGGCCGGTTGCAGTGCCCAGGCACGGGCCATCGCCTCGAACACCCGGATCTCGCTGCCGAGCTGTTTATCGAGCGCCCAGGCCACGTTGTCGTGCACCGTGCGATCGAACAGATAGGGAGTCTGGTGCAGATAGGTAACCCGGCCCGGCCCCAGATCCCGCTTGAGCAACCGGTTGAGCCGCTGTTGCCAGCGCCCCGGCAGATTGGTGTGGCCGCGTGTGGGTGCCAGCAGCCCCGCCAGGATTTTGAGCAAGGTGGTCTTGCCCACCCCGTTGGCTCCATGCAGCCAGATGGCATCCCCCGGTGCGATGGCGAGCCGGTCAATCTCGAACAGCTGGCGCTCGCCAAAGCGCATCGTTAGCTGGTGGGCGGTCAGGGCCATGGGGTACTCCTGTTGGTACACAGTGGGGGCATGGTCAGTTCTTCAGATAGCTGTGGCCGCGACAGGCCGTCAGCAGCAGGTTGAGCAAGAGGGCGAGGGTGAGCAGCACTATGCCGAGGGCCACCCCCTGAGTGAAGGCCCCTTTCTGGGTCTCCAGCGCGATGGCGGTGGGGATATTGCGGGTAAAGTGCAGGATATTGCCCCCCACCATCATGGAGCAGCCCACCTCGGTGACGATGCGGCTGAAGGCGCCGATGATGGCGGCCAGCAGGCCAAAGCGGCACTCGCGCATCAGGCCGATCAGCGCCTTGGGCCAGGAGACCCCCAGGGTCAGGGCAGTCTCCCAGGCGCGCCGATCGCTCTGGACAAACGCCGCGTGAGCCATGGTGGCGATCACCGGGAAGGCGATCAGCATCTGCCCCACCACCATCGCCTGCTGGGTAAAGAGCAGCTTCCAGTCGCCAAAGGGGCCGGCCCGCGACAGCAGCATATAGAGCAAGAGGCCAATCACCACGGTCGGCACCGATTGCAGGGTATTGATGCAGGAGAGCCAGAGCCAGCGGCCGGGCAGCGGCAGATAGGCCAGGGCAAAGCCCAGCAGCAAGGCGGGCAGCAACACCAGCAGCAGGGCGATGCCGGAGACGGAGAAGGAGACCCCCACCACCTGCCACAGTTCGGTGTCACCACTGAACAGCAGGGTGAGGGCCGCTAATGTCGTGTCGATCAATGTCGGCATCAGGCGCCTCCCTCAGCGAACCGGGTGAGGGCCATCAAGGTCATCGCAGGGGTCGGGGTTGCCATTATTTCCCGTTGGCATCCGCCACAAACAGCGCTTGACCGGCTACCTTGAAGTCGCCGATCAACTTCTGGCCATGCTCGGAGACCAGCCAGTTCTTCAGGGTGCGCGCCCCTTCGGTGTTGAGGTCCGGGTAGCGCTTGGGGTTGACCAGGATCACCTGATAGGGGTTGAACAGGCGCTTGTCACCCTCCAGCAGCACGGCGAGATCCAGCTTGCTCTGGTAGGCGAGCCAGGTGCCGCGGTCGGTCAGGGTGTAGGCACCGAGCTCCGAGGCCATGGTCAGGGTCGGGCCCATCCCCTGGCCGATGGATTTGTAACCGGCAAACTCGGGTTTAACGTCTGCGGCTTGCCACAGGGTCTTCTCCTTGATGTGGGTGCCGGACTCGTCACCGCGGGAGATAAAGGTCTGGCCCTGTTCCTTGATGGCTTGCAGCCCCTTGGCCGCGTCGTGCAATTTAGCCAGACCCGCCGGGTCTTTCGCCGGGCCGACGATAACGAAGTCGTTGTACATCAGGTGTACCGGCTCGATGCCAAAGCCCGCATCAACGAACTTCTTCTCGGCAGAGGGGGCGTGGGTCATCACCAGATCCGCGTCGCCGTTTTCGCCCATCTTCAGGCTCTGGCCGGTACCGGCCGCCATCACCTGCACCGGATAACCGGTCTCTTTGGTGAACTGGGGCAGCAGCCAGCCCAGCAGACCGGACTGCTCGGTGCTGGTGGTGGTGGCGAGGCGGATCGGCGCTTTTGTGGCATTAGTATCCGCTTCGGCGTGGGCCGCACCGGCGATCAGCAGGCTGGCGGCGAGGGAGAGGGCAAAACGTTTGAGGCTGGTTTTAATCGTCATCGTGATGCAACTTTCAGGGTCGGTGAGAGAGGAAACGACCAAGCAAGCGGGGTGCCAAACTGATTCTGATAACAGAGATTAGCTCTTTGCCCTTAAAAAACAGTTATTTAATGGTGGCAATTAGGTGAGCCGGTTATCGCTTTTAATAATTGGTGTTGGTGATTTTGCTGCGGGAAGGACAAAATGTCCCACAAAGGTTCCGGTTATCGGGACATTCTTCGACCTTACCTGTATTCGAGGTACTTTTTTCCATGACAGCCTCTCCCGGTCTCTGGTCTGCCCTCTCCCTGCTTATCGTTGACGATGAGCCCGGCATGCGCAGTTTTCTGGCCAAGGCGCTGGCCAAGCGTTTCGCCCAGATAGAGACAGCCGCCAGTGTGGAGGAGGCGGAAGCCTTGCGCTGCCGCCTTCACTTCGATCTCATCATCGCCGATATCCGGATGCCGGGACGCTCCGGTATCGAGTGGCACGAGGCTATCGAGCCCGGCACCCGTCGCAGCGACATCATCTTCATGACCGGTTTTGGTGATATGGAGACCGCCCTCAAGGCGCTGCGTCTGGGAGCCTGCGACTTTATCCTCAAGCCTTTCAACCTGGAGCAGATGGTGCAAGCGGTGGACAGGGTCATCGAGCGCCGTCAGATGGAGCGGGAGAACCTGCTGTTGCGTCGGGAGGTGAGCAAGCTGTTCCCGCCCACTCTGATCGGCGACAGCGCCAAGACCCGCGAGCTCAAGACCCTGATCGCCAGAGTGGCCCCCTCCAACGCCGCCGTATTGGTGGAGGGGGAATCCGGCACCGGCAAGGAGCTGGTGGCCCGCGCCCTGCATCAGCTCTCTGGCCGGGTGGGGGCCTTTGTGCCCCTCAACTGCGCCTCTATCGCCCCGGAGCTTCTGGAAAGCGAGCTGTTTGGCCATGTGCAGGGGGCCTTTACCGGCGCCCGCAAGGGGCGTGACGGCCTGTTCCGGGTCGCTCATCAGGGGACGCTCTTCTTGGACGAGATCGGCGAGATGCCCCTTGCCATGCAGGCTTCCCTGCTGCGGGCGCTGGAGCAGAAGGCCATTCGCCCGGTGGGGGCCGAGCGCGAATTATCGGTGGATGTGCGCATCGTCGCCGCCACCAATCGCAACCTCAAGGCCGAGGTGGAGGCGGGCCGCTTTCGCGAGGACCTCTTCTATCGCCTCAACGTGGTGGCGCTGCCGGTTGCACCCTTGCGGGATCGCATTGACGACATCCCCGCGCTGGTACACCACTTTACCCGCCAGCTCACCGCCGAGATGGGGATGGGCTCCTTGAGCTGGACCCACGAGGATGTGGTGGCGATGCAGGCCTATCCCTGGCCCGGCAACGTACGCGAGCTGCGCAACCTCATTGAGCGCTGCCTGCTGCTGGGCAAGCCGCCCGCTGAATATTGGCAGAGCGTCAAGCCTGCCGAAGCCGGCGGGAGCGAGGCGGGCTACCCGCTGGAGTGGCCATTGGCGGAGGTGGAGAAGGCTCATATTCTGCAAGTGGTGGCGAGCCATGATGGCAACAAGTCGGCCGCTTCCCGGGTGCTCGGGGTGGCGCGCAAGACGCTGGATCGCAAGTTCAAGGAGTGGGCCATCGAATGATAAAGGGTGATCGGATGGGGTGGCGATGAAACTGACTCTGCTCCCCCGCTGCGTGCGAACCAAAGTGCGCTGGCGCCTGCTGTTGCTCACCTCGGTACCCATCATGCTCACCCTGGTGGGCATGATTGCGCTCACCCTCTACTGGACCCTCACCTACAGCTGGCAGAACCTGCTCACCACGGTGCGCAGCGACCTTGGCGTCGCCCATCATGCGGTCAGCGTGCAGCAGCAGCGTCAGGCCGAGCACCTCGAACATCTTCGGGATGCCTGGGCTTTTCAGCTGCGGCTGCGTGAGTCACCAACCCGGCTGGACGAGTGGGTGATGCCGCTGGCTGCCAACTATGGTCTCGATTTTCTGCGCCTGCGTAGCGGCGCCGAGCTTCAGGCTCTGACGGCGCAGGAGCTGACGACCCTGAATGCCGGACGCAGCGTCAGTCACTTCGTGGTCTGGTCGCAGCAGGAGATGCTCGCCCTCTCCCCGCAACTGGCCAAGCGAGCCGTGCTGTGGCAGCGGGATGGCACCAAAGCGGTGGAGAGCCGGGGGCTGATCAGTCTGTCATTGACGCCTGTGATGGGGCGCGACGGATCCCTTTGGGCAGTGCTGGAGGGGGGGGAGCTGATTAACGGCAGCACCCGGCTGGTGGATGAGATCAAGGGTCAGGTGTTTGCCAAAAACACCCTGCCAGAGGGGAGCATAGGTACGGTCACCCTGTTTCTCGATGATCTGCGGGTGAGCACCAATGTGCCGGTCAGCAGCAGCCGTCAGGTTGGCCGGGCGGTGGGCACCCGGGTCTCGCCCCCGGTGCGCGAACAGGTGCTGGGGCAGGGGGATATCTGGATAGACCGCGCTTTCGTCCACGACGCCTGGTATGTCTCTGGCTACGAGCCGCTGCTGGGAGCTAGGGGCGAACGGCTCGGCATGCTCTATGTCGGCTTTCTCGAGTGGCCCATCATCCGCACCTACCTCACCAATCTGGTGGAGCTGGGCTCCGGCGTAGTGCTGCTGTTGCTGCTCTCCGGCCTGCTGGTCTATCGCGGCGCGCGGGATCTCTTCACCCCCATCGAGCGGATGCACAAGGTGGTGCGGCAGGTGCAGGCCGGGGAGTCGGCCCGCATCGGCCCGCTGGCCCTCGACCCCGACCACGAGCTGGCCCAGCTCGGTCGCCAGTTTGACGCCATGCTGGACAGGCAGGAGGCGCACCAGCAGCAGATGGCCCGCAGCGCCGACGAGCTGGAGCAGAAGGTGGCCGAGCGTACCCAAAGCCTCGAGCTCAAGACTGCCGAGCTGGAAGATCATATCCATATGCTGACCGAGGCGCGCCAGCAGCTGCTGATCAGCGAGAAGCTGGCGGCCCTTGGGGAGCTGTCGGCCGGGGTGGCCCACGAGATCAACAACCCGCTGGCGGTGATCCTCGGCAATGTGGAGCTGATGAAGCTGGAGCTGGGAGAGGCGGCCGAGCCGGTCAGCGAGGAGCTGGCGCTGGTGCTGGCCCAGATCGAGCGCATTCGCGCCATCACCCGCAGCCTGCTGCAATATTCGCGCCCCGGCGATTACGAGACCGCGCCGGTGTGGCAGCACCTCAACCCCATCATCGAGGAGAGCCTGACGCTGGTGCGCTCCGCCCTGCGCCAGCAGCAGGTGGAGCTGGTGGCCGATCTCAGGGCCCAGCAGCCCATCGAGGCGGATCGCCAGCAGTTGTTGCAGGTGCTGATAAACCTCCTGGTCAACGCCAGCCATGCGCTGGGGGAGCAGGGGGAGATCCGGGTCGAGAGCCGCGACTGGGTCGATGAACTGGGTCAGCTGCGCGGGGCTGAAGTGCGGGTGATCGATAACGGCAGCGGCATCGAGGCGGCCATTATCGACAAGATCTTCGACCCCTTCTTCACCACTCGCGCCACCGGCACCGGTCTGGGGCTGGCCCTGAGCCATCGCATCATCAGCCGCTGGGGCGGGGAGCTCTTGGTGGACTCCACCCCGGGGCAGGGGAGCTGCTTTACCATACGGTTGCGCAGCCACGCCCTGCTGCCCAGTGGCAGCGAGCCTGCGAAACTGGAAGGGTGGCGCATCGCCCTCAATGCCGAGGGGCGTGAGACAAGCGATTGAGGCTGTTATAAAAAGGCCCGTGACAAAAACAGCCCGTCAACATGGTTGACGGGCTGTTTTTGTCGGTGAGTGAGTGGTTATTTACTGCGGACTCCACACCAGCTTGCCGCTCTGGGTCAGGTCATAGCCGCCGAGGCGGGCCGCCAGCTCGCGTCCCTCTGGGGATTGCAGCCAGCCGATCAGCTGTTGCAGCAGGGTGCGAAAGAAGACCCCTTGCGGCATAACCAGATCGAAACACTCCTGCGACAAGGGCATAAAGCCGAGGCCAAACTCGGTGGCGGTGCTCTGGGCGCCGGGCCCGACGTCCGCATCGCCGCGGCTGATGGCGGCGGCCAGCTCCCGCTCGCTGTTGACCTCGAGGGTGCGCTCCAACCGGGTCAGCGACTCCCCCTGGGTTTGCAGCCACTCCTGCAGGGCGCGCTGGCTGCCAGCCCCCTCCTGACGCATGGCCCAGCGCCAGTCGAGCGCCTCTTTCGCCTCCTTGGGTTGCAGCCTTTGCCGCAGCACCAGCCCCTGCACCCGCCTGAATCCATGAACGATCACCCATTGCCGGTGGCCCTGATACTGCTGCACCAGCGCCGGGTGGCGCAGGTGCGCCTCCTCGGCCTGCCCCCAGTGGATGGCGCAGAGATCCACATGGCCGCGCGCCAGCATCGCCAGCCCCTGACGGGTGCCGCACGGGGTGTAGCCCACCAGTGCCTGGGTGCCGAGCTGCTGGGCCAAGCGGCTGCTGGCGTAGTGCAGCAGCACGTCGTCTGAACCTGCCAGCAGCAGCCGGTCGTTCATCACCCCCTCGTGGCAACTGCCGAGTAGCCAGCGATCGAGCAGGGAGCGGGGAAACAGCCACTTGCCGGTCGCCTTGGTGGCGGGGATGCGCGCCTCGTTGGCGAGCTGGTAGACCTTCTTCTCGTTGAGATCGAGGTATTCAGCCACCTGCTTCACGTTCATAAACTCGTTCATGGTTTAATCCCGCATCCCGCGACTGGCTGAACCGGGCGCCAGCACCGGCGGCTTCTCGTCCAGCACCATATGGTTGTGGCCGCTAAATACCTCGAAATGGCGCCCCTTGGCGCGGGCAATCATGGTGATGCCGAGCTGACGGGCCAGATCCAGCCCCATCTGGGTGACGCCGGAGCGCGACAGCAGCACCGGAATGCCCATCTGCGCCACCTTGATCACCATCTCCGAGGTAAGCCGCCCCGTGGTGTAGAAGATCTTGTCGTGGCCACTTTCGCCGCGCATCCATAGCTCACCCGCCAGGGTATCCACCGCATTGTGGCGCCCCACATCCTCGACAAAGGAGAGGATTTCGCTACCGCGACAGATGGCGCAGCCATGGACTGCACCCGCCATCTTGTAGGTTTCGTTATGGGCCGACAGCGCCTTGAGCAGGGCGTAGAGGGTGCTCTGTCTAAGCTCGGGCGCCGCCAAAACCACCCCTTCGAGCTTCTTCATCACGCTGCCATACATGGTGCCCTGACCGCAGCCTGAGGTGACCGTCTTCTTCTCCAGCGATTTGTCGAGATCGTCGGCCTGCTGGCTGCTCACCACGGCGGCGGCCTCGCTATCCCAGTCGACAATCACCGACTCGATGGCCGAGATATCCTCGATAAAGCCCTGATTTTTCAGATAACCCAGCACCAGCGCCTCGGGGCGGGCCCCCAGCGTCATCAGGGTCACTATCTCCTTCCAGTTGAGGTAGACCGTCAGAGGCCGCTCACAGGCGATTTGGCGGGTGTTCATTGTGCCCTGCTCATCCATCACCTCGACGGCCATGGTGAGCTGGGCTGCGGCATTGCTTTTGATAAAGGTCGGTGTCATGGGCCCCTCGCGACCGGTTGCCGGGATCTAAGGGGAGGGATACAGCAAGTTTTGTTCCAGATATTAAAGGGGCTTTACCAGAGATAGAAAAAAATGGTTGCGATATTTTTCCAACAGATGACAATGTTTGAAGAAACCTGTAGTGATATTAATTTCATTAATGTCTCGGTGTCAGATTTAATTATGGTGTTTACTAATTAAAGAATTTAATTTGCGCTAATTTCTACATGTATTTAAAATTCCTTAAGTTTTAATGTTAAAGTGTGCTGGGGGTGTATATGGGTAAGAAAGAGTTCTTCTTTAGTGTATTAGCTTCAATAGTCGCTGCTTTTATACTAGAAGTGTCTGGAGCAGTTGAGATTTTATCATACATAAATGTTTTGTTGACTATGCCTGTTTGGGGGGTTATTTGTATTGTACTAACACCTATTCTCATTTCAATATATTGGTTTAGGTCGACAAAAACTCCCGAGCATGAAAAAGCCATTAAAGACCTGAAGGAATTAGAGGAAAAATATAATCTATTGGATAGTAGTCTTACAGAATCAAAATTGCATACTTCAGCCATTGAAACAATGTTTAATGAATCTCAACAAAATAAAGCTTCTATCGAGAGCGAGTTACAACATTGGAAAGAAAATGGAGTCATGTTGCTTGATAATGTTGAGATGGAGAAGGTTGTTGATAAGATATTTGGACCAGAAATTGTAGAAATTGATGGTAAGCATTTTATTGGATGCCAATTTAATGGGTCAATAATGAAATTTCGTGGTGTTGGGCCTGTTGGTTTCAGCCATGATACATTCAATGATGTTCGCTGGGTTATGGATAGTCCAGCAGCAAATGCTATTACAATTCTTAAAGCCATGTATCAATCAGGCATGCCGGAAATGATAGACCTAGTTGAAAAAACATTTGAAAACATAAGGGGGGATGAGTTCCGAAAATAAGTGTTTCGTATGTTTGGATAAATCGTAGGTTGGTGCTTCACGAAGTGAAGCCCAATGTTTACCGCGAACATTCTTATCAAGGCAATAATCGGATAATCTGGTGTTATTCGATTATTGCCATTCCCTCTATCAGTCTCTGGTGGATTGATGTTATGCCACATGTTGGGCTTCGCTGCGCTCTGCACCAACCTACGCCCGCGCCAACCCATATTCCGCATGACAGGCCAACCCGCATTAAAGCCTCCATCCACCACCAAACCGGCCTTGGCCCCACTCTTGCTATGTCTTATCCCATTGATGGCCGTGGCCGCCCTGAATCTCCTGCTGTGATACGCCCCAAACGGGGTGGTTCAAGGGGGAGGGCGGCCCGGCAGAGACCTTCTGATGGGAGCCGTGACAGTGCAAGACACCACCAATACCTTGCCCCCGCAGCGCTGGCTGCAACTGGAGTTAAAGGCCATCGACAGTCAGGTTGGCCGCTGGCAGAGCCGCCGTTTCGAGATTGCGGCGCTTCATCCCGCCGAGCCCGAGGCTGCCGGTGCCTTGCCTCTTACCCTGTTTCGTGACGAGCGGGGGGATTATCGCTTCAATCTGAGCTCCGGCTCGCCTCGCCTCTTTGTCACCGGAAGCCGCGTGGACAATGGCTTTGTGACCGATGGTCTGACCCTGAGCCAGACCGTGGCCGCCGCCTATATGGATGGCGAGCGGCAGGTGCTCTCCTGCCCGCTGCCCGAGGCGCTGCAAGCCTGGGTGGAGGCCTTTATCGGTCGTCACGGCGAGCTGCTGGAGGCCCGTCGCAAGGGCAAGAAGGGCAAGGGACGGGCGCAGGATCAGCTTGGTGTCGATACGGTAGATCAAGCCAGCTGTGGCGCCGTGAAAGCCACCGGCCCCGATGGCCGCGAGCGTGGCAGTGACGCCGTAACCTGTGCCGTAAACAAGACCGGAAACAACGCCCATGAGTGAGTTCCTCAAACGTTGGTCGTCTCGCAAGAGCGAGGCGCGCAAGCATCAGGTATTGCAGCCAAGGGAAGAGGTCATTTCCGAGGTGGTTGCTACCCCCATCGAAGGCAGTGGCGAAGGTGAAATTCCAGATACTGCGCTGGATTGCCCCGTAGTCAGCACTGACAAGGGGAGTAGTGAACCGCGTGCCGTGGAGGGGGCTGGGAGTGGCGAACCGCCGCTAACAACAGCCCAGCCGGGCAAGGCCAAACTCCCCGACAAGGAGGCGCTGCGGGCCATGTTTCGCAGCCATAAACCGGATGGGCTCGACGACTACACCCAGGATTTCAGCCAGCCCGAATTGCTGCCCGCGGCCCTGACCGCCGGACTGCGCAACTGGCTGGTGGAGCAGGTGATCGCCCCGGAGAGCGAATCGGCCAACCCGGCCAGCGGGTCTGCTGAACCGGTTGCGCTTGCCAGCGAACCTGCCGCCGAGCCGCACGAGCTGGCTGATAACCATTCTCAAACCCACACCGACGATCGGGACATTTTGGTTTCCTGTGGTGGACAAAATGTCCCAACCAAAGGTAAGGGAATGGAACCCTCAGGATCCTGACTCCCTGTCAGTCACTTTTTTTCCGGGGGAGTTGGCTCGCCTCTTGCTCTCTCGGCTTACCAACAAGCGCCCATCCCATGAGGTGGCGCGCACAGGAGCGTATGTGAGCACTGAACAAACATTGCCAAATCTGACCCCAAATCTGGCCTCCAATCTTGCCCATGGGGCGGGGGCGGCCGAGCATAACGCGCGCGCTCGCGCCTATGCCCTGCAGCATACGGTCAAGACCGACAACCTGATCCCGGCCACTGTCTCTTACCAGAGTCAGGGGCGCCTGCTGCTGGTCGGCCCGGAAGATCGCATTCGCCGCGCTGCCAGCCTGCTGCCCGCCGGGGTGAAGCCCACCCTGCTGGTGACCGAAGTGGTCCACGATGCCGAGGCAGCAGATCTCGAAACCATTTTCGATGCCACCGCATCCCTCGCGGCCTTGACCCTGCGCGAACCGAGCCTGACAGGCTATCTGGGGCAGTTCCAGCTCACTGGCCTCAATGGTCAGGGGGAGCGTATTTCTCTGGCGGCGATCTGTTTTACTCAGCAGGCTGCGGAAAATGGCGAACCGCGCTTTGATCTGGTAGCCGATCTGGGCCGCGCTCCGCTTTTTGCGCTGGAGCGCCCGCCGGTCGGTTATCTGCATCTCTTTGATGACCAAGGGCTTGCCGAACGGCTTGCCGAGCTCGGTGCGCTGACCGGCATCTTCGACAAGCCGCGCTATTTTCGCCTCGACTCCGAGGCCTGCGCCTTTACCGCCCGCGGCGTGCCCGGTTGCAGCCGCTGCCTCGATGTCTGTCCGACCGATGCCCTCAAGCCCATCAATGGTCGCATCCAGATCGATCCCCATCTCTGTCAGGGCTTTGGCAGCTGCGCCTCAGCCTGTCCGACCGGGGCGATTGCCTATCACCAGCCCGATGCCAACACCAGCGGAGACTACTTGCTGCGCCTGCTCAAGCACTACCGGGAGGCGGGCGGTGAAGCGCCCCAACTGCTGATCGCCGGTGAAAACGAGCGCAAATGGGTGGAAGCCGAGCTCACCCGCTTGCCCGCCAACTGGCTGCCGGTCTGGGTGGAGGAGAGCGCGAGTTTGGGTATCGAGAGCTGGTTCGCGGCACTCGCCTACGGTGCCAGCACGGTGCGCATTGCGCTGGGTGACGATGCCCCCGAAAGCGTCCGTGCGCTGGTTGAGCGGGAGCTGGCCAGCGCCGCCGTGCTGCTGGCGGGCGCTGGGCTTGCTACCGATCGCATTGCTCTGTTTGACGCAGATGCTGGTGAGCCTGTTTCCGGCCAGCCAACCGTTGCCCTGCTGGAGAAGCCGCTCAAAGGGGACAAACGGGAGAACCTGTTTGCCGCCTTCGATGCCCTCTGGCAGGCCAACGAGGGGAGCCGCGAGCCGCTGGCGGTGCCCCACGGCGCCCCTTACGGCAGTGTGGAACTGAAAGAAGCTGACTGCACCCTCTGCATGG
Organism: Aeromonas sp. 601027; assembly: GCF_049174455.1. Taxonomy (NCBI): domain Bacteria; kingdom Pseudomonadati; phylum Pseudomonadota; class Gammaproteobacteria; order Aeromonadales; family Aeromonadaceae; genus Aeromonas; species Aeromonas sp. 601027. The sequence continues at coordinate 279,088 of NZ_JAAKTN010000003.1, read as the reverse complement.
GCTGCGTGGCGGTTTGCCCGAGCCGCGCCCTGCATGCAGTTGGGCACACGCCCGGTCTCAACTTTATCGAGCAGGACTGCATCCAGTGCGGCATGTGCGAAAAGGCGTGCCCCGAGCAGGCCATCGTGCTCACGCCCCGCCTGCAACCCGTGCCCGAGGCGCGCCGCGCCGTGCAGAGCCTCAAAGCCGAAGAGGCTGCCTGCTGCATTCGCTGCTCCAAGCCGTTTGCACCCGCCTCGATGATCCGCCGCATCCAGCAAAAACTGGCTGGTCACTCTCACTTCCAGAACGAGGCCGCCCAGCGGCTGCTGATGTGCGAGGACTGTCGGGTCAAGGACGTGTTTGCGGCGCTGGCGGCGGATCCCGTCTCCCAGCTCAAGGTATGAGGGGCCAGTGATGAGTGAACAACATAACGAAAAGACTGGCGAACTGACCATGACCGAACTGGAACAGAGCAGCGCCGATCTCTACGCCCTGCTGGCGAGTCTCTGGCGCGCCGCCCCCCGTGGCGAACAGCTCGCCTGGCTGCAAGGGTTGCAGGCTATGCCGGGCCCCTTTGCCAGAGGGCTGGGGCTGGTGCAGCTGGCGGCCAGCAGCCACCACGAAAACGAGCTTGCCGAGGAGTATCAGGATCTCTTTATCGGGCTGGGGCGCGGGGAGATCGTGCCGTTTGCCTCCTGGTATCTCACCGGCTCATTGATGGAGCTGCCGCTGGCAGTGCTGCGCGCAGATCTGCAGTCCCTCGGTTTCGAGCGCCAGAGCGGAGTGTGCGAGCCGGAAGATCATCTCGCCGCCCTCTGTGAGGTGATGGCGGTGTTGATTGCCGAGCAGCATCCGGAGCGCAACCGCTTCTATGAGCGCCACCTTGCCCCCTGGGTACTCGCTTGCTGCCGCGATCAGCAACAGGCGAAAGGGGGCAGCTTCTACCGGGCAGTCGGGGCCCTTGCCGAAGATTTCTTCAAGTTGGAAAACGAATTGCGCCTGCCGTTTGGCGCCTGCGTGGTGCCGGGCTGAACGCCCTTATCTGCGCATAACAAAACGAGCAGACGAGATATCCCATTGGACGCGAAGCTGGCGCGCAGGCGCCAGCAAGAACAACAACAGAGGTCACAAGAATGAGCGATGAACAGCTGAAAGACCCGTCCCGCCGCAATCTGATCAAGGAAGTTGGCGTGGTTGCCACCATAGGTGTGCTGGCCGGTGCTACCGGCCGGGTGGTGGGCAAAGAGGTGTTGACCCACGACACCGAGCCTGACAAGGGCTATCGGGAGACCCCCCATGTTCACGACTTTTATCGCACCCTGCGCGGCACCGACTGAGCCGGATCAGTGAAGGAGAACTCATGAAACTGACAAAACGTGCCGAGCAGCCCCAGGCGGGTGAGCAGGGCAATCAGGCCATTCGCGGCCAGGGACTGACCCGCCGTGCCTTTATGGTCAACTCAAGTCTGGTGGCCGGTGGCGCCGTGGCGGCCGGTTGGCTGGCTCCTGCCATGATGCAGCGGGCCGAGGCCAAAACCGTCGCCGCCGAGGTGCCGGTCGAGGTGAAGCGCACCATCTGCTCCCACTGTTCGGTGGGCTGCGGCGTCTATGCCGAGGTGCAAAACGGCGTCTGGACCGGTCAGGAGCCGGCCTTTGATCACCCCTTCAACCTTGGCGGTCACTGCGCCAAGGGGGCGGCCCTGCGCGAGCATGGCCACGGTGAGCGTCGCCTCAAGTACCCGATGAAGCTGGTGGGCGGCAAGTGGCAGCGCATCAGCTGGGATCAGGCCATCGAAGAGGTGGGCAACGAGGTGCTGCGTCTGCGCAAGGAGTCCGGCCCCGACAGCGTCTACTGGCTCGGCTCCGCCAAGCACTCCAACGAGCAGGCCTACCTGTTTCGCAAGATGGCGTCGCTTTGGGGCACCAACAACGTGGATCACCAGGCGCGGATCTGCCACTCCACCACGGTCGCTGGCGTCGCCAACACCTGGGGCTACGGCGCCATGACCAACAGCCTGAACGACATGCACAACAGCAAGTCGATCATGTTCATCGGCTCCAACCCGGCGGAGGCTCACCCGGTCGCCATGCAGCACATCCTGCTGGCGAAAGAGCGCAACGGCTGCAAGATTCTGGTGGTCGACCCGCGTCGCACCCGCACCGCCGCCAAGGCTGATATGTACCTCTCTCTGCGTCCGGGTACCGACGTCGCCTTTATCTGGGGCATGCTCTGGCACATCTTCAAGAACGGTTGGGAAGACAAGGAGTTCATCCGCACCCGCGTCTACGGCATGGACGAGGTGCAAAAAGAGGTGGCGCGCTGGACTCCGGCCGAAGTGGAGCGGGTGACCGGCCTCAACGAGCAGCAGGTCTATGGCGCCGCCAAGCTGCTGGCCGACAACCGCCCCGGCTGCGTGGTCTGGTGCATGGGCGGTACCCAGCACACCACAGGCAACAACAATACCCGCGCCTACTGCATCCTCGAACTGGCCCTCGGCAACGTGGGCAAGAGCGGGGCGGGCACCAACATCTTCCGTGGTCACGACAACGTGCAGGGCGCCACCGACTTTGGCGTCACCTCCGACTCCCTGCCCGGCTACTACGGGCTGGAAGAGGGCTCCTGGAAGCACTGGGCCCGGGTGTGGGATGTGGATTACGAGTGGATCAAGGCGCGCTTCGACAACAAGGCCTACAACGGCAAGCTGCCGATGAACAACAACGGCATTCCGGTCTCCCGCTGGGTGGATGGGGTATTGGAGAACGCCGATCTCATCGAGCAGGGCTCCAATATCCGCGCCATGTTCTACTGGGGCCATGCGGTCAACTCCCAGACCCGCGGCCCGGAAATGAAGAAGGCGATGCAAAAGCTCGACATGATGGTGATTGTCGACCCGTATCCCACCGTTGCCTCGGTGATGAACGATCGCACCGACGGCGTCTACCTGCTGCCGGCCACCACCCAGTTCGAGACCTATGGCTCCGTTACCGCCACCAACCGCTCCATGCAGTGGCGCGACAAGGTGATTGAGCCCCTGTTCGAATCCAAGGTCGACCACGAGATCATGTATCTGTTGAGCAAGAAGCTCGGCTTTGCCGACCAGCTGTTCAAGCACATCAAGGTAGAGAACAACCAGCCACTGCTGGAAGACATCACCCGCGAATACAACCGCGGCATGTGGAGTGTGGGTTACACCGGCCAGAGCCCGGAACGGCTCAAGGCGCACCAGCAGAACTGGCACACCTTCCACAAGACCAACCTCAAGGCCGAGGGCGGCCCGGTCAGTGGCGAAGTGTACGGTCTGCCCTGGCCCTGCTGGGGCACCCCGGAGATGAAGCACCCGGGCAGCCATATCCTCTACGACATCAGCATTCCGGTATCGGAAGGGGGCGGCGGTTTCCGCGCCCGTTTCGGCATCGAGTATCAGGGCGTCTCGCTGCTCGCCGAAGACTCCTGGCCGAAGGGAAGCGAAGTAGAAGATGGCTATCCCGAGATCACCGCCGACCTGATGAAGCAGCTCGGCTGGTGGGATGAGCTGACCGAGGCTGAGAAGAAGGAAGCCGAGGGCAAGAACTGGAAAACCGACCTCTCCGGCGGTATCCAGCGGGTTGCCATCAAGCACGGCTTCGTCCCCTATGGCAACGCCAAGGCGCGCTGCGTGGTGTGGACCTTCCCGGATCAGGTGCCCAAGCACCGCGAGCCGCTCTATACCCCGCGCCGCGACTTGCTGGCCGATTATGCTACCTGGCCCGATGCCAAGAGCCTGTGGCGCCTGCCGACCCAGTACGCCTCGGTGCAGGAGAAGGATGTCAGCAAGGAGTTCCCGATCATCCTCACCTCCGGCCGTCTGGTCGAATACGAGGGGGGCGGCGATGAGACCCGCTCCAACCCCTGGCTGGCCGAGTTGCAGCAGGAGATGTTTGTCGAGATGAACCCGGCGGATGCCAACGATGTCGGCGTGCGCGACGGTCAGGATGTGTGGGTCGAGGGGCCGGAAGGGGGCCGGGTCAAGGTGAAGGCGCTGGTGACCCCGCGGGTCAAACCGGGGCTCGCCTTTATGCCGTTCCACTTCGGCGGCCACTTCGAGGGCAAGGATCTGCGATCCAAATATCCGGAAGGGTCTGACCCCTATGTGCTGGGGGAGTCGGTCAACATAGTCACCACCTATGGTTATGACCCGGTCACCCAGATGCAGGAGACCAAGGTCACCCTGTGCCGTTTTCGCAAAGTAGGAGCCTGATCCCATGGCCAGAATGAAATTCATGTGTGACACCAAGCGCTGCATCGAGTGCAACGGCTGTGTGACGGCGTGCAAGAACGAGAACGACGATGCCCTCGAGTGGGGCATCCAGCGTCGCCGGGTGGTAACCCTCAACGACGGCCTGCCGGGAGAGACCTCCATCTCGGTCGCCTGCATGCACTGCACCGATGCCCCCTGCATGGCGGTTTGTCCGGCCGACTGCTTCTATCACACCGACGACGGCATAGTGCTGCACAACAAGGATCTCTGCATCGGTTGCGGCTACTGCCTGTTTGCCTGCCCGTTCGGGGCGCCCCAGTTCCCGAAGACCGCCGCCTTTGGCGATCGGGGCAAGATGGACAAGTGCACCTTCTGTGCTGGCGGCCCGGAAGAGGATCACAGCGAGGCGGAGCGCCAGAAATACGGTGCCAACCGTATCGCCGAGGGCAAGCTGCCCATGTGTGCCGAGCTCTGCTCCACCAAGGCACTGCTGGCAGGGGATGCGCAGGTCATCTCCGACATCTTCCGCGAGCGGGTTGCCTATCGCGGTGCCAAGGACGCGGCTTGGGGTAATGGCGATGAGCTGTTCCACGATGCCAGCAAGCTGAACAAGCAGGGAGGGGCGGCATGAAAACCTGGCTAATGGCCCTGTTTGCTGCCCTGCTGCTGGTGAGTACCGCAAGTTTCGCCGATGCCGAGAAAGAGGCGGTCGGCTTTGCCGGCGCCGATTATTGGCGGGCGGTGAAGGATGGGCAGGAGGGGGTGACCACCTCCCGCTCGCCGGAGCACGGGGTACTTATCTCGGTGCCGGGCCAACTCTGGTTTGAGGTGAAGACCAAGTGGGTGTCGCCGCTCGGTGCCATCGCTATTTTCGGGTCGCTCGCCATGTGTGGCCTGATGTATCTGGTGGTGGGGCAGACCAAGCTCTCCAAACCGCGCACCGGGCGCAAGCTCAAGCGCTGGAGCAGGCTGGATCGGGCGCTGCACTGGACCACGGCGGCCATGTTCCTGACCCTCTCCGGGTCGGGGCTGGCCATCATCTACGGCAAGTACTTCATCAAGCCGGTGGTGAGCCTCGGGGTGTGGGAGAACTGGATCTGGTTTGCCAAGGTGTTCCACAACTACGTGGGGCCGCTCTTCTTCCTCTGCCTGATGGGGGTACTCATCAAGTGGTTCCGCCACAACATCGTCAACATGGTGGATGTGCAGTGGTTCATGAAGTTTGGCGGCATGCTCGGCAAGCACAAGGGAAGTCACCCCTCGGCGGGCTTCTCCAACGGTGGCGAGAAGGCGATCTTCTGGCTGCTGATCTGGTTTGGCGGAATAGTCGTGGCGACCGGGCTGTTCCTCGATTTCCCCATCTTTGGCCAGCTGCGCCGCCAGATGGAGTGGGCCAGCTTTATCCATATCGTCGGCGCCTTGATCCTTATCTGCGGTTTTATCTTTCATATCTACATGGGGCTGTTCCAGCTGGAAGGGGCGCTGGAGGGGATGGTGACCGGCGAGGTGGACGAGACCTGGGCCAAGGAGCACCACGACCTCTGGTATGAAGAGGTGAAACACACCCTCGATGAGCCCAAGGCGGGCAAATCAAGTTGATGGTCGACAAAGAGTAAAGAGAAGGGGCGCTGCGGCGCCCCTTTTGATGGCGGGTCGATGGTGATGGCAAATTGATTGAGCGATGCCGCAAACGGCGATGGTTTTTTGGGCCACCTTGAGCAACAGTAACAGGGGTTCCATTCACACAAGGGATGACAAATGATGAGAAAAGCATGGCTGGCAGCGGTATGTGCATCTGCGCTCTTCGGTGGTATTGCGGGCGTGGCGCAGGCGGCTGACGGGATCAAGACCCAGCAGGTGCAGTTCAAGAAGGGGGAGTCAGGGGCGACTATCAACGGCACCATTCAGGGTAGCCAGACCCTCGATTACAAGCTGACGGCCAACAAGGGCCAGAGCATGGTGGTGATCCTGACCGGCAAGCCCTACTTCAATATTCTGCCGCCGGGCAGCAAGGGGGAGGCGATGTTTATCGGTTCTACCGAAGGGAACAACTTTGAGGCGACCCTGCCCGCCAAGGGCACTTATACCATTCGGGTCTACCAGATGGGGGCGGCCGAGAGCAGCAAGGCCAAGACGCCGTTCAAGCTGGAGGTGGGCATCAGCGGCTAATGCCAGCAGCTGACAAGCATCACAGAGGTGGCGGCCACAAAGGGCCGCCACCGTTGTTTTATCCCCTCTGTTTTTGCCTCGCCAAGGTCAATATTCCCCCCGGGCCAGCCGTTCGAAGTAGCGCTTATAACGTCCGCTGGCGATGGCCTGCTGCAACTGCTGATTGAATTGATCCCGCAGTTTGGCTGAGCCCGGCATCTTGCGCGGGAACATCACGAAGCTGTCGTTGCGCAGAAAAGGGGTTTGACTGTGGGTGATGAGTGCCGCGCTGGCGGGGTCGAGCTGGCTCTGCAACTCGGCCAGACCGACTCGCAGCTCTTGTGGATAGAGGTCGATCCGCCCGCGCAGCAGCTTGCCGAAATTCTGCTTCACGTCGGTGACTTTCTGTTGGGTTACCTTGCCATCGGCCACCATCTTGTCCAGCTCGGGCCCGTAGCTATAGGCGATATCACCCCCCAACCGCATACCGATGATCTGCTCAAGGCGCTCGGCCTGCAGCTGCCGTGATTTGAGGGAGAAGAAGACAAACTGCTCCTGCAGCACCGCTTCGCTGAACAGAAAATCCAGCTCCCGCTCCGGTTTGTGCATCCAGACGGCGGTGGCGTCGTAGAGCTGGCTGTTGGCCGCCAGCGAATAGACCCGACCCCAGGGGGCGAAGTGGAACTTCACCTCATAGCCCGCCTCCTTGAACAGATCGCTGATGAGGTGGGCCACTGGCCCGTGCTGTTTTGACTGCTCGGAGACGAAAGGGGGCCATTCACCCACGATGATGTTGAGCACCCGGCCCGGTGCGGCGAGAGCCGACTGGCAGGTCAGAAATAGCCACAGAGCAAGCAGCGGGATCAGGCGCATGGCAGAAAGAAGGGGACGCAGGCTGGCAGAGGCGAGGGCATCAGGTCACTCCCGGCTGTGATGCGGTGAAAGGGGCTGGGTTGCCCGCAATGCTAACATGAGTCTCATTCCTTGCCGTGGATATTTGTCTCGTCGGGGCCGCCGGGCGCCTATTTTGGCCGCAGGGTATGCCCAAGCTCACAAAACCGATCGAGTAAACGTCATATGATTGATTTCATTATGAGTCTTGCTCTCCTGCCGAACGGCAATTTCACGTAAATCAAAGAGAATGACTATGGCTACCGGACAATATCTGCTGTGGAAAGATGCACAGGGACAGGATTTTCGCCCCGTTGCACTGACCGGCACTGATCTGCTTAACAATCGATACCTCAACAAGGGCACAGCCTTCACCGAACAGGAGCGGGCCGATTTTGATCTCGATGGTTTGCTGCCGCCTCAGGTGCAAACTTTTGAAGCCCAGCTCGAGCGAGTGTATGAGGGGTTTAAGAGCGCTTGCAGCGATATCGAGAAGTACCAGAACCTGCGTGCCCTGCAGGATCGCAACGAGACTCTCTTCTATGCCCTGTTGTCACGCCATGTGGAGGAGATGACTCCCTACATCTATACCCCGACCGTGGGCAAGGCGTGTCAGGAGTTCAGCCACCGCTTCCAGAAGCCGCGCGGCCTCTACATCACCCCGGACAACGTGGATGACATGGGCAGTCAGGCCCGTCACTTCGATGCCAAATCGATCCGCATCATAGTCGTCACCGACAGCCAGGGCATTCTGGGGATCGGCGACCAGGGTGTTGGCGGCATGGGCATCCCCATCGGCAAGCTGGCGCTCTATACCCTGGGTGCCGGTATTCACCCCGCCTGCTGCATGCCCATCGCGCTGGATGTGGGCACCGACAACCAGAAACTGCTCGATGACCCCATGTATCTGGGCCGCCCCCACAAGCGCATTCGCGGCAAGGAGTATGAGGAGTTCATCGACAAGTTCGTGCAGGGGGTCAAGCGCCACTTCCCCAACGCCGTGCTGCAGTGGGAAGACTTCAGCAAATCCAACGCCTTCAACAATCTGGCCCGCTACCAGCAGTCACTGCCGTCATTCAACGATGATATTCAGGGCACCGGTGCCGTGGTGCTGGCCGGTATCATAGGCGCGGTCAAGGTCAAGGGGGAGACCCTGGGCCAGCAGAACTATCTGGTCTACGGCGCTGGCGCCGGCGGGGTTGGTGTCGCGGATCAGATCTGCGCGGGGATGATCCGTGAGGGGATGGATCCGCAGGCGGCCCGCGATCGCATCTACATTCTGGATACCCAGGGGCTGGTGTGCGACAACCGGGACGGGCTCGACGAGTACAAGCGTCGCTACGCCAAGCCGGGGCTGCTGCTGGCGGGTTGGGATACCGAGGTGCCCGGCAAGGCCAATCTGGCCGATGTACTGCGTCATGTGCCCATTACCGTGTTGCTGGGTACCAGCGGTTCGGGCGGTGCCTTCCAGGAAGAGCACATCCAGCTGATGCTGCAGCATTGCGAGCGCCCCATGGTGTTCCCGCTCTCCAACCCCACCGCCAACTGTGAAGCGTTGCCGGAAGATATCTACCGCTGGAGCAAGGGCAAAGCCATCGTTGCAACCGGTAGTCCGTTCAAGGATGTGAGCTACGAGGGGCAGGAGTTCCGGGTGGGGCAGGGCAACAACGTCTTTATCTTCCCCGGTGTAGGTTTGGCGGCCATCGTCAGCCAGATCCGCGAGATCACGCCCGATGTCTTCACTACTGCTGCCTTTGCGCTGGCCGAGTGCGTGAGTGAGGTGGATCTGGCGAAAGGGGCCGTCTATCCCCGCATTCGCGAGCTGCGCAGCATCTCGGTGCATGTGGCCACCGCCGTGCTCAAGGATATCGTGCGCCGGGATCCCTCCCACCCGCTGATCGGTCAGGATCTGCAGCAGCATATCCTCAACCATATGTGGGAGCCGGTTTACCTGCCCTATCGTCGGGTATAACCGCGTATTCACCGCCCGGATAACGGGTCGGTAAAGATGACAAGGGGGTAGCGCTGCTACCCCCTTTCGTTCATCCCCGGTGGCATTCACTAAGTTCGCAATGGCCGCCAGCGCCCTTGCAGATTGCGACAGGCGGTATCCTGCCACTGCTGGCTCGCCTTGCCGATATAGAGTTGCTCGCGATAGTCGCGACACCACTCCCCGCTGGGATGGCGGAAGGTGCGTAGCGGGGTGACGCTACCCGAGTGACGGTTAGCCGGATTGAACCAGGTGAGGCTCTGCCCTTTGGTACGGGTTTCCAGCGCCTTGGCGAGTGCCTGATTGGCCAGTTGAACATCTGTCTTATCCATCTGATGGTAAAGCGGCGGGGTGTCGACCGTGGCGCAGCCAGTGAGGCCGAGCAGGAGGAGTGGTAACAGATATCGCATTATGGTTGCCCCTGTTGGCTAAAGCCGTTGTTTAGCAGCGCCCGCTCCTGCTCATCGGTAAGCACTTGCTGGCGATCATCGACCGTGCCATCACCCCTGAGCTTGTTGCCATTGGCATCGACGGCATCCACACCGTTGTCATCGACCGTGCCATCGCCCCTGAGCTTGTTGCCATTGGCATCGACGGCATCTACGCCGTTGTCATCGATGGTGCCATCGCCTCTGAGCTTGTTGCCATTGGCATCGACGGCATCTACACCGTTGTCATCGACAGTGCCGTCACCTCTGAGCTTGTTCCCGTTGGCATCGACGGCATCCACACCGTTGTCATCAACGCCATTGCCAAATCCGCGGCCACCCCCATGGCGTTCTCCCCCTGCATGTTTTTCTCCACCAGCATGCCGTTCACCTCCACCATGCTGCTCTCCGCCGGCATGCTCGCCTTGGCCGCCACTGTCATCGCTGCCCCCGTCGCTGTCGCTGCCACCGCCGCTGTCGCTGCCTCCGCCGCTGTTGCTGCCCCCATCGCTGTCGCTGCCACCGCCGCTGTCGCTGCCACCGCCGCTGTTGCTGCCTCCGCCGCTGTTGCTGCCGCCGCCGCTGTTGCTGCCTCCGCCGTTGTTGCTGCCTCCGCCGTTGTTGCTGCCTCCACCACTGCTGCCCCCGCTGCCACCATCGCCATCTTTGTTGTGAACGATCAGCTCATTGGCGATGTAGCTGTGGCTGCCATCGAGCAGCAGATTGAAGAGTGCGGTAGTGGGAGATGCCTCGATCCAGCAGAGTGACTCAACCAGCAGTAATTCCGGCTGGGATTGCAGGGCCAGATTACCCGTCACCATAACAGGTGTGGGGCGACACATTATCTGCATGCCGGTAAATAGCGGCAGCACCGCCAGTTGCGGGTTTTCGGTTCGGGTCATGGCCGGTGAGATGGCCGCCCAGCCCCGAGTGGTCAGCAGAGGGTGCTCTGCGGTAAAGAACGGGGGCAGATCATTGATCCCGTAGAGCCTGCGCTTGCCCAGTATGACCCGTTCGATCGCCAGGATCCGGTTACTGCCGCCGTGCTGATCCAGCACCTGTTCACCGACCCGGAGCGTCTCTATGGGGCGGGTGGAACCATCGGCCATCGTGATGCGAGTGCCGGCGATAAAGCAGGACTTGGCATAGGCCTGATTCATTTGCCACTCATTTTGGGCGAAATCATAACTGAACGGGTTCGCAAACAGGGCGAGTGCGATGGCCGAGCCGATAAGCAATCTGCGCTGGCTGGCCTTGAATGGGGGCTGTGACATGGGGACTCCTTGTCCATCTTGATTCACAGGATCCATTATAGAGCGCCCCCAAGCGGCGGCATTTTTGACCATGAACACAATAAACATGATGGAAAAACGATTGGCGTTCGTCACAATAATGCGTAAAATCGCATACTCGATGCTTGTAGCAACGAATCCCGCCTAAAAAGCTAGTTTCATGCCCTTCCCAAGCAGTAAAAGGTAACAAGTGACGTATTTGTGTTCATTTTGTGCCTTGGAAAAGTCTTGTGATAACTGAAAAGTGATAAATATCCCCATCAGTTATCAAAAAATTAAGGACATCCATGTTTTCCTTAGTCAAGCAAAGTGTCGCCGGGCTGCAAATCCTGTTTGTCGCCTTCGGTGCCATGGTTCTGGTGCCCCTGCTCACCGGACTGAACCCCTCCATGGCCCTGCTTGGCGCCGGTGTGGGCACCCTGTTGTTCCAGCTCTGCACCCGCCGCCAGGTCCCGATTTTCCTCGGTTCCAGCTTTGCCTTCATCGCTCCCATCATCTACGCCACCCAGACCTGGGGATTGCCATCCACCATGTTTGGCCTGTTTGCCGCCGGTTTCATGTATTTCATTCTGGCTGCGCTGATCCGGGCAAAAGGGATGGGTTTTGTGCACAAATTGCTGCCCCCGGTGGTGATTGGCCCGGTGATCATGGTGATCGGTCTTTCTGTGGCGCAGGTTGCCTGCAACATGGCGATGGGCCGCGCCGGTAGTGAGCAGGTGGTTCCTGCGGGGACTGCGCTGACGCTGGCCGGTATCTCGCTGGCGGTCACCCTGATTGCAGCTGTGTTCTGCAAGGGGTGGATCAAGCTGATCCCCATCCTGTGCGGTGTGATTGCCGGTTATGTCTCGGCGGTGTTCATGGGCCAGGTGAGTTTCGATGGCATGGTGAACGCCCCCTGGCTGGCGCTGCCCCACTTCGAAACCCCGGAGATCAACTGGGCTGCGGCGTTGTTCATGTTGCCGGTAGCCATCGCCCCCTGTATCGAGCATATCGGTGGCGTGTTGGCGATTGGTGGCGTGACTGGCAAGGATTACACCAAGGATCCGGGTTTGCACCGTACGCTGGCCGGTGACGGCATCGGCGTCTGCTTCGCCGGTTTCATCGGTGGCCCACCCGTGACCACCTACGCCGAAGTGACTGGTGCCGTGATGATCACTCGCAACTTCAATCCGGTCACCATGACCTGGGCTGCGGTGTTTGCCATCATTCTGGCCTTCTTCGGCAAGTTCAATGCGCTGCTCACCTCCATCCCGATGCCGGTGATGGGCGGTATCATGCTGCTGCTGTTCGGATCCATCGCTGCCATCGGTCTCAAGACGCTGGTGGAATCCAAGGTGGATCTGGGACTGTCACGCAATATCGCCATCGTCGCCGTGACTCTGACCGTCGGTGTCGGTGCGCTGGAGATGAAGATTGGCGACTTCGCGCTGGCCGGTGTTGGCCTGGCCTCCGTTGCCGCCATCCTGCTCAACCTGATCCTGCCTGCGCACTCCGAAGAGGGTGTGATGGACGCGGCCAAGGACTGAGTTCCACCAGACGTTGATTGTTGATTTGGAGAAGGTCACCTCGCGGTGGCCTTCTCTTTTTCGGGTATCTCGCGCCACTTTTCTGCTCGGCGGAGCTCGTCTGGAATCTAATTTGGAAGCAGATGAGGGGGTTAGCATTCTCATTTGACGTATCTCTTTTCGTGACCTTAGCTAAAGGACAGGTTTGGCTCTGAGGTCTCCTCGAGCAGTATGGGAAAATGGATGTTGGCGTTTTCTATCATTTCTCTCCCAGACCCTGGTCATTAAACGATGCGCTTCTGCTTCGCCACAGCGCTGTTGTATGGCAGAGGTTTATCCGCCCCCTCCACACTCCCCTCATGCTGCCCTGGCATGTTTCCACCTCGATTTGTCGTGAGCCTCCCCCGCCGATTGCGTTTCGTTGCGCACTGGCAAAATCCGGATCTGTTTGCTGCTGCACATGGGTGGGCGGCGAGCCGTGAAAGCCGGCATGACCCCAGCGGGTCAGATGTGCACCGCCATCGGTAACGGCGGATGTTCAGGGATGAATGGCAAGCAAAGCGAGGTTGCAATGAACTATCAACTGCTGTGGAAAAGTGCAATTTTTTCAGTCTCTTCCATGATGGCGATAAGCGCAGTTCAGGCTGCGCCACTGAACGTGATGACCGAGGATTACCCTCCGTTCAACATGCAGGGGGAGGGGGGCAAGATTGTCGGGCTATCGACCGAGGTGGTCGAAGAGCTGCTCAAGCGTGCCGGCGTCGAATACAAGCTGACCCTGATGCCCTGGAAGCGGGCGTATGAAGATACCCTCAGCACTCCCAACACCGCACTCTACTCCACGACTCGTACCCCGGAGCGTGAGGCGCTGTTCAAATGGGTGGGGCCGCTGGTCAATAACAACTGGGTGTTCTTCTCCAGCTCGACGGCCAATATCACAGTCTCTTCACTGGAAGAGGCCAAGCAGTATTCGGTGGGGGGCTACAACGGTGATGCGGCAGCCGAGTATCTCAAGGCACAGGGATTTGCCAAGTTGCAGCTGGCAGCCAATGACACCGCCAACGTGAAAAAACTGGAGGCCGGTCGTATCGATCTCTGGGCAACCGGCCAATATCTGGCCCCCTATTTGGCCAACAAGGAGAAAGTGGCTTCGCCCAAGCCGGTCTTCGTGTTCAAGGAAACCCAGATGAGTTTGGCGTTTAACAAGGATACGCCCGATGAACTCATCAACAAGCTCAACGAGGTTCTGGCAGCCATGAAAGCCGACGGCACCATCGAGAAAATCAACGCCAAGTACCAGTAAGTTGTACTGTTCCTGCTGCCGTTAATACCGGGAGGAAGTCATGGATTGGAAAAGTCTGAAGTTCAGGATTGCCGTACTGACTTCCCTCTCGGTGAGTCTGCTATTGGTACTGTTTGGTGGTTATAACTACAGCTCGGTGAGGGAAGAGAGCTACAGCAAACAGGCTCAGCTGGTCGAGCAGGCGATCAAGCGACTGCAGCTCTCCTTGCCTGGCCCTTTGTGGAATTATGAGTCGGCCTTTATCGAGGCATCGCTCAAATCCGAGCTGGCGGCCGATATGCTCAGCACACTGCTGGTGGTCAACAAGGAGAAGCTGGTGGCCGGGTTTGCCCGCGATGCAGCGGGCACTATTTCCCCTGTAGCGGCCATACCCGCCGATACGGCGGCCTATGGTGGGTATGATCTGGTCTACGACGACAGCGGCCAGAAAAATACCGTGGCCAGATTGCTGGTCGAAACCAGTGATGCGGCCATTCAGGCCAACTTGCGCCAGCAGTTGATCACCACTGTCTGGCAGATCCTGGTACTTGATATCTGTATCATTGCCTTGTTGATGGTACTCATTCATCGCAATGTGCTGAGACCACTTCATCAGATGAATCTGGCGGTGTTCGATTTGGCCAGGGGAGAAGGGGATCTGACCCGGCGTCTCAAGATCCTCCGTCAGGATGAGATGGGCGCGCTGGCCACCAACATCAATCACTTTATTGCCAAGCTTCAGGAGATGGTGGCCGAAATCAACGAGCTCTCTGCTGGCGTGCTGCAGACCGCGGAACGTTGTGACACCCTTGCGGCGGATACTCGGGGCGCCAGTGATGCCCAGCAACTGGAGCTGGATCAGGTCGCGACTGCCATTACCGAGATGAGCCAGGCGGTGCAGGAGGTGGCAGGTAATGCAGTGAAGACTGCTACGGCGACCGATGAGGCCAACCTTTATGTCGAGCAGGGCTACAATCTGGCCGGTCATGCCAATCAGGCGATTCATCAGCTGGTGGGAGAGGTGGAACGGGTGGCGGGGCTGATGCGCTCCCTCTCTACCGAGAGCAGCAGCATCGGCAATATTATCGAAGTGATCAATGGTATTGCCGAGCAGACCAATCTGCTGGCGCTCAATGCCGCCATCGAGGCGGCGAGGGCTGGGGATCAGGGGCGAGGTTTTGCGGTGGTGGCCGATGAAGTGCGAACCCTCTCGGGGCGCACTCGTCAGTCGACCGAAGAGATCAGTGCCAGCATCAAACGGCTGCAACAGGCGACCCAGAATGTCGGTGCCGGGATGCAGTTGAGCCAGGAGCAGGCCTCTCGTGCGGGAGCCGAAGCCGCCGATGTACAGGTATCGGTGGAGAAAATTAAAAACCAGGTCAGTCTGATCCGCGAGATGAACATGTATATTGCCCAAGCCTCGGAAGAGCAACACTCGGTAGCAGAGGCGGTGAGCCATAGCGTGAACCGGATTGCCACCCTTAATAGCGAGAGCGCGGCCAGGGTGGTGCAAGTGGCTGAAGCCAGCAGCGATTTGCGCCAGCTCTCCGGTCAGCTCGATACCCTGCTCAAGCTGTTTCGGGTCTAGAAAGCACATACGCCCTGCGGGGGATCCTCGGTGCGAGCGGTGGTCGCGATCACGCGCGCAACTGGGGTCGTGGTGTTCTCATATTCTGCCATGCAATCCCGGATCGATATTTTCCCTTTACGGGCCCATGCATGACAGTCTGGAGAGCTGTTGTCTACTCACGACAAAGCTTGCACCAGGGACCGGTGAGCTCGCAGTACCCGGTCTCGTCGCCATGCTGCCAGCCAAGCCGATGATAGAAGGCCACGGCCGCCGTATTGCGGGTTGCCACCTTGAGTGATGCCGTGCGGGGATTATTTGCCAGACCATGTTCGAGCAGCGCTCGCCCAATCCCCTGACCATGCCAGTCGCTCGCAACGTAGAGATGATGCACAAAGAGCTCGGGTTGCCATACGGCGATAAATCCGCAGAGCGTCCCCCCTCGCTCAGCCACCCATATCTCTTCTCCCCGGGTCTGCTCGATAAAGTCATCCAGGTGAAACAGGGAGGGGTCTACCCAGTGAAAGGTTTGTCTGCGGCCTTGTAAAAACAGCTTGGCCAGCGGGGTGATATCACGTTCTTCCATGCGCCTGATCATCATGCTCTCCCAAGGGCGGTCACTGTTCCCTGTTGCACGCGGGCAAGGTTATCTGGGGCAAATGACAAGGGTGTGATTAAGGGCTGTCCAATACATTTGTCATGGGGCTATACTGCCGAAGTCCCCTGTATGGATGGCGTGAGGATTGTTGATTTATGGACAATAAACAGATTGAAGGCAACATTTTTGTTCCGGCTCATATCGATGACGTGTGGCACGCCTGGACGACAGAGAGTGGTCTGCGCAGTTTTCTGGCTCCCGAGTGTTTGATGGTAGCCGAACCGAATGGCCCCTTCGAAATCTACTTCAGGCCGGATGCTCCACTGGGTGAACGGGGCAGTGAAGGGTGCAGGGTCATGGCCGTCATGCCCTATGATTTGCTCAGCTTTAGTTGGAATTTTCCGCCCAGTCTGCCCCATATTCGTCAGCAGAAGACTCAGGTTTGTCTGCGCTTTGTGCCGGAAGGGCAGGGCACTCGCCTCTACTTCCTGCAAACCGGTTGGGCCAATGATCCTGACTGGAATCAGGGGTATGCCTACTTTAGGGAAGAGTGGCTGGAGACCAGCTTGCCACGGTTGCAGTACCGCTTTACCCACGGCCCCATCGACTGGAACAACCCGCCCGACAAGGCACAGCTGAAGGCGTTGTCCCAGTAGTTTCGGGGCACAGAGATAAAAAAAAACCGGCCAAAAGGCCGGTTGAAACAGTTCAGGCTTGTCAGGTGACAAACGTATCCAGCGGATGAGAGTCGCTTTCCACTCCTTGTGAAGTACAACCCTCTTGGTTACGTGCCACTACTATATGCCATCCACACTGAATCGATGCTGAACCACGGATGTTTCAGTTTCACTCCACCTTACAATCAGATGGTAATCCCCATCGACTGGCGCAGGTAAGCGCCAGCGCCGAGCAGGCCAGGTCCTTCATGGGTGATCAGGAATACCGGAATATCCTTGAGGTAGGATTTGAAACGGCCCTTGTCTTCAAAGGCAACCCGGAAACCGGAACTGGTGAAGAACTCCTGGAAGCGCGGCACTATGCCCCCTGCGATATAGACGCCACCAAAGGTGCCCATATTGAGCGCCAGGTTGCCGGCAAAGCGGCCCATCAGCACGCAGAACAGGCTCAGGGTGCGGCGGCAATCCAGACACTCGCCCGCCAGCGCACGTTCGGTAATGTCTTTAGGGGCGAACGGCTCCGGCTCACGACCATCGGATTTCACCAGCCCGCGATAGAGATTGACCAGGCCCGGGCCGGATAAGAAACGCTCGGCCGAGACATGGCCCAGTTCGCCACGCATCACCTGCAGCACCGCATCTTCCTCTTCGGTGTTGGCGGCAAAATCCACATGACCCCCTTCGCCCGGCAGGCTCAACCACTGATCGCCCGCCTTGACCAGATGCGCAACCCCAAGGCCGGTGCCCGCTCCATAGATGGCGATGGGTTTGCCAGCCACCGGTGCGGCGCCGCCCAGCTGGATGCGATCCGATTCGGCCAATACCGGTACCGCCATCGAGACCGCGGTAAAGTCGTTGATTACTTGCAGGCGTGCCAGCCCGAGATTGTTCTGCATCTCGCTGATGGAGAACTCCCAGCTGTGGTTGGTCATGGCGACCCAGTCACCATTGATGGGGCAGGCGATGGCGATGCAGGCTTCAGCCACCTCGACCTTGTGTTCCTCCAGATAGAGGCGAACCACGGCTTCAAGGCTGGGATGGGCCAGACCTGAGTAGGTCTTTGCCTGAGAGATAGTACCGGTGGCCAGCTCACACAGGGCCAGACGCGCATTGGTACCGCCGACATCGCCGACCAGCGCATGGGTATGCTGCATAACAACTCCTTCGTTACAGGATGGGGACGACTGTGGTGTCCCGACATTATTGTTGGATTATGACGGCCCATTCTATCCGAGCTCAGGCTCACTCACCCGCCGGATCGATACAAACGTGCGCCTGCTCACAGTGTTGTTGCTTTGCAACATTTGTAAGCGGTTTCACAGCGAGGTGACGTTTTGTAACGAAAAGTACGAAATAATTAGAGATGAGTCATACTTTGTACGGCAGGCGTTAGTTGCGATAACCGCTTGTCTTGTATAGTCATCAGCTTGATTGGAAACCTGCTTAGCCGTAGATTTAGTGCAAAGACACTGAAGCTAAATTACAAAAACGTCTGGTGGTGATGATGAATACCCTTGATAAAATTACGAACAACCTGGAAAGTTTCAGTAAATCAGAACGCAAGGTTGCTGAGGTGATCCTGGCGTCTCCCCAGACCGCCATCCACTCCAGCATCGCCGCCCTGGCCAAAATGGCCGACGTCAGTGAACCGACCGTCAACCGTTTTTGCCGTCGCCTCGATACCAAAGGCTTCCCCGATTTCAAACTCCATCTGGCCCAGAGCCTGGCCAATGGCACTCCTTACGTCAATCGTCATGTGGAAGCAGAAGACGGCCCCGATACCTACACGGCCAAAATCTTCGAATCCACCATGGCTTGTCTGGATGCCGCCAAGAACAGCCTGGATATCTCGGCCATCAACCGCTGTGTCGATATCCTGACCCAGTCCAAGAAGATCAGCTTCTTTGGTCTTGGCGCCTCCTCAGCCGTTGCCCGCGATGCCCAGAACAAGTTCTTCCGCTTCAATATCCCGGTGGTGAGCTTTGACGATATCGTCATGATGCGCATGAGCTGCATCAACAGCAGCGAAGGGGATGTGGTGGTGCTGATCTCCCATACCGGCCGCACCAAGGCGCTGGTCGAGATCGCCGCGCTGGCGCGCGAGAACGACGCCACCGTCATCGGCATGACCGCCAAGGATTCCCCACTGGCGCGCGAGTGCAACCTGGTGCTCTCCATGGATGTGCCGGAAGATACCGATGTCTACATGCCGATGGCTTCCCGCATCGCGCAGCTGGCGCTGGTGGATGTGCTGGCAACCGGATTTACCCTGCGCCGGGGGATGAAATTTCGTGAAAACCTGAAGAAGGTAAAAGAGGGATTGCGTGAATCCCGCTTTGAAACACCACACTCTTCCTGAATCGTCGGGGGCTTTGGCCCCCGACTGTCTATGCCACCCTCCTTGGTGTAGTCTTGATGTGGTATTGTAACTTAATAACAAAAACCACCCGGATGGTTTGCAAGCGGGTGCATCGAGCCATCGGTTTGATGGGGCAGAATCTCAAGTTATCTCAACTTCATATTGGAGTCTTTCATGCCTAGACGTACAAAGATTGTAACCACACTTGGTCCGGCCACCGACCGCGAAGGGATCCTCGAAGGGATTATCCGCGCCGGCGCCGACATGGTGCGGATGAACTTCTCTCACGGCACTCCTGAAGATCATATCCAGCGCGCCAATCAGGTGCGTGACATTGCTGCCAAGCTCGGCCGCCACGTTGCCATCATGGGTGACCTGCAAGGCCCGAAAATCCGTGTATCCACCTTCAAGGATGGCAAGATCTATCTCGCCATCGGTGACAAGTTCGTGCTGGATGCAGCCCTGGGCAAGGGTGAAGGCTGTCAGGAGCAGGTTGGTATCGACTACAAGAGCCTGCCAAATGATGTGGTGCCGGGTGACATCCTGCTGCTGGACGATGGCCGTGTACAACTGAAAGTCGAGAGCGTGGAAGGCACCCGCATCCATACCACTGTGACCGTGGCGGGCCCTCTCTCCAACAACAAGGGCATCAACAAGAAAGGGGGCGGTCTCTCCGCGCCAGCCCTGACCGAGAAAGACAAGGAAGATATCAAGACAGCCGCGCTGATGAACGTGGATTATCTGGCCGTCTCCTTCCCGCGCTGCGGTGATGATCTGCGTTACGCCCGCGAACTGGCTCGCGAAGCTGGCTCCAATGCCAAGATCGTGGCCAAGGTCGAGCGCGCCGAGACCGTCGCCACCGATGAGGCGATGGAAGATATCATCCTCGGTTCCGATGCCGTGATGGTTGCCCGTGGCGATCTGGGCGTCGAGATCGGTGACCCCGAGCTGGTTGGCGTGCAGAAGAAGCTGATCCGTCACTCCCGTCGTCTCAACCGTGTGGTGATCACCGCTACCCAGATGATGGAATCGATGATCAACGCGCCGCTGCCGACTCGTGCCGAAGTGATGGACGTCGCCAACGCCGTGCTGGATGGTACCGATGCGGTGATGCTCTCTGCCGAAACCGCTGCCGGTCAGTTCCCCATCGAGACGGTCACCTCCATGGCGAGCGTCTGTGTCGGTGCCGAAAAGCACCCGAGCCTGAACGTCTCCAACCACCGCATGAGCTACACCTTCACCTCGGTGGAAGAGGCGGTTGCCATGTCCACCATGTACGCAGCCAACCACCTGGAAGGGGTCAAGGCGATCGTGGCGCTGACCGAATCGGGCACTACTCCGCTGCTGATGTCCCGTATCAGCTCCGGTCTGCCGATCTTCGCCATGTCCCCCCACAACAAGACCCTGGCCTGGGCCAACCTCTACCGTGGTGTGACCCCGGTGCTGTTCGACGGTGACGAGACCAAACCGGTCTACGAAGTGTGCCGCGACGCGCTGGCCGTGCTCAAGGAGAAGGGGCTGCTGCAAAGCGGGGACATGGTACTGCTGACCCACGGTGACAAGATGGAAACCGTCGGCAGTACCAACACCTGCAAGGTGATGATGGTCGAATAAGCCCGTCCGGTTTCACAGTGTTCAACAAGGCTGCTCCTCTCTGATGAGCAGCCTTTTTATTAACGGTTGTCGCGCTTTGGCGGGATAAACAGGACTCAATGATTGCTTAACCGGATTCCCCTTCCGATAATGCGGGAGTGATTTTCACCGGGTAGCCCGTTGTAGGGGATCGCACCGGGTAACCCAGACACTCGACAATACGGGAGTGAAAAAATGAACAAGCGTAACTGGTTGCTGGCCCTGTCACTGACGTTGGTGGTGTCACCCAGCCATGCCGACTGGGAGAAACTGAAGGCTGCCGCCGCCGATCTCGGCACCGCCGTGAGTGAGACTAGCAAGGAGGTATGGCAGGATGTCAGCGACTTCTCCAAAAAGAGCTGGGCCTCCATCTCTGCCTGGGGTGAAGAGGCGTTCAACACCGCCGGGGTCTGGACCGACAAGAGCATCGCCACTGGCAAGGAGTGGCTGAAGGTAGCCGACAAGAAGCTCGACGAGATGCTGGAGCCCAAAACTCCGCAGGAGGCGCGGGTGGCGCTCAACACCATGGCCGACACGGCACTGGTGCGCCTGTTCAATGAACAGCCTTCAGCCAAGTTGCTGTTTGACAAGGCGTATGGCTACGCAGTATTCGATTCGCGCAAGTTCTCCCTGATGCTGCATACCAATCAGGGCGCCGGGGTGGCCATCAATCGCAAGAGTGGCAAACACACCTATATGAAGATGTTTGGCGCGGGGCTGGCGGCCGGTATCGGTGGCAAGTTCTATCAGCAGGTGATCCTGTTTGAAGACAAAGCCAGATTCGATGCCTTCGTGACCCAGGGTTGGGAGGCCACTTCCGAAGTGGGCGTGGTAGCTGGCAAGGAGAGCGCCGAGCTTACCGCCAAATACAACGGCGGCATGGCCATCTACCAGATCGGCGAGAAGGGATTGCTGTTCGATGCCAACATCTCCGGCTCCAAATACTGGATCGACAAGGATTTGAGTCAGTAACCATTCAGGCGGTGAGCCCTCGGCATTTGCCCTGCTCACCGTGCGGCAGTTGCAGTCAAAGATCGCCCGCACTCATCCTGCGGGCGTGCTTGTTTGTGGTGGCGTGATGCGGGTGTTGGATGGCAAAGCGCCTTTTCCCGTGCGAATGCTGGGGACAAAAAGCCATCGCTCCCCTTGGCCGCAACCGGTATAATGCGCGACCCGAATTTTTCCAGGTGTTCAAAATGCAGCCGGTACCCAACCTTTTCTCCTATCCCCGCTATTGGGCCGAGTGCTACGGCACGGCGCCCTTCCTGCCCATGTCCCGCAAAGAGATGGACAAGCTCGGTTGGGACAGCTGCGACGTCATTCTGGTGACGGGGGATGCTTACGTGGATCACCCGAGCTTCGGCATGGCGGTCATCGGCCGCATGCTGGAGGCGCAGGGCTTTCGGGTCGGCATCATCGCCCAGCCGGACTGGTCATCGAAGGATGACTTTATGCGTCTGGGTAAACCGAACCTCTTCTTCGGGGTGACCGCGGGCAACATGGACTCCATGATCAACCGCTACACCTCCGACAAAAAGCTGCGCCACGACGACGCCTACACCCCGGGGGATGTGGGTGGCAAGCGGCCGGATCGCGCGACTCTGGTCTATACCCAGCGCTGCAAAGAGGCCTTCAAAGAGGTGCCGGTAGTCATCGGCGGCATCGAGGCATCCCTGCGCCGCATCGCCCACTACGACTACTGGTCCGAGACCATCCGCCGCTCCATCCTGCTCGATGCCAAGGCCGATATCCTGATCTATGGCAACGCCGAGCGGCCGCTGGTGGAAGTGGCCCACCGCATCGCAGCGGGGGAGAGTATCGACACCATGCAGGATATTCGCGGCACCGCCGTCATCCGCAAGGAGCCGTTGCCGGGCTGGAAAGGGGTGGATTCGAGCAAGCTCGACCAGATTGGCCGCATCGATCCCATCATGAACCCCTATATGGAAGGGGCCCCATGCTCTGACGATGCGACCGAAGCGGCCCCTGCCGCGCAGGAAGCCCAGCCTGTGCTGGTGCAGCCGGCCAAGCCCAAGCCGTGGGAAAAAACCTATGTGAAGCTGCCGGCGTTCGAGCGGGTGAAAGAGGACAAGGTGCTCTACGCCCATGCCTCGCGCATTCTGCACCACGAGACCAACCCCGGCTGTGCCCGCGCCCTGTTGCAGGCTCACGGCGATCGCATCGTCTGGGTCAATCCGCCCGCCTTCCCGCTGGAAACCGAGGAGATGGACGGCGTATTCGGCCTGCCCTACCAGCGGGTGCCGCACCCGGCCTATGGCAACGAGAAGATTCCGGCGTTCGAGATGATCAAGACCTCGGTCAACATCATGCGCGGCTGCTTTGGCGGCTGCTCCTTCTGCTCCATCACCGAGCACGAAGGGCGCATCATCCAGAGCCGCTCGGAAGAGTCGATCCTCAAAGAAATCGAAGATATCCGCGACAAGGTGCCGGGCTTTACCGGCGTCATCTCGGATCTCGGCGGCCCCACTGCCAACATGTACAAGCTGCGTTGCAAGAGCCCCAAGGCCGAGCAGACCTGCCGTCGCGCCTCCTGTGTCTGGCCCACCATCTGCCCGCACATGGACACCGACCACAGCCCGACCATCAACCTCTATCGCAAGGCGCGCGACCTCAAGGGGATCAAGAAGATCCTCATCGCCTCCGGCGTGCGTTACGACATCGCAGTGGAAGATCCCCGCTATATCAAGGAGCTGGCCAAGTACCACGTTGGCGGCTACCTCAAGATCGCGCCGGAACACACCGAGGAGGGGCCGCTCTCCAAGATGATGAAGCCGGGCATGGGCAGCTACTACCAGTTCAAGGAGCTGTTCGACAAATACTCCAAAGAGGCGGGCAAGCAGCAGTACCTGATCCCCTACTTCATCTCCGCCCACCCGGGCACTACCGATGAAGACATGATCAATCTGGCGCTCTGGGTCAAAGAGAACCGCTTCAAGCTCGATCAGGTGCAGAACTTCTATCCGTCGCCGCTCGCCAACGCCACCACCATGTATTACACGGAGAAAAACCCGTTAAACAAGGTGAGCCGCACCGGTGGCGATGTGTTTGTCGCCAAGGGCGAGCGCCGTCGCCGCCTGCACAAGGCGCTGCTGCGCTATCACGACCCCGCTGGCTGGCCGATGATCCGCGAAGCCCTGCTCGCCATGGGCAAGGGCCACCTGATTGGCAACGGCCCCGGCTGTCTGGTACCTGCGGAAGGGCGCAACGAGCGCGCCGCCAGCGGCAAGGGGCTGAAACCGGCCCTGACCCGTCACAGCAACATCAGTCACCAGCGTGGCAATGGCACAGGCAACAAGCCGACGGGCGGCAAACCGGTGGGTTCCCAGCTGCACAAAGGCGCGGCTAACGGCAAACCGGCCGCACAGGGCGAAGGCAAGAATGCTGGCCAGAATGCGGGTAAGAGCAAACCTGCCGGAAAACCCGCCCATAAGAGTAAAACCCCGACTCGCGCGGGCTCTGCCAAGCCGGGAGCCAAACCCGTCACTCAAGGCAGTAAGCCTGCGGCCAAAGGGAATGGTGCCAAGCGACCGGCCCGGTAAGTTTTTCTGATTGAAAGTGATAGAAATAAAAAGGCGACCGGATGGTCGCCTTTTTTAGTTTAAAAATTAATGTCATTATTATTTTTATATATTAAAAAGAATGATTTTTAATTATTAACATGTAATGTAAGTTAATTATTAAACTACTGCATTAAGCAACCTGTTCAACAGTTTGAAGGCGCAAGCTCTCATAATACTCCTCTGCCAATGCTGTTAATTTAAACTCACTATCAATATCAACAATAGTATCCACAGCATCCTTTATCGACAACAAGTCTACTTGGAAGAATTCTTTCCTCAGATTTACTGCATTCACTCGATGAGCTCTAAATTCACGATGTAAAGCTGCCTCCAACGCCGGAGCATCATCGGAATAAATCATAGCATGAACATCAAAAGAAAATGGCACACTAGCATCACCTAACTCTTTAACTCTATCCATCGGATCTAGTCTCCTAGTTAAGCCAATTTTATAGATATCCTCACCAAATGAACCAATATTACTGATGACGTATACATGGCCTTTACGAGTTTGTTCAGCCATGCTTTTGGCTCGAGCCTCTTTCATCTCTGCCTCAAGTAGCTGTTGTTCAAGCTCAGCTATTCTCTGCTCTGCAAATGCCCTTTCGCTTTCAGAGGTTTTCAACAATTCTTCTCGAGCCTTGCTCAATAGATCCCTATAGATACGCTCTTCCTTTTCAGCCTCAGCAATAGCTCGCTCATACTCTTTAATTGCACGCTGTTCTTCGCGGATCTGTTCTTTTATGATTCTTTGCTCATCAGCCTCTTCTTGTTTTTTCAAGGTGTATTGATACTGAAGCTTGCACTCTTCAAATTTCAATTCTACATAACTAATATTAAAGCCACACTTCAATGTTGCTGCTGACTTTTCTATTGTGTTGGCAAGACTTTCTATTCTCTGCAAGGTTCGGGCGAAGTTACTAGGACTCACCTTCCCAATCAAGAAATCACACTCAATATTAAATGCCGCTAGCATTAGCTTTATTTGACCATCGAGAATCTTTTTGTTTAATGATTTGTCATTCGCAATGATCAGAGTGACAGGATACGTTATCGCATTTTTATCTCTAATTAGATCTTTTTGTTGGCTTCGGATGTATTTTATTTCTTCTGAAAATCTAGCTGATGTTTCATAGAGATACTCTGGATTTTCAAAATGCCCAACAGACGTGAATTCGTCCAATCGAGAGTATAGGTCAAGCATTCCCATCAGATTTTTCACATCAACATTGAGCTTTGCTATTTCTAATGAAAGCCGATCCTTTTCCTCACTCTGTTTGTTATTTTGTTCAGTTGCTTCTCTGATTCTTTCTAAAAGCTGGGATTCATCTGCTTTAAGTGCCCTCAGCTCTTCCGTCTCAATTCTGACCTGCTCTAGTTCTTTTGTATCGTTATAAAAATCACTTTTTAGCGATGTAAGGCTCTCTTTTAATTGCGACAACTCTGTCTCAAGACTTGTATGCTCGCCAAGCTTAGCATCAACATCAGCCTTATATTTAGCCAGCTCCTTGTTATGTTTTAATTTGAGAATGAAATAGCCAATCAATATGGCTGCAATTGCACCAATGATAATGGCTAAAAGCATGTGTTCCATTTTTCTACCTTAGTTGTAAACTGATAAATTGTTGGCGCAGAGTCGCACGCTCTAAGCATCTGTCTTCATATTCGTCTTGGGCATCAGAAAGTTCATCTTTTAATCTTTCCTTTGCCTGAGCAATACTCAATTTTTCAGCTTTTTTAGCCAGTGCAAATTTTTCCTTTTCAGCACGAATTGCATCTCGTTCCTGTTCTCTTAAAAATTTTTGATATTCTCTTTCTGCTCTGGCATTTTCGCGTTCGGCAGACTTTTGTCTACGCGCTGATTCCCTAGCAGCCTGCTTACCGGCTCTGTCAATTGCCTTAGCAACTTTGATAGATAAACTTAAAAGACTACCCCGCCTTGCCAAACCATCCTCCTTACCACTTGTTTCTGTAACCTATTGTCATATGAAAAGATAAAACCTGAGACACCCACCCTTCTGAGCAGGAATAATGCTAGCGAGTCCCACGCTAATGCCCGTGGATTACAGCATTTCACAATGCTCAATTAACCAGCAGTGCAGGTACCAATTGCTGATTAATAAGCACCGTATGGGGATGTTAAGCCAAGCAAGGTTTACGACGCGAGCCTTTAAGTGATTAAATTGTCAGAAATTAATCATTTTTTGCGCTTGATCAGCAAATGGAGCCGGAAGGCGGCTTTATAGCCATATTGATCTCTGGCAAGCAGGGAAGGGGAGTGAATAGGGGCGACCTGCTGGTCGCCCCTGGTGATTGCCATATTTGGCGCGCTAGGGGTTAGCCGTTATAGCCGTAGCAGCGCTTGAGCTCCTCGAAGTCGTAGTAGTGGCTGCCGCTTTGGTAGGGCTGGCAGCCCGTCTTAAAGGCGATCTCCTTTTCGTTGTAGAGCATCTTGACCAGCACCTGCCGCTGCCCGTTCTGGTAGATATCCCACTGAATATTGGCGGTATAGGGGGAGACCCAGCCGCCGCGCCACTCGTTGTTCTGCTGGCTGAACAGCTGATCCGGGCTGGCCCCCTGACGGCTCCCTTCCAGCTTCATCAGGGCGGCGAGGGGGATAATGGCTTCGGCATGGGCAAAGCGCAGGGTGGCCCGTCGGCTCTGCTCACCCTCCACTACCTGACGCTGCACCTCGCCAAACAGGCCGTCGAGCAGCGGCTGGGCAATGGCGTAGGGGGCGCTCTGGTTGGCAAAGCTCGGCCCCTTCTCGTAGAAATCTTCCGCATCGGAGAGGTAGGAGAACCAGGCAGACTCCTCCGGGGTCAGGAACTGCTCCAGCGCCCAGGGTTCGCTGCCCTGTGCCTGCGCTTCGCGGATCATGCCGGGGCCGATGATAAAGAGGTTGTAGAGCATCAGGGCGGCATCTACTTCGTCGCGCACATAGGTCATGCCGCCATCTTCCGGGTTGATAGCGACAAACTCGACGCCGCCCGCCAGATAGTCGACAAAGCCCTTGCTGTAGATACGCTCCAGCATGCTGCGGGCCATCTCTTTGGTCTTGCTCAGGTTTTTAAGCTGATCCAGCGCCCTGGCCAGCTCGGGGGCCGGGGCGATTCCGGCATCTTCGTCGCCGATAAAGCGCTGGTAGCTCTCATAGGCGGGCAGGTAGCGGGCGTAATCCCCCTCGGGCGTGGTCTTGTGGAAGTAGAGCTCGAACTTGTTGACCAGCTTTTTGTCGATTTTCGAAGGGTCATCCTGCGTGAGGTAGCACTGCGCCGAGTCGCTGACATAGCTCACGTTGCGCTTGAGACTCTCCATAAAGTAGAAGGCACTTTCGTTGGCCCTGTCCTTGCCCGAGGTGACCACCTTGATGCAGTGAGGTTCGCTGCTGTTGAGCAGGGTCGGCAGCCGCGCCGCCAGTCGGGTGGCGAGATTGGCGTGCTCCTCCTTGCCCAGCGCCGAGAGCAGGCCATAGCCCAGTTTCTGGTTGGCGGCCGTCACCAGATCGACCTTGCCTCCCAGCCCCTGCCCGAGGGGGGTGAGCGCCCCCTGACGCTGCGCCTCTTTCCATACCAGCTTGGTCAGCACGTCATATTTCGGGCTGGAGAGGGAGCGCGAGCCGTGGCGCGCCACCATCTCGGTAAAGACCGGGCTGAACCCCTGGGGCGCTGGCTCGTAGCTCTCCGCCTGCTGCTGCGGGCTGTAGACCGCTTTGGTGCTGTATTGATAGGCGGTTTTGCCCTGGCTGTCGGCAGACGATTCGTTCTCTGACTGGCAGCCGCCAAGCAAGACCAGCGAGACGGCCAAAGCCACATAAGAAGAGCGCGGGAAAGTCATGATGTTCCTTATCTATCCATATGAAAAATAAGTGAAAAACTCTATGGCTTGAAAATGACCGCGGGATGTCAGCCAGATGACAGGCTGATGACTTCTGATAAAGCAGTAAGCAAGGGGAGGGGCAGAGGATTGCTACAGGGAGGGCAATAGAGGCTCAACCAACCACTGCGCCTGTCACGGCTGAGTGGTCAGTGAGCGCGTTTGGGATGGGGCCTTATTGTCTTACCTCCTGCCCCGCCATCTTGATCCAAAGGGGGGGGCAATTAAAGGTTGCCAATTAAGGGTTGCTCAATACCACGCCAATAAGGCATCAAACATGCGGGTATGGGTCACTTGCAGGTTTGCCCCCTTGGCAGAAATGGCTGCGCTATAGAGCTGGACGCCGGGTTCGTTATGACTCTGCACCAGATAGTTTTTATGGCGACAGGTCCCGTAGAGGGAGAGGCTTTTTCTCGCACAGTGGCCGAGAAATAGCGCGGCGCCAAGGCCGATCATCAGGTCGCAGATATCCAGCAGATTGATATCCAGCAGATTGACGGCGGGCAGGGCAAATTGTGCCTCGGCTTGCTGCGCGAATTCATAGAGCGACACGGCAAACATGGCGCCGCAGAGCAGCAGTTTGAGGCGGGCGAGGCTGGTGAGTTTGGTCTGCATCACGTTCGGCGAGATAAAATAGAGATTCTCCAGATGTCGCCTCTGCTCCTTGATAAGGATCCCGCGCACATTGACATCAACCTCGACCTGGGTTGATTCGCGATAGACTAGCCCCTGTTTTTCCCACTCGTCCGCCAGCATGGCAACCAGCACCGGATAGACGACAATGGCCAGGCCGCAATAGATCGGCAGCGCATGATATCCGCTGGACATCAGTCCAACTGACAATATTGCGAATATATAGGGCGACAAGGCTTTGAGTGCAATTGATGATTTCATCGTTATACATCCATAAATAACGCGTTTTATAAGTGCCGATAGCGCACAGGCAATAGTGGCCGCGCCAATAAGCTGCGGCCAAACAAGGCGTTGGTCAGCGGTAATCCATTCCGGCAAATAGCCTAAAATAGTCCTTTTGCACGGCAACAGGGAGAAGAGCGCCATAGTAAGCCAAACGAGGCCACTCTGACAGTGACCCGGATGACATAAATCTGTGTGCCGCCGTCGAAATGAAATCATATTTTGTCGCTACTCCGGTTCCTCCATGCAAAAAGCCCCGAGAGCAGGGCGCTTTCGGGGAAGAGGAAAAACATCGACAAGGAATTACAAAGGCAGTGAGTGGGTCAGGCCTGAACCGGATCAGGCATCGACATAGAGCACCTGACCGCTAATAAAGCCATCGACGGAGCGCTCAAACGCCTTGCCGACCAAAGCGCCCGGCACCGGCTGGAAGCCTGGCATCATCTCGCCATAGACGTCCCACGCCTCTTCCAGCACCGTCGGGTTGACCACATTGATGCGAATGCCGCGGGGCAGCTCGTGGGCAACGCACTGGACAAAGGTATCGATGGCGCCGCTGGTGGTGGCATCGGCAATGGCCAGCGGGATCGGCTTGATATTGAGGATGCCGGAGATCAGGGTGAAGGAGCCCCCCTGATTGATGTAGTTGAGGCCGATATTGACCAGATTGATCTGCCCCATCAGCTTGCTCTGGATGGTGGTTTGCCACTGCTCGTCGCTCATCTCGCCAAAGGGGGCGTATTCGCAAAATCCTGCGGTATTGACCACCGCATCGAAGGAGCCCACGTTTTGGTAGAGCCGCTCGATGGACTCTCGGCTGGTGATATCCACCTGAAAATCACACCCCTCGCCGGAGCGGCTGGCGGTAATGACCTTGTGCTTGCCCAGACCACTGAGGGCGGCTTGCCCCATTTTCCCCTGAGCACCAATCAGAATGACTGTTTTCATCGTTAACCTCGCTTTGCTGGAAGAGCTGCAAGGTTAGAGAGCCACTGATACAATGTAAATCATGGGTAGTTTGTATGTGATACAACTGAAATTGGTGAGGTTAGGGTGGAGAAGATCGATATCAGGCAGATGAGGGTGCTGGTGCTGCTGGTGAGATACAAGAGTGTGTCGCGGGTGGCCGAGCTGCTGGAGATCTCCCAGCAGGGGGTGAGCAGCCATTTGAAAAAGCTGCGCGACCTCTTTCCCGCCGAGCTCTTTATCCGCCAGAGCGCCGGGTTGCAGCCGACCGATTACGCCTGCGATCTGGCCGCTAGGTTTGAGCAGATCCTGGCTGATATCGACGGGATCTTTGTGGCTGCCCCCTTCGATCCCGCCAGCAGCGAGCGCACCTTCAGGGTGATGGCCAACGAATATGCCCAGCTCGCCATTATCCCAAGGCTGGCGAGCGCCCTGCGCACTCAGGCGCCCTCCATTCGGCTTGATGTGGTGGACTTTCAGGCCGAACTGCATCTGGACGCGCTGGCCAGTGGCGAGGTCGATCTGGTGATTGGTTTTGATGCCTATCTCGACCCGGGGTTGCTGTGCGCCACCCTGCGCCGGGATCACTACTGCTGTGTGCTGCGCCGCGACTCCCGATATCTTTCGGACAACGCCCCGCAGGATCTGGCGGCCATCCCATTTGTGCAGTTTGCCAACAGCGTCGGCAATTTCGAAGGGCAGATGAGCCCGCAGCAGGTTGCCAGCGCGGCGGTGGCGACGCTCCCCTGTTACACCTCGCTGCAAGCCTTTATGTCGGTCAATGACGTGGCGGCCTGCATCCCGTCGGCCATCGCCGCCCTCGGGGATTTTCGCACCGTGGAGCTGGCCGGGGCGCCCCAGCCGTTCGAGGTGGTGGTCGGCAGGCATCGCAAAAGTCAGGGCAATCTCGCTATCGAGTGGCTGGCCGAGGTGATTAAGTCGGTCTGCGATCTTGCCATGCCCGGATAACGCCGCCGTTTGCCGAGAGCTGCACACGCCAGCCAGTGCGCTAACGGCAGGCTGGATCTGCGGGACAAATCCTGCGATGGTGCGGGCAGTTATCCGCTTGTCCCGTTATCGAGTGAAAAGGAGTTGAGATGCGCATTGCCATGATTGGTCTGGGGGATATCGCCCAGAAAGCCTATCTGCCGCTGCTGGCGAGCGACGAGCGGGTCACCCCGCTGCTCTGCACCCGGAGTCCATCGGTGCTGGAGAAACTCGCCCGCCAGTATCGGGTCGCCGAGTGCTTTACCGATGTGGCAGCTATGCTGGCCAGCCGCCCCGATGCCGTGATGATCCACGCCGCTACCGCCGTTCACCGCGAGCTGGCCGAGCAGTGCCTGCGCGCAGGGATCCCCACCTTTGTCGACAAGCCCCTGTGCGACAATCTGGCTGAGGCAGAAGCGCTGGCCAACCTCGCTATCGCGCAAGATTGCCCCCTCTTTACCGGCTTTAACCGCCGCTATCTGCCCGCCATGGCCGAGGCGCGGGCCCAGGCGCTCACCGAGCTCAACTGGCAGAAACATCGCTTCGCACTGCCGGGCAAGGCGCGGGATTTTATGTTTGACGACTTTATCCATGTGCTCGACAGCCTCTGCTTCTATGGCGGCGTGCCGGATGGCGACCTTCATGCGGTATTGCGCCCCTGTGCGCAGGACAACAGCCTGTTGGCCGGGGTAAGCGTCAGCTGGCAGAGCGGCGATCGCGCCATCAGCGGCAGCATGAACCGCAGCGCCGGGATCACCGAGGAGCGCATCGACGCCTACGGCGACAACCTCTCCCTGCACCTTGAGAACTGCACCCGCGGCATCATCGCCCGCGACAAGCAGGCGCAGATGCTTAGCCCCAACGACTGGCAGCCGGTGCTGGCACAGCGCGGCTTTGCTGCCATGCTGGAGCACTGGTATCAACAGATTGCAATCGGCAAGGCCGATAGCGAGCTGATCGCCTCCTACCTGCACGGCCACCGGCTGGCGGAGCAGCTGGTGGCGCTGGCTGACCAGCGAGGATAAGGCGGGCTGGCAGCCTGAGGGATATGAATGGGAGGTGCGCGAAGATAGCGCACCAAACACAACGGGGGCCGCAGTTGCGGCCCCCGTTGTTATGGGATGAGATGCATGGGATCAGATGCACTTCACCGGTTTGGGCAGGCCGCCAATCTTGGTCGCCTGCTTGGCGGGCCCTTCCGGGAACAGCTTGTAGAGGTAGCGGCTGTTGCCCTTCTCGGGACCGTACTGCTTTTCCATCGCCTTGACCAGTGCGCGGATGGCGGGGGAGGTGTTGAACTCCAGATAGAAGGCGCGCACAAAGCGCACCACTTCCCAGTGCGGTTCCTCAAGCTCGATCCCCTCCTGCGCAGCAAGCACCAGCGCCAGCTCCTCGCTCCAGTCGTTGCTGTTGAGCAGGTAGCCCTTGGCATCGGTCTCGATGAGTTGGCCGTTGAATTCCAGCTGATGTTTTTCGGACGCAGACATGAGGGCTCCTCGCTAATGGGGCTATCAGGATTGGGCGGGCATGGTAGCGCCTTGATCCCCGGTGAGCAACCGGCTCTCGTTGGCCAGATGCAGCAGCTGATCCGCCAGCTCGCTGATCAGGTTGAGCTGCTGGGTCAGCATCAGCTGCTCCTCGCTGCTGTCCGTGCAAAGAATGGGGCACTGACCACCGATGGAGCTGGAGGGGTTGCCCGCCAGATGACCGGCGGCCTGCTCCAGGGTGTGGCAGATGTGGTGGCGTACTTCATCCAGCCCGCTGATGGCCTCCAGTTTGTCGCGATGGGCCCCCAGCGCCGAGATGTAGGAGAGCAGGGCGTGGTTGCGCCAGGTGAGGGTAAAGCAGAGATCGAGGAAGCGGCGGCGCTTTTGCGGCTCCACCAGCATGCTCTGCCAGGCGGTGGCCAGCTCGCTGTCCGCCAGATGGGCGCTCTTGCGCGCCACCCGATAGTCGATGGACTCGTCCCGCTGCTGCTTGAGGCTCGCCAGCACCGCCGAGAGGTAGCGGGCGTTTGCAGACAGCGAATTGGCGATCAGGGTCGGCAGCCGCTTGTACTGCCAGTCCGGCCAGAGCCAGGCCACCAGCCCGTAGGAGATCAGGCAGCCGAGCAGGGTATCGAGCAGCCGCGGCCCGAGGATCGCAAAGCCGATGCCATCGAGCAGGTTGAACGCCATCAGCACGTAGAGGGTGATAAAGCAGACTGCGGCGCTGTAGTTGTTGCGCACCTGGGTAAAGAAGAGGAAAGCGGCCAGCCCCATCACCACCAGCTGGACGTGCAGCTCGGGAAACAGCCAGAGCACCGGAATGCCCACCAGTATGCCGGCGAAGGTGCCGAGCATCCGCTGCACCAGTCGGCGGCGGGTGGCGCTGTAGCTGGGCTGGCAGACAAACAGCACGGTCAGCAAAATCCAGTAGCCCTTATCCATATCAAAGGTTTGCAGTATGCCGTAGCCGATCACCAGTCCGAGCGACAAACGCAGCGCGTGGCGAAACACCATGGAGTGCAAGGTGAGGTGCTGCTTGAGCTGGGCTAGCAGCGGCAGGCGGGGGGGGCGCGCCAGCGCTGGCAGATCCTGCTCCGGCTGCTCGGGGTTTTGCAGCACTTCGGCGCTGCCCAGCAACTGGTTGATGCTGGCCAGATTGCGGCGCAGGAATTTCATCGGCGTCAGCAGGGTTTTCGGGTAGTGCTGCTTGAGATTGGTGAACTCCAGCTGATCGCCTAGGGCCTCCAGCGTCCAGTGGATGCGCTTGTTATGGGCGTAGGGCTTGTGCACCAGAATGGCGTAACCCAGCCGCTGGCATGCCTCGGAGAGTTGCAGGAACACCTCCTGAAATCCTTCCAGTACGATGCCTTGCTTGAGCTCCGCTTCCAACCGGCTGTAGGGATAGTGGCTGGAGGTGGCGCGCTCGTGAATCTCCAGCGCCAGAAGATAGAGGCGCAGCAGGCTGGCCAGCTCGGGGCTCGCCGGATGGCGGCGGCTCAGGCGGGCGTTGAGGGCCGACTTGGTGAGGGTCAGCGCGCTCACCAGATTGATGTTGAGCTGGGCCAGATTGTGGCGAATGGCCTGGGCGCCGTGCTCGTCCGCCGGGAAGAAGCGGGACTTTTCCAGCAGGTAGCGGCCAAGGGCGAAGTAGCTCTGGGCCAGTTGCTCGTGCAGGGTCTTGTAGGGCAGCAGCCAGAGCCAGATAAACGAGACCAGCCCGTACCAGAGGGCGCCGGCGCCGAGTGCCAGCGGCTGGTAGAAGAGATCCGGCGCCTTGGCGGCCCCCAGCATGGTGTAGATGGCGATCAGCAGCGAGCCAAAGCTGATGGTGGCGTAGCGGGCACCGAGGGCCCCCACCATCACAAAGATAAAGGTGGAGCTGGCCAGCCCGATGGCAAACAGCCAGGGGGTGGGGTAGAGATACTGCACACAGAGGGACGCGAACATGAAGCAGATGAGCGTCATGGCGAGGTTTTTAAGGCGTCCCCACAGGCTGTCGTCGGTTTCGGCAATGGCACCCGCCACGACCCCGAGGGAGAGCAGCACGGTGAGCTGGATATTGCCGGTGGCCAGGGTGAAGGCGAGCAGACCGAGAATGGCCAGCAGCACCTTGAGAGCGAAGTAGATGTGACTATCGGTCAGCAGTCGGCGCAGCAGGCCAGAGAGATCCATCGGCATGAAACAGGAACAACCCTTGAACGAAACGAGGGCAGGATGTTACCCCGCCAAGCGCGAAGTGGCCCTGATCCAAATCAGGGCCACTTCGCTTCATATCCTTGATTTACAACTTATCCTGACAGAAAGAGGAGCCAATAAAAACCCCGCCGAAGCGGGGTTTCTGATTAGTTGCGGTTGCCGCCAAGCAGGCTCAGCAAGCTCAGGAAGATGTTGTAGATGGAGACATACAGGGTGACGGTGGCAGAGATGTAGTTGGTCTCGCCGCCGCGCACGATCTGCTGGGTAGTCAGCAGGATGGCACCGGAGGAGAAGAGCATGAACATGGCGGACAGAGCCAGGCTCAGGGCGCTCATCTGCAGGAAGATGTTGGCAATCATGGCCACCAGCAGTACCCAGAAACCGACGAACAGCATGCCGCCGATGAAAGAGAGGTCACGCTTGGTGGTCAGGGCATAGGCCGACAGACCGAAGAAGGTGAGCGCGGTGCCGCCAAGGGCGGTCATCACGATCTCGCCACCACCATTGTTCATATACATGTTGATGATGGGGCCCAGGCTATAGCCCAGCAGACCGGTCAGGGCGAAGGTGAAGACCAGCCCCATGCCGTTGTTGCGATTCTTCTCGGTCAGGAACATCAGACCGTAGACGCCGATCAGGAACACGGCCCAGTGCAGCGGCGGCATGTTCATCACGGTAGCGACCCCCGCCACCACGGCAGAGAAGCCCAGAGTGAGGGAGAGCAGCATATAGGTGTTACGCAGCACCTTGTTGGTATCGCGTACGGCACTTTGGGTGCCAGTGTAGATAGAACGGGTATCCATCTTGGGTGTCCTCTTGATGTCCGGGTGAGACGGCGAGCAGCCGCCTCGTGATCGCTGTTTGTTACTGCATGTTTACGCATTGTATGTAGAACAAATAGGGATGACGAGGAACAATTTCAAGCCACCTGCCATTTTGCTCCCGCACACTATCCCACAGGAAATATGTATTGCATATGAACAAGGGCTTAGCGTAGTATGCACGCCGTTCGGAGGGGTGGCAGAGCGGCTGAATGCACCGGTCTTGAAAACCGGCGATGGGCGACCATCCGTGGGTTCAAATCCCACCTCCTCCGCCATATTCAAAGAGAAAGCCCAAGCGGTCACCCGCTTGGGCTTTTTTGTATCTGCGGTTTTTACCGGTCCACCTGATGGCGTGCTGGCTATTGCCACTCCCGATAGCTGGCGAGGCGGTAGCCGCGCTCGGCGATAAGGGCGGGCAGGGACGGGTCGGTCAGGATCGCCAGTTCGTTGAGGCGGGGCTGGCAGTAGGAGCTGCCCTGCATTTCAAGATCGACAAAGGAAGGGTGGCACATGATCTCGAGCGAATGGGCCCCCTGTTCACTGGCCTCATCGAGCAGTTGCAGCAGGCTGGCTTGGGTCAGCTGCGCGCCGTAGAAGCGGTCGTCGAACCGATCGCAGCTCTGCGGGTGGGTGACGGTCAGGCCGTGGCGGGCTATTTCGCCCCGGTCGATGCGAAGGGGCAGGCCATGCGCCTTGGCGAAAGCCTCCACCAGCGGGTAGAGTGTCGGCAACATATGAACATGGTGGTGGCTGTCGATATGGGTCGGCTGCTTGCCGAAAATCGCGACAAAGCGCTGATACTGACTCGCCAGCTCACCGGATATCTCGGCCAGATCCAGCTCTCCCGCCTCGCTCTTGTGCCAGATCCCCTTGTTGAGCTCGCCCTGCTCGTTCACCAGCGAGGTGAGCGGCGTGAGCGGCTTCCCCCAGCTGAGCATAAAGTGCAGCCCGACTGGCAATTCGGGGAAGCGTTCGGCCAGCCAGGCGGCGTGTGCGATAGCGGGGGAGGTGACGATGGCGCTGGTGGAGCTGACGACCCCGTGCTCGAACGCCTCTACGATGCCGTAGTTCTGGGCGCGGCAGAGGCCGAAATCGTCGGCGTTGATGATCAATCTCTTGCTCATGGCAGTCCTCTTGCGGTTAAGCGCCCCGCCGGTTCGGGCGGGGCGTGCTGGCCTCAGGCGAGGGCGTCGATGGCGGCGGCGAAGTTTGGCAGGTGTTCGCGGTGGGCCAGCAACAGCTCGCGGGCGACGATGCGGGCATCGTTGTCGGAGTGGATCAGCGGGTTGAGGTTCATCGCCAGCAGCAGGTCATCGAAGTCGCCACTGATGGCAGCCTTGGCGGCGGCTATCTCGAAGCTCTTGATGAGGTGCACCAGCCCGTTCACTTTGTCGTCAAAGCGGGTGAGGCGCGGGTGGGGGATGGCACCGTCACGCCCGATAAGGCAGCTCATCTCCACCGTCCAGTCGGCCGGGATATTGGTGACATGGCCCTGATGGGGCACGATGACGTAGTGCTCGCTCTGCTTGTCGTTGTAGATGGCGCTGATCACTTCGCAGGCTGCATCGGAGTAGTAGGCGCCGCCACGCAGCTCCAGCTCCTTGGGCTTTTCGCACAGATCGGGGTTCTGGTAGAGCTCGAACAGTTTCTTCTCGACCTGCTGCACGACTTGAGCCCGGGCGCCGCCTTTATAGAACTCGCCCATCTCGATCCCCAGCATCTCTTTCTCCTTGAAGTAGTAACGCAGGTAGGAGCAGGGAAGCAGGCGCAAGCCGCGGATAAAACCGGGGTCGAACGGCAGGTCGAAGATGTTCTTGACCGAGCTGGCGCGGGTCAGGCTGCCATCGGCGACCCCTTCCAGCAGCTCGTCAAAGCGGGATTCGCCGTTGACCAGCACATCGCCGATAAAGACCAGATGATTGAGGCCGAACAAATCCATGGAGAGGTGATCCTGCTCGGTCAGTTTGAGGGCATCGCGCACAAACATCTGCATACCGACCGGAATGTTGCACACCCCGATAAAGCGGCGGAAGTTGGTATGACGGCGCACCGCTTCGGTCACCATGCCGGCCGGATTGGTGAAGTTAATCAGCCAGGCATCCGGGCAAAGCGCTTCGACGTCGCGGATGATGTCGAAGATGACCGGTATGGTGCGCAGTCCCTTGAACAGGCCGCCTGCGCCGTTGGTCTCCTGCCCCAGCATGCCGTGGCTCAAGGGGATGCGCTCATCCTTCTCCCGCGCCTGCAACTGGCCGACTCGAAGCTGGGTGGTGACGAAGTGGGCGCCCACCAGTGCCTCGCGGCGATCCAGGGTTTTGTGCAGGGTCATGGGGATGCCCGCCTGACGGATCATCCGTTGGCAGAGGTCGAAGATGATGTTCAGTTTCTCTTCGCCAGCGGGAATATCCACCAGCCACAGCTCGCTGATGGGCAGCTCGGCATAGCGCTTGATGAAACCATCGACCAGCTCGGGGGTGTAGCTGCTGCCGCCGCCAATGGTGACTACCTTGATCTTCTCGCTCATAAATCCCTCTTCATCGATCTTTCTAGGTTTGATGGTGGCCGCTCTGTCTTCATGGTGAGAGGGGCCGCAGCCGCCTGTGGCAGGGGCTGGTGACAATGGATTGGTTCTCTTGAACCGGGTTGTTTAGGTCAGCAACTCGCTGGTCTCAGGCTGAACTTTCGAATTTCGGATAGAGATATTTGCGGTAACTGCCCGGGGTAAACGAGGTGAGCTTCTTGAAGTTTTTGATAAAGAGGCTGACGTCGTTGTAGCCGGTCTCGAAGGCGATATCGGCCACCGAGTTGTTGGTCACCTCCAGCTGCATCTTGGCGTAGTTGATCCGGATCTCGTTGATGATTTGCATCGGCGTCTTGTTGTAGTAACGCCGGGTGGCCCTGGTCAGATACTCCTGGCTCTTGCCACAGAGGGAGACCATGTTGGCCAGCGCATCCTCGGCAAAGAGGGGGCGATCGTGCATCCGCTCCACGGTTTCGTGGAGCCAGAGCGGAAGATCATCGCTGGCGGAGGTGTCCTTGTAGTGACGCAGCCGGTTCATCACCGCGTAGGTCACCACTTCGAGAAATTCGGTCAGCGCCTCTTCCCTAAACCCCGGCGAGACCAGCACCGACTCGATGTAGCTGAGGAACTCGCTCTTGAGCGCATAGGCCTGTGAGGCGACGAAGTGTTCCGGCAGCAGGTATTTGAAGTGCTCGTCAAAATAGGTACGGGTGATCCCGACGTTGAAGATGCGGGTGGTGCCGAACTCGTAGTAGCTTTGATGGTGGGAGCCGAGCGGGATAAAGACCACATCCCCCCGCTCCAGCAGCACCCGCTTGCCGTTGACCTCCTGATAGTAACGACCGGTCAGTACCAGGGTGAACTCGTAGTAGTCGTGCTGGTGCAAACCGGTTCCGCTCACCTGTTTGTTGTAGATGAACATGTGGAACGGTTTGTTGTTA
Source organism: Aeromonas sp. 601027 (assembly GCF_049174455.1). NCBI lineage: Bacteria > Pseudomonadati > Pseudomonadota > Gammaproteobacteria > Aeromonadales > Aeromonadaceae > Aeromonas > Aeromonas sp. 601027. The sequence goes on along the minus strand of NZ_JAAKTN010000003.1, from coordinate 240,206 downwards.
AACAGTTCGGTTTCCCGGATTGTTTTAACGCTCATGAGTCGCTTCCTGATCTGCGGGCCGATGACGGGGCCTCTCGCCCCGTCCGGAGGTTATTGGTTCTGCAGCTTTTCGTGCAGCTCGATCAGCTCGCTGATCAGCTCACGGGCCAGCATGGAGGTCATCAGGTGATCCTGGGCATGTACCAGCACCAGGGTGACCGGGATCTTGCCTTCCCCCTGATCGTCCTCGATCAGCTGGGTCTGCACCAGATGGGCGGCATTGAGCGCCTCGCGGGATTGGGCCATCAGTTGGTGAGCGGCGGCCAGATCCCCCTCCTTGGCCTTTTTCAGCGCGGTGTAGGCGAGGCTGCGGGCCTGCCCAGAGTTGATGATAAGCCCCATTACCACCTCTTCCAGATCGTTGCTGGTGGTGGCTTCTTCAGTGATGTTGTCCAGATCGAACATGTGTCGTTCCTTACGTAAATGCGTTAATTAAAACCATGGTTGCGCGCTACCTCGGCAAACCAGTAGCCGCTTTTCTTGATGGTGCGCTGCTGGCTCTTGAGATCGAGGCGGACGAAGCCGTAACGGTTCTTGTAGGCGTTGAGCCAGGACCAGTTGTCGATAAAGGTCCACAGGTGATAGCCGCGACAGGCGCTGCCCTCTTCCAGTGCGCGATGCAGCCACTGGAGGTGCTCGCGAATGAACTGGATGCGGTAGTCATCCTCCACCCGTCCCTCGGGACCGATAAAGCGCTCTTCCCCTTCGACCCCCATGCCGTTTTCCGAGATGTAGCAGGGCAGGTTGCCGTAGTTGACTCGCAGGTCGGTGAGGATGTCGTAGATCCCTTTTTCGTAAATCTCCCAGCCGCGGTGGGGGTTCATCTTGCGGCCCGGCATCTCGTAGTAGTCGAACAGATCTTCCGGCGTACGCGGTACACCCGGCAAAGCCACCTCTTTGGCCTTGACCCGGCGCGGCTGGTAGTAGTTGATGCCGAGGATATCCACCTTGCCGGCGGCGAGCAGCGCCTTGTCACCCTCTTCGATCTGCGGCAGCAAGTCGTACTGCTCTAGCAGCGCGACCAGCTCGGGGTCGTAGCTCCCCTTCAGGGCAGGATCGAGGAAGCTTTTGTTGAGCAGCAGATCCGCGATGCGGGAGGCGGCGAGATCTGCCGGATCCTGCGAGCGGGGATAGGTTGGGCTCAGGTTGAGGATGATGCCGATCTCGCCATCATGCTGGCAGGCGCGATAGGCCTGCACGGCACCGGCATGGGCCAGCGCGGTGTGGTAGGCGACGGTAGCCGCCCGACTAAAATCGACCACGCAGGGGTAGTGGTAGTGGCCAAGGTAGCCGCACTCGACCGGCACAATCGGCTCGTTGAAGGTGAACCAGTGCTTGATGCGACCGCCAAACAGGTCGAAGCAGCGGGTGGCGTAGCGCACATAGGCGGCCACCACTTCCCGGCTCTCCCAGCCGCCACGCTCCTGCATGCACATCGGCATGTCGAAGTGGTAGAGGTTGATAAGCGGGGTGATCCCCTCGGCCAGCAGCCGGTCAAAGACGGCGTTGTAGAAGCTGACCGCCTCCTGGTTGATTTCGCCCACCCCGTCCGGGATCAGCCGTGACCAGGAGATGGAGGTGCGAAAACTGTTGTGTCCCAGCTGCTTGAGCAGCTTGATGTCGCTCTCGAAGTTGTCATAGAAGGTGGAAGTGTCGGTCGGGCCGACCCCGTTGTGGAAACGCTGCGGTTCGATGGAGAACCAGTAGTCAAAGATATTGGTGGATTTGCCGCCGCGGTTGGCGGCGCCTTCCATCTGCGGGGCCGAGCTGGCGCTGCCCCACCAGAAGTTATCCGGAAAACGATACTGCATGGGTTACTTCTCCAGGCTGTTAGGGGAGGAGTTTTGCTCCTCCCTTGCTGTCATTGGAATGGCTGTTATCAGAACTTCAGAGCCAGAGCGATATCCTCTTCGCTCTCCTCTTCTTCATCGATGACGTTCTGCGCTTTGTTGGCAATCAGCACGAAGGGGATATACATCATGGTCGCGACACCCAGGTTGAATATCGCCAGACAGAAGGCGGCCACGCTGCCGTTGGTGTTGAAGAAGGCACCCAGGCCGGTCGGCATGGTCCATGGCGCTATGTTGGTGATGGGCGGGATGATCCCGGCGTAGTAGGCCGCCATGGTGATCCCCATCAGTACCGGGTGCACCAGGATGAAGGGCACCAGCAGGATGGGGTTCATGATGACCGGCAAGCCGAACAGGATGGGCTCGTTGATCTGGAACAGACCGGAGGGCAGACCCAGCTTGGCCACCTGACGGTAGTCATCGCGGCGTGAGACCATAAAGATGGCCAGGATGAGGCCCAGTGTGGCACCGGTACCGCCGAGGAAGACGAAGGAGTCGGTGATCGGCTTGGCCCAGAAGTGGAACTGCTTGCCTGCCTCCAGCGCCGCTTCGACCGAACCGTACTGGTTGTAGAGGGCGACGTTTTCCAGGGCAAAGGGGAACAGAATGCCGGATTCCAGCGCGGTGAGCGCCAGCATGCCGTGTACCCCGAAGAACCAGAGGAAGGAGGAGAACACCACATAGACCCAGCCGACCAGACCGCTCATATTGGACAGCGGCTTGGCGATGCTGTCCATGATCAGCTGGTGGAAGTTGGTGCCCGCATCGCTCAGCAGATAGGAGATGACCCCCATGATGGAGAGGATGATAAAGCCCGGAATGAGCGCGGAGAACGAGCGGGAGACCGAGGCCGGCACGCTGTCAGGCAGGGTGATCACCCAGTTGCGACGGACGATAAAGGCGAACATCTCGGCCACGACGATACCGATCAGCATGCCGGAGATGATGTTGGCTCCGCCCAGCCAGTTGGCGCCCACCGCATAGGCGTCGCCCACGCTGAACGGCGTGACGGTCATAAAGGCCGCTACCGAGAGCAGGCCCGATGCCAGGGGATCGCTCTTGCGCTCTTCGGCCAGCGCCAGACCGATAAAGAAGGGGGCCATCAGGGACATGATCCCCAGAGTGCCGTTATAGACGTTGCCACCGATGCTTTTGAGGCCGTCTAGGGTGGCGATGGTGGCAGGATCGAGCCGCACACCGATGGAGTAGAAGAAGGAGCCTTCGCCAAAGCTCAGGAACACGTTGTTGATCAGTACGAACATGGCCCCGACCAGTGTCAGGGGCATCAGCTTGATAAAGCCGTTCTTGATGGCGTTGACATGAGGCTGTTTGCCCAGCTTGACGGCAATGGGCAGTATGACCTTCTCCAACGATGCGATGATGTTGCTCACAGGGATCTCCTTACCTATGCGAGGCTCTTCTTGATGGAGGCTACTGCCGCCTTCAGTACGCCGAGGCCATCGACCTTGCCGTAGAGCAGGGTGTCGATCACCTCGACCGGCTTGCCCGGCAGTTGCTGCTGGATCTCCGGCAGCATGTAGGCGATTTGCGGGCCCAGCAGCACCAGGTCGGCATCCTGTCCCTTCTCGCCTGCCAGGGTCTCCGGATAGGCATCGATCAGCACCGGCACATCATATTTTTCCGCCTGCGCCTTCATCTTTGAAACCAGCAGTGAAGTGGACATGCCCGCAGAGCAAAACAGGTAGATACGCTTCTTTTCCATAACCCTTCCCTCAACGCTTGAAAACCAAATGAACAGATCGGTCGAGATGCGTGTCTGTCGTGCTAGCAAGACAAATCAATCATCTCCAGTTGACCTCATTGTATCTACCCATGGGTTTCATCTGGTATTTCGATACCTATATCAATAGTCTTTGGTTGACCATGGTTTTTGCCGTCGCTCACATTTTTGATGGGCAGGCGCAGCGGAAATGAGATGGGATGGGGCGCAAGGAGGATGTTTTCCTTGGTTTAATCTTTATTTTTCAGTTGGTTATTTTTGTGACCTTAAAGATTGCTGCAAGTTGGCTGAAAAAGATCAATAACGGGTGCTAGCTCACATTTCACAAGGAATGCAACCTGATTGACATTCAGAAGGGCGGGGATGAGCTGCCACTTTTTCGACAAGGTGCTCGATCATTGACCATTGACGGCAAGTGGATTGGCGAGGGAGGCGGGCTTTTTCCACACTGAGCGGGTTGAAGGAGAGGGTGAACAGGCACCTTGCAGAGGTTATTGCGCTAAGTGAGAGTTGAATGAGTAAGAGCTGAGGGGGTCAGTGCAGTGAGAGGAGAAGGCACAAAGGGATAAACAAGCTGACCCCGGAGTGGCTCCGGGGTCGGCGGGATAGGGGTTAGACCCGCCCCTGATAGCGCAGGGGGAAGCGGCCCTGACTGTCGGGCTGTCCGAGGAAGGGGAGCCCTTGCTGCATCTGTGGTGGCAGTTCCGGGCCCGGCTTCAGGGTGCCCTGGAACAGGTATTGGCCATTGGGTTGCAGCTCGAGGCGACCCATGGTCTGTACCGCATCCGAGCCCTGCTTGAGTTCGGCCACCAGTCTGGAGTCGAGGCAGGTGAGTTTCAGCTCGGGGTCGGCCAGATCCAGCTTGCCCGCCGGGGTATCGGCGCTGGCATTGTACCAGTCGAGGTTGCCGTAGAGGTTGTCACACCAGGGGTTGCCCTGGACAAATTGCTCCACTTTGAGCTGCAGCTGGCCGCTGACGGTGATCGGGATCGGCAAGCGCATCGGCACCCGGCTCAGCAACCAGGGGGCGGGGGCGTTGAGGGTCAGATCCCGGCCGAAGGCGGCACCATTCCAGCCGACAATGCCCTGACCGTTCAGCCCGTTGCGATCGCCAAAGCGTATGGCCACTTCGGGTGCGAAGCGCAGCAGCGACCAGCCGTTGAGATCCCAGCGCAGCTGGTTCACCGATTCGCTGGCATATTGCAGTCGGGCGATCTGGCCATTCCAGAGGGTGCCGCTCACCCCTTCCAGTTTCAGCAGGTTGGCAACGTTGGCAGGCAGCGGCAGATATCGAGCCACCAGCGCCGCGGGCAGGGTGGCCAGCAGGAAGAGCAGATAGGCTGTCAGAAACAGGCTGGCAATCAGGATGCGTTTTTTCATTGTGGACGACTCAACTGCAAACGTCTGACCTTGACCAGACCCGGGGCCAGATCCTCGCGGGCGATCTCGATGATTTGAACCTGAATGCCGTGCTGCTCCACCAGCGTGGAGAGCCAGAGCAGCAAGTCATCGAACTGGACCGTGTCGATCCACACTTGCAGCTCCTGCGCCTGGGGTTGCAGCCGGGCAATCTTGATCTTGTGGTTGAAGGCGGTGCGGTTGACCACCCCTTCCAGGGTGCCGCTGGTATCGATCTGGCGACCCGCTCCACCCTGCATGGCCAGCACCTCTTCACCCTTCTCCTTGAGCCAGGCGAGGGTCTGCTGCTGGTTTTGTACTTGGCGTTCGCGCTCGGCGATGCGGTTGTTGAGAGGATGCCAGACACTCCAGTAGAAGAGGCCGACCAGCAGCAGTATGCTGCCAGCAACCACCAGTCGCTGTTCCCGTGCTGTGATGCCGTGCCACCAGCTCTGCAATTTTTCCATCATGATGTCTTACCCTTGAGCACCAGCGCCCCTTCAACCTTGCCCTCGGTGCTGCGCACCTCGCCTTGCTGTACTTCGAATTGCTTGCCCGCCAGCTCGCGGAACCGCTCGATCTCGGCAAAGCCGGGGGCGGTCACCTGCAGCCGCAGCTCGCGGCGACTGGCATCAAAGCGCATCACCTGCGGCTTGAGGCCGGGGACTTCGGCAAAGGTGGGGGCCAGCTCGGTGAGCATCAGCAGCACACCGTTTTGCGGGGCCTGTCCCATCTGTTGCAGATGCTGGTTCATCTGGCTGCGCACGTTCACGATGCGGCTCTCCCCCGGGAAAATGCGGGTATAGACGGCACGGATCTCCGCTTTCAGCGCCTTGTCCTGCTCGGTGAGCTGATAGAGCTGCACCCCGCGCTGGCCGAGGGCCACCAGCAGCAACAAGCCTGCGGTGATGGCCACCTTGCGCCACTGTAACCAGTAGCGGGCATATTCGGTCTGGGGTCGATAGGGGCCGGTCAGCAGGTTGGCGCGGCAGGTGAGTGCCCCCTTGGCCAGCAGCAGCATGGGGAGTTCGGGCTCCGCCGTCTGCCAGTTGGCGGCGGCAATGGCGGGCACCGGGGTGTGGCTGTGGATGGTGACCGGCTCCGCTTCAGTCGCCAGCAAGATAGCCAGCAGCGGCTCGTCGGCGACGATCCCCTGACAGGGGCCCTGGCGTACCAGCCACTCGCTGCCGAGTTGCAGCGCAGACCAGCCATCAGCGGCCTGTGGCAGCGCCAGCACATCGGGCAGCAGTTGCAGGCTCTTGAGGCCAGCGGCATCGAGCCAGCCGAGCCACTCGGCCATCTTCTGCCGATCCACCGCCATCAGGTCGACCTGTTGCCCTTCGTGGGCCAGCACCACCAGATGGAGCTCGTCCACGTCGGAGGCGATCTGCTCCTCCAGCAGGTAGGGGAGGGCTGCCGCCGACTGGCGGTTGTAGCGACCCGGCAGGGTGACGCGCCGGAAGATCAGATCGCTGCCCGGCACTAGCGTGACCACGGGGCGGCCACCGGCCCGCTCCTGCAGCTCGCCCAGGGCATCGGCCGAGGGCAGGGTGCCGGAGGCGATGATCTCCTGCTCCTGACCGGACCAGACCAGCCAGGCTACGGGTTGTTGTTTATTGGTCCCCAGTCGGATGACCAGACTTTCGCTCACGCATCTCTCTCCTGCGATACCGGTTTGCAAATGGCGTTGTGCGCCCTGGCAACCGGTGCGCAGCCCGCAGGCTGCATCCAACATCTCTCGTACCCGCGGGCGATGGCCTGCAGGTGCGCTGTTTATTCGGCGCCGCTACTGAGGCGGCGCAGCATCACCAGTTTATTGTCCTTGCCCCGCTGGAACAGGGTTTCGAGCCAGGCCCGGTTATCGCCGACCTCTGCCACGACTCGGGCTTCGAAGAAGTCGCTCTTGACCACCAGCACCTCTTTCAGCCCTTTCACCGAATCGACCGGAGCGAGCATGTCTGTCATCAGCTTGCTCTCTTTCCACCCCTTCTGTGGCCGCTCGTTCAGCACCCGCTTGGCGTCATCCAGCCCGATAGTGCCCAGATAGAGGGCGACCAGCAGCTCGGGGCGCTGGGGGGCAAGGGTATTGATATTGATCTTCAACTTGTCGCTGGGCAGGGTGCAGACATAGGGGGCCAGTTTGGCATAGACCCTGGCCGTCACCCCGCGCACCGCCCTCAGCTCGTCCTTGCCCAGCATCCACTGGTTGGCGGTCAGATAGGGTGGCTTGAGCCCCTCGTAATAGGCGTCCTCTGCGCCAAGGCTGGATACCAGCACCGTATCCTTGTCGGTCCAGTCACGGATGGCATCGGTGAGCTGGGCTGCCTCGTAATCATCCATCGCCAGCTGTTTGAGCAGTTCGCGAAACACTTGCACCGGATAGGGCTGCTGCGCCAGCTCCTCGCCGCTCCCCGCCTTGGAGGCCACGCTCAGGCTGTTGAGGTTGAAGCAGGATTGCAGGTCGGTCACCTCGCCCTTGAGCTGGCCATCATCGACCGGAAACACAGTATTCTTGCGGGCCCAGTTCTGGCCGAGGTTTACCACCTCGGGATCATCCTTGAAATCCTGCGCCAGTACCTTGCTCACCAGCGCCTCCGCCGAGAGGGCATACCACCAGGCTTGTTTGCCAGCGGTGACATTGCTGGTGCGGCGCAGTTCGAGCTGCAGACGGCCGCTCATGTTGCTGGCGATGATCACCATCACCGAGAGGATCAGCAGCACCACCAGCAGGGCCATGCCGCTCTGGCGACCGGGGCGTACAGGGTTAGCTCGCATTGGTGCTCCCCCCGTTCTGGTTGCCGCCATTGCTGTTGTTACCACTGTTATTGCCGTTGCCGCTGTTGTTGCCGTTATTGCTGTCGCCGCCCGGATTGGGATTGCTGCTCTGGCTGTTCTCTTCGGCGCGCTGGCCGCCGGCGCCAATCAGAAATTGCCGGCGAATGGTGCCGTAATCCTCCAGATCCAGCTCGACCGCGAGCCCGTAGGGGAGCACGCTGCGCTGGGTCCACTCCTCCTTCCAGCTCCCCTTGTCGTAGAAGTAGAGGCGAAACGCGGTGACGCCGGTCAGAAGCGGCTGGGTGCGTGGCTCGGTGCCGATCACCGGATCCGGATAGAGGTAGCTGAGGCGCTCCAGCTTCTGATCCTTGAGCCGCCAACCGACCCGCTGCAGATGGGAGCGGGGCAGCATGCCGTCCGGGTTGAGCCAGCCGCTGCGCATAAAGGCCATGCCCCAGTCATCGCTCTGCTGGCCGAAGCGGGAAGCCGCCAGCAGCACCTTGTTATTCTCCCCCTCGATGCGACCGCTGCGCGGCACCATCTGGGTGACATCCCGCTCCAGCAGGGTGAAGGCGAGCTGCAATTCGTTGAGACGGGCCTCCTTGCGCTTGGCTACCTCGTCGCTGGTGAGCACCCCCTGCAGCACCTGATAGGCGCCCATGCTGAGAGTGGCGAAGATGGCGATGGCCACCAGCATTTCGAGCAGGGTAAAACCGGCGTGACGGACGGGGCGAGGCGTGCGGGCGGATAGCTGGGTCATCGGCTGATATAGGTCCGCATCATGGCGACCGGGTTCTCGGCTTTGGCCTCGGTACGCACTTCCATATCGAGCGCCCGGAAGTTGTTGTCGGCGGTGGCGACGCCGCGATAGCGCCAGTACCAGGTGCTGCCCGCCATCTGCTCATCCCCTTCCACCCAGCTGTCACCAGGCCACTTGTTCTCGAGCTTCTGTTGCACCAGCTGGTTCTCTACCACCCAGGTGGCGAATGTCTTCTGTTCCAGATAGTTGAGGGCCGAGAGGTGTTCGCTGGCGGTTTTCATTACCGCGAGACCCGCTATGGCAAAGACCGCCAGCGCCACCATCACTTCGAGTAAGGTCATGCCACGCGCGTTCATCGTGCCACCTGTTGAGGGTGTGGTTGGCACAGAAGTAGCGCCACCATCACACCTTTCTCAAACAACGTCATGCCGCGGGCGTTCATTCGCTCACCTCTTCATCTTCATCGCCGGTGAGCAGGGTGAGGCGGCCGAACTCGTCCCCCTTGACGATGCGGGTGTAGCGGGCATCGTCATCTTGCTGGGTGAAGGTGAGCACGAACGGGCTCAGCTCGCCGCCCGGGAAGATGAGCAACTGAGGAGTACGCTCCTTCTCGTCGCGCTTCTGTTCGGTTTTCTCATCGGGATCCGGCTGCCAGCCAAAGCCTTCCAGCTCCAGCGCCAGCGTCATGTTCTCGGCCAGTTGCACCGGCCCCAGTTGCTTGTCGCCAGTCAGGGCCAGCCACTTGCGATCTTTGGCCTGACGCTGCATAAACTGCCAGCCGTTATCCTCGATGCGAATACCCACCAGCCGACCATCCATCACCGCATACTCCTGCGCCAGCTGCAGGGTTGCCATCAGGCGGCGCGCCTGCTTGTCGATCTCCCTGTCACCTTTTGCGCCACCCATGCTGAGGGTGACGGCGGTGGCCACCAGCCCCATCAGCATGGCGACCAGCAACACTTCCAGCAGGGTAAAGCCGGATTGGCGACGAGCAGATGGCGCAGCCTTCATTCAGGCTGCTCCAGCAAGGCGGAGGGAATGCGCTGGCGGCACATCACTTATTGGAAATCCTTCAGGTTCCAGTTGCCGATGTCGTCATCGGTACCGGCTTCACCATCCAGACCCATGGAGAAGATGTCGATCTTGCCGTACTGGCCCGGGCTCAGCAGCTGGTACGGGTTGCCCCAGGGATCTTGCGGCAGGCGCTTGATGTAGCCGCCATCGCGGTAGCTGCGCGGCGCCGGATCGATGGAAGGCTTGGTCACCAGCGCATCCAGACCCTGTTCTGTGGTCGGGTAGCGGTTGTTGTCCAGCTTGTACATGTCGAGGGCGTTTTCCAGCGCCACGATATCGGAGACCGCTTTCTGCTGGTCAGCCTTCTCCTTGTTGCCCATCAGGTTGGGCACCACCAGACTGGCCAGAATGCCGAGGATCACGATGACCACCATGACTTCCAGCAGGGTAAAACCGGATTGACGACGTTTGTTCATGAGTTGCTCCGTAACGAATGAGATGGGATGGCCCATCAGAGAGTGATCACTGGGTGGGTTCGACGGGCCGCCAGCGGCGCCACCGAACACCGGAAACTTACATATTCACCATATTGTTGAGCTCGAGGATCGGCTGCAGGATCGACATCACGATAAACAGCACCACCCCGGCCATGGAGACCACCAGCATGGGTTCGAACACCCCGAGGGCGATATTGACCTGGGATTCAAACTCCCGATCCTGGTTGTCTGCAGCCCGCTCCAGCATGCTGTCGAGCTCGCCGCTCTGCTCGCCGGAGGCGATCATGTGCAGCATCATGGGCGGGAAAATCTTGGTCTCGGTCAGCGACTTGCGCAGACTGGTCCCCTCGCGCACCCGTTCGGCGGCCTCGAGAATGCGCATTCTGGCAAAGTCGTTGGAGAGCACTTCGCCGGAGATCTTCATCCCCTCCAGCAGCGGTACCGCACTGGCGTTGAGGATGCTTAACGTACGGGCGAAGCGGGCGGTGTTGAGACCGCGGCTGACCCGGCCAATCACCGGCAGGCCGAGCAGCACCTGATGCCAGCGTCGGCGACGCTTTTCATCGGTGAGCCACCAGCGCCAGACAAAGCTGCCAAGGAAGATCAGCAGCAGGAACCAGAGGCCGTAGGCCTGCATCAGTTCGCTGGTGCCGATGAGAAAACGGGTGGTGCCCGGCAGCTGCTGGCCCATGTGTTCAAACTGGGCCACTACCTTGGGTACCACGGCGGTGAGCAGGATCGATATAACCCCGATGGCGACACAGGTGAGCACGATGGGGTAGATCATCGCCTGCAGCAGCTTGGTGCGCATATGCTGGCGCTGCTCTGTGTAGTCAGCGAGACGGTTGAGCACCTTCTCCAGATGGCCCGATTTTTCACCGGCCGCCACCATGGAGCGAAACAGCTGGTCGAATACATGGGGAAAGGCCCCCAGCGAGTCGGCCAGCGAATAGCCTTCCACCACTTTGCTGCGCACGGTCGCCACCAGAGAGCGCAAGTGAGCTTTTTCGCACTGCTCGGCCACCGCCTTGAGCGCCTCTTCGATGGTGAGGCCGGCCCCTACCAGAGTGGCCAGCTGGCGAGTGATCAGGGCCAGCTCGGCTGTGCTGGCGCCACGACGGAACAGGGCGAAGCGGGTCGCCTCCCGTTTTGCCTTCTCGGTGGTCTCGTTCACCTCGAGGGGGGTGAGCCCCTGCTCGCGCAGCAGTTGGCGCACCTGACGGGCCGAGTCACCCTCCATCACGCCGCTCTTGCTGCGCCCCTTGTTGTCGAGGGCCTTATATTCGAATGCCGCCATCTCAATCTTCCCGGGTCACGCGCAGTACCTCTTCGAGGCTGGTCTGCCCCTTGAGCACCTTGTCGATACCGTCGCGGCGGATGCTGGGGGTGTGGCCGCGGATCAGCCGCTCGATGGCCATCTCGCCGCTGGCGCCGTGAATGGCTTCACGCACCGCCTCGTCAACCACCACCAGTTCGTGGATGCCGGTCCGGCCACGATAGCCGGTGTGGTTGCACTGTTCGCAGCCCACCGGATGCCAGATAGGCTGATCAGGTTCCAGTGTGATACCCATTGCAAGTCGCTCCTGCTCGGTGGGCGGACGCGAGGCGCGGCAATCGGGGCAGAGGGTACGCACCAGCCGCTGGGCCAGCACCGCCAAGAGCGACGAGGAAAGCAGGAAGGGCTCGATCCCCATGTCCCGCATCCGGGTGATGGCGCCGATGGCGGTGTTGGTGTGCAGGGTCGACATCACCAGGTGACCGGTCAGTGACGCCTGCACCGCAATCTGGGCGGTTTCAAGGTCACGAATTTCCCCCACCATCACTACGTCCGGATCCTGGCGCAGAATGGCGCGCAGGCCGCGGGCGAAGGTCATGTCCACCTTGGTGTTGACCTGGGTCTGGCCCACCCCTTCGAGGTCATACTCGATGGGGTCTTCCACCGTCAGGATGTTGCGATCCCGCGAGTTGATTTCTGACAGCGCCGCATAGAGGGTGGTGGATTTACCGGAACCGGTCGGGCCGGTGACCAGAATAATGCCGTGGGGCTTGCGAATAAGCTCGCTGATGATGCTGCGGTTGGCCGCGGTCATCCCCAGCTGCTTGAGCTCGAGGCGCACGTTGTTCTTGTCGAGCAGACGCAATACCACCCGCTCGCCGTAGCTGGACGGCATGGTGGAGACCCGCACGTCGACGGCGCGGCCGCCGATACGCAACGAGATACGGCCATCCTGCGGTACCCGCTTCTCGGCAATATCCATCCGCGACATCACCTTGATCCGCGAGACCAGCAGTGATGCCAGCTTGCGATGGGGGCGCAGGATCTCCCGCAGTACCCCATCGATACGAAAACGGATCACTAGTGCCCGCTCGAAGGTCTCGATATGGATATCGGAGGCCTCCTCCTTGATCGCCTCGCTCAACATGGCGTTGATGAGGCGAATGATGGGGGCGTCGTCATCGGCATCCAGCAGATCTTCGCTTTGCGGCAGCTCTTCGGCCAGGGCGAAGAAGTCCATCTCGTTGCCGAGATCTTCCATCAGCTGGCGCGCTTCGGAGGAGTCGCGCTGATAGTGGGCCATCAGCAGCTCTTCGAAGGCCTCGTTGTCGAGCTGCTCCACCGCGAAGCTGCAACCCGCTACCCGCCGAACTTCCAGCAGGGCCTGCGGGGTGACGCCGGGGCGGCACTGCAGCACGGGAGCGCCGTCCCGCTCAATCAGGATCACCCCGAAGTTGCGGGCAAAGGCGAAGGGCAGCTCCGGCAGCGGGGGCGGCAACTCGCCGCCATCAAGATGGTAGGCACTCATCAGGGACGGCTCTGCACAAAGGGGGTGGTGCTGTCAGCTGTGTTCTGCTGGCGGCGTTTTATCTGCTCCATCTGATTTTCCACTTCCTGCCGGATTTCGGGTGACATCATCACATCCTGGCCATAGACGGGCAAAACCTGACGGGCGGGCGAGGTGAGATACCCCTCCTGGGCGGCAGCATTGAGCTGTTCGGCGCGGAACAGGCTGTACTTGTTACTGGAGACGCCGGTATAAACCTCCGCATCACGCAAGATGGTGGGCCGGATAAAGACCATCAGGTTGCGCTTGTTGGTGTTGGTGCTGGTGGAGCGGAACAGGTAACCCAGTACCGGGATATCGCCGAGTAACGGCACCTTGGAAACTTCCTCCTTGGTCTGCTCATCCATCAGGCCACCCAGTACCACTGTCTCGCCACTCTTCACCAGTACGGCGTTTTTCACCGTGCGGGTATCGAAGGTGGGGCCTAGTCCCTTGGTACTGTCTGATACGACCTTGGCGACGCTGGAGACCTCCTGCTCGATGTTGAGCAGTACCGAGTCCCCTTCGTTAATCTGCGGCGTAACCGTCAGCTTGGTGCCCACCGTCTTGCGCTCTATGGTGTTGAACACCTGATCGCTGGTGGTGGAGCTTTGTGAACCGCTCTGCACCGGCACCTCCTGTCCGACATTGAAGGAGGCCTCCTTGTTGTCCATGGTGACGATACTCGGGGTTGAGAGAATATCGCTCTTGGTATTGGAGGCGAGAGCCGTCGCCAACATGGCCCAATCGCCGTGATAGAAACCGGCGGCCATCCCGTTAAAGCTCCCAAGCAAGTTGGTAGCTGTCTCGGTATTGCCATCCTGGTAATCCTTACCGGCTGCGATGGCTCCGCCAATGGGCAGTGTTGTGTTGGTAAATTGGGTGCCGCCAGCGTTGGTGTTGGCCCACTGCACGCCCAGATTGAGGCCGTCACTGTCGGCAATTTCGACGATGATCGCTTCTACCAGCACCTGGGCGCGACGGATATCGAGCTTGGCCACCACCTGCTCCAGTTCCGCCATCACATCCGGCTGGGCGGTGATGACCAGGGCATTGGTTGCCTCGTCGGCAGAGATGGCCAGCTTGCCACCGCCGATGCTGGCGCCCCCTGTGGTTGCTCCGCCCCCCTTCTTGTCAGCCTCGATGCTGGAGCTGACCCCCTTGAGCACATCGACCATATCCTTGGCCTTGCCATATTTGAGATAGAAGACCCGGGTGTTGCCCTGACTCTGCAGGTCGCGGTCGAGCTGGCGAACCATCTGGATGATGCGGGCGCGCGCTTTCGGCTCACCGCTCACCACCACAGAGTTGGTACGCTCGTCGGCCACCACCTTGGGCGACAGCAACAGGGAGGCGGTGCCCCCTTGTGGATTGCCATCCTTGTTGAGGTTGGTCACCAGCCGCACCATCTCGCCGGCCGAGGCATATCTCAGCTTGATGATGTCCACATCCTGATCGCCTGCGCGGTCGACCCGGTTCACCACTTCCACCAGACGGTTGACCACGGCGGCGCGGCCGGTGATGAGCAGCACGTTTGATGGCTCGTAGTGCACCACGTTGCCCCCACCGGCGTTGTCGTTGAGCTGGCGCAGCAGGGGAGCCAGTTCACGCACCGAGACGTTGCGTACCGGCACGACTCTGGTCACCATCTCGTCGCCCACTCCCGGGTTATTGCCATCCACCACCGGAATGGCGGAGGTTTTGGCATCCCGCGAGCGGAGCACCTTGAGCACGCCGTTATCCATCGGCACCACGGCAAAGCCGTAGACATCGAGCACACTCAGGAAGAACTGGTAGTACTGCTCCTCGTTGAGCAGGTCGTAGCTGCGCACGTTGATCTTGCCGCGCACCGAGGGCTCTATGATGATGGTCTTGTTGAGGTTTTTGCCCACCGTATTGATAAATTCTTCGATGTCGGCGTTCTTGAAGCTGGCAGAGTACTCGGTGGCCCAGGCTGAGCCCGCCATCATCAGTGCCGCTGCGATAGTGGCCAGACGCCAGCCTTTCCCTTTAGTGGTCATTATTGGTACGACTCCAAATCATTATTCTGACAAGCGCACATAGACATCGAACTGTTCGCCCTGCCGCTCGACGGTCACTGTCATTTCCGTTGCGCCAGCCAGCTGCTGCATCGCCTGCATGGCTTGCATGTTGTCACGCAGATCCAGTCCGTTGATGCTGATGGCCAGATCATTGGCCTGCAGCCCGCTCTGGTTGAAAAATTCCGGATTGTTGCCCGGGTTGAGGCGATAACCGGCCATGCGGCCATCCATCTGAACCGGTGAAATATTGAGGTAATCAGTGATCTTGCCCGGATCGGCCATCAGCTCGCTGCGCAGAGAGCCAAGGAGAGTAGTATTTGTTGTTTGCGGTAGCGGCTTGCCATACTCCTCGCCATCCAGCATCAGGGTCTCGTCGCGGCCATCCCGCTCTATGATGACTCGATCCGGATAGACCTGCCGGATCCGCGCTTGGGTGCCGTCAATCATGTCGCCAACCCCGTAGGAGTTCTGGATGCCGGACATGGCGATGATGGCGATGGATTTGGCGGGATCCGAGCTTGCCAACACCCCGTTGAGCTGGGCATTAAGCTGGGTGCGCGGCGCATTGGCGGCCACGGCGGTTTTTGCCTGCGCCTTGGGGATCGCCTTGCCAAACAGCGCCAGTCGGCTCACCTCGCCCAGTTCAAGGCGCGGGCTGCTTTGGCCGCTGACCGCCACGGTGGAGGGTTGCCACGGCTGGTTGGATTGCGGGTTTGCCAGAGTGAGCAAGCGCCAGGTGAGGGCTGCGCTCTGCTGGGCCAGCATCAGCAGCAGCACCAGAAAGAACACTCCGGTGACGCGAGTCAAAGGAAGCTGTCGGCACCGGGCCAGCAGCAGGGTCAAGATGTCATCCCTGAATCGTAGCGTCATATTAATCAACAAATTCCAGGCTCTGGGGCGGCTGCGTATTGTGTACGGCTGCGTGCTGTGACACAACGGGTCGGGGCGCACCAAACCGTAAAAATGGATATTTCATCACACAGTAAACCTTTGAATGCTCATAAAAGTGGCACTCAGGCGAGGTGCATCCTGCTTGCCAGCGATTATCAGGGGAAGGTGTGTACTCACCCTTGCCAATCCTGCAACGCCTTGAGGGTTACGCTCTGGCCTCCGATATCCAGCACAATGTACTGCTGGTCGATGGTGGCGAGCACGACCCCGGGGGCTATTTCGCTCCCTTCCCGGTATTCGCGGCCATTGAGCACCACGGCCCGCTTGGCCGGATTGGATGAGAACACATGGGAGCCATAGCTGAATGCGGGCACTTGCTGGCGAACCGAAAGCGGAGCGGCATTCAGCGACATCAACTGGGTCGGCTGCACGCTTTGGGAAACTGTACCCGATTCCTGTTGCAGCGGTGTTTCGTTGAGGGCGCGCATCAGTTGTTCGGCCAAGGTTGGTCGACTGGCTGCCGGATTGCTGGCAGCCGCTGCGACCCTGGGCTGCTGCACTACAGGTTCCGGCAGGGGCGGGGGCAGCGGACGGGTCACCATCGCCTTGGGCTCAACCCGCACGAAGGGGGAGGCAATCACCTCTTTTACCTCCACCTTCTCCTCGATGGGACGCAGGTGGATTAGATGCCAGCCATAGTTGGCACCCGCCCCCAGCAGCAGGGCAAGGGGCGCCAGCAACCAGCCGACGCGACGCGCGGGTTGCGCCTCCTCGCGGGTTATCGCCAACCCCATGGCGGGAATATGGCTCTGTTGCGAAGGCTGATGGGCACGGCGCAGGGCATTGAGCAGGGTAGACATCAGGAGGTCTCCTCCAGTCTTGGCATGGGTTCGCCGGAGAGTGCGTTGAGCCGCAGCAGGGTGTTGCTGCCAGCGATGCCGTCAGGGGTGAGTCCTTGATCCCGCTGGAACTGCTGCAGTTTGTTCTTGAGCTCGCCATCGAAACGGCGCACCTTGCGCTCGGGCTGTTGCAATGCTCGGCTCAGAGCGTTGTCGAGCCACTGGATCTGGGTCTGTCCGGCATTGCTGGCGATCAGGCTGACGCCCCCTTTCGGCATGCGCCAGAGCAGGGTATAGCTGCCACCCCAGTTGTCGCTGAGCCACTGGCGATCCACTTGCCAGCTTTGGTTGCCGATCATCAGGCTGGCCTTGCTTGGCCCCAGATTGACCAGGGTGGCGTAATAGAGACCGCCACTCTGGTCAGTGAGCGTGATCATGGCGGGATGCTGCAGGGCGCGCAGCTCCTCGAGGCTTGCCTCTCCCTCCTGGCAGCGCAGACCGGCGCGAGGGGCGTTGTCACAGGTGGCATCGAACGGTTCCGGTTCATAGCCCCAGACCCGATAGAGATTCTGCATGGCGCTCTCGGGGTCGAGGGCCTGATTGATCGCCTCGGTCAACTGATCCTGTTGTTCGGCGGTCTCGTCAACGGTGACAGGCACCTCGACCTTGACCACAGGCCGTTCGGGGAATACGCCGAAAAATTGCCAGCCCCACCAGCCTGCAGCTACCAGCAAGGCGCCAGCCAGTGTCACCATCAGACCGGAAAGCCAGCTCCCCTCATCACGGACGCCGCTCACCTCGAACGCTGCCTGGCTGATGTCGCCATGAACAATCTTGTAGCTGCCACGGGCGAAGGCGGCGAGCAGGGCGCGATCGCAGATGAGGTTGATCAGGCGCGGAATGCCGCCGGAGAGCCGATGCAGCGTCTGGATCGCTCTGGGGGTAAAAATGGGCTGCACACAACCGGCTACTTGCAGCCGGAAGCGGACGTAGGCATCCACATCGGTGGCGGAGAGGGGCAGCAGGTGGTAGCGGGCGGTGATGCGCTGGGCCAGTTGGCGCAACAGGGGCTGGCGCAGCATCTGTTGCAGTTCGGGTTGGCCGATCAGCACGATTTGCAGCAGTTTTTTCTCGTCGGTTTCCAGGTTGGTGAGCAGACGCAACTGCTCCAACACCCCGGGCAACAGATGTTGGGCCTCGTCCACCAGTACCACGCTGCGCTTGCCTGCGGTCAGGTTGGCCAGCAGGTGGTCGCGGATCAGGTCGAACAGTTGCTTGATCCCGGCCTCGGCGGGGTAGGGGAGTTGAAACTCGTCGCAGATGGCTGCCAGCAGATCCCGTTCGGTCAGGGAGGGGTTGAGGATGTAGGCGATCTCGGTATCTGCTGGCAACTGCTGCAGCAGGCAACGGGAGACGGTGGTTTTGCCGGTGCCCACTTCGCCGGTCAGCAGCACAAAGCCGCCACCATCCTGCAATCCGTAGTTGAGGTGAGCAAGGGCTTCGCCGTGGCGCTCACTCATATAGAGGTATTTGGGATTGGGCGAGATGGAGAAAGGCGGTTCCGATAGGCCGAAGAACTGTGTGTACATGAGGGGATTCTTTTGTAGCCGGCGACAGATAAGAAATGTCTCCGGATGATAGCAAACCTCGAATTCATTGGAAGCCATCATTGGCAAAGGATGACAAATTGCAGCCTTTTCCTGTCATCTTGTGATCCAGATATCGCCCCGTTGCACCATGGTACTCAAAAATTGCAACCAATCTGAAAAATAAGTTTTTCATCAATGGCTTGTCGGTATGCGTTGTCACAGTAGTCCGGTGTTTTCGGATCAATAGTCATGGTCTGGCCACTATTTATGCCCGTTTTCTCCTCTCGTAAGGGTGAACCGAGAGAGGGGCTAGCGGCGAAACAGCGCCAAACCCCAATCAGAGTACAGGGCGCGGGCCACTCTCCCCGCGCACTCTGTTACTGTCGTTGTAGCAGCAGGCTACCGATGGAGTAGCCTGCGCCAAAGGAGCACAGTACGCCGCGAGCCCCCGCAGGAAGGTCGCGATTGTACAGATGAAACGCGATGATGGAACCCGCCGAGCTGGTATTACCATAGCTATCAAGAATGACCGGCGCCTCCTGCTGGCTGGCATCGTGGCCCAGCAGCTTGCGACCGATGAACTGGTTCATGGTGAGGTTGGCCTGATGGAGCCAGAGCCGGCTCAGGCTCTCGGCGGGCCAGCCCTGCTCATCGAGCAGGTTGGCAATCTGGTCGCACACCAGTGGCAACACCTCCTTGAACACCTTGCGCCCCTGCTGGCGAAACAGCTTGTCGTCGCCGTAGCGGGTGCGCGGGCTCAGCCGGTTCAGAAAGCCGAAGTTATTGCGGATGTTGTTGGAGTACTGGGTCACCAGCTTGCTGGCTACCAGTTGCCACGGATTGGCCACCTTGCAATCTTCCGCTCGCTCCAGCAGCACCGCGGTGCAGGCGTCGCCGAAGATAAAGTGGCTATCACGATCGCGAAAATTGAGATGCCCCGAGCAGATCTCCGGATTAACCACCAGCGCCACGTTGGCGGTGCCTGCCGCCAGCATGTCGGCGGCTGTCTTGATGCCGAAGGTGGCAGACGAGCAGGCCACGTTCATGTCAAAGGCCATGCCGCTTGCTCCCAGATAGTGCTGCAGCTCGATGGCCAGCGCCGGATAGGGGCGTGGCATGTTGGAGGCAGCGACGATGACCAGATCGATCTCTCCCGGCTCGCGACCGGCGGCGATCAGCGCCTGTTCGGCGGCGGCCACCGCCATCTCCACCATGATGGAGGGCTGATCGTCGGGCCGCTCCGCCAGCAGCGGTTGCATGATGTCGGGGTTGAGCACTCCCTCTCGGCTCACCAGATAACGACTCTTGATGCCGGACGCCTTCTCGATGAACTCGCAACTGGAATGCTGCTTGGCGGGGAGCTGGCCGGCGTCGATGGCGGAGGCGTTCTCCTCGTTGTAGAGATCCACATACTGGTTGAAGGCGGCCACCAGCTCTTCATTGCTGACGGCAAAGGGTGGGGTATAGAGGCCTGAGCCACTGATCACGATAGAGGTCATCTTTGCTCCTCGCCGGGTGCGTTCCCGGCTTGTCGGTTTATAGGGTAGAGAGGGTTACAGCTGGTCGATCGCCGCAGCGAGACCCGCCAGAGTCAGCGGATGCATCCGTCCGCCAACCACGTCATTCATCAGTTTGATGGAGGGATGCCAGAGCCACTCCCGCCGCGGGGTGGGATTGATCCAAACCAGTTTGGGAAAGTGCTGCTGCAAGCGGGTGAGCCACACCTGACCCGACTCCTCGTTCCACTGCTCGACGCTGCCGCCGGGCCAGGTGATCTCGTAGGGGCCCATGGTGGCATCCCCCACCAGGATCACCCGGTAGTCGCTGCCATAGGTGCGCAGCAGCCGCAGGGTATCGAACCGCTCCTCAAAGCGGCGGGCGTTATCCTTCCAGACGAAGTCGTAGAGACAGTTGTGAAAATAGAAGTACTCCAGATGCTTGAACTCGTGGCGCAGGGCGGAGAAGAGGCGCTGCACCTCGGCCACGTGAGCATCCATGGAGCCCCCCACATCGAAAAAAACCAGCAGCTTGACCCCGTTGTGGCGCTCGGGCCGCAGCTTCACATCGAGCCAGCCCTGGCGGGCCGAACTTTTTATGGTGTCGTCGAGATCCAGCTCGTCGGGATTGCCTTTGCGCACCCAGCGTCTGAGTTTGCGCAGCGCCAGCTGAATGGCGCGCTGGCCGAGCGGCGAGTCGTCGCTGAAGTTGCGATAGTGGCGGGCCTCCCACACCTTGGTCGCCTTGCCGTGCTGCCCTTCTCCACCCATGCGGATGCCCTCGGGGTGAAAACCGCCGTGGCCAAACGGGCTGCTGCCACCGGTTCCCACCCACTTGTTGCCACCGGCGTGGCGCTCTTTCTGCTCGCGTAATCGCTGGTTAAGGGTTTCCAGCAGCTTGTCGAGTCCGCCGAGGGATGTGAGCAGCGCCTTCTCCTCTGGGCTCAACAGCCGTTCGAACTCCTTGCGCAGCCACTCCTCGGGCAGGCTCTCCGGCAGCAGGGGGATGGCTTCCAGCCCTTCGTAGTATTCGGCGAAGGCGCGATCGAAGCGATCGTAGTGGGCCTCGTCTTTTACCAGCAGGCAGCGGGAGAGTTGGTAGAACTCGTCCATATCGGCAGCGACCAGCCGGGCTGCCAGCGCGGCGTGCAAGTCCAGCAGCTCACGCAGGCTGCAGGGGAGCTTGTGGCGGCGCAGGTGGGTAAAAAAGTCGATCAGCATGGGTCAGCTGCCGCGCCGGGCCAGAAAGGCGAGCTTCTCGAAGAGATGCAAATCCTGCTCGGTCTTGAGCAGGGCGCCATATAGCGCGGGCACCAGCTTGCCGGGCTCGCGGGCGCGCATCGCCTCGGGGGCGATATCGTCGGCCAAGAGCAGGCGGATCCAGTCCAGTAGTTCCGAGGTGGAGGGCTTCTTGCGCAGCCCCTCTACTTCGCGCAGTTCGAAGAAGAGCTCCATTGCCTCGCCAAGCAGGCTCTCCTTGAGGTCGGGGTAGTGGAGTTTGACGATGGCCTGCATCTCGGCCTTGTCGGGGAAGCGGATGTAGTGGAAGAAACAGCGGCGCAGGAAGGCATCCGGCAGCTCTTTTTCGTTGTTGGAGGTGATGATGACCACCGGCCGCTGGCGCGCCTTGACTCGCTCGCCGGTCTCGTAGACGTCGAACTCCATCCGATCCAGCTCCAGCAGCAGATCGTTGGGGAATTCGATGTCGGCTTTGTCTATCTCGTCGATCAGCAGCACAGGTCGCTGCTCGGCGCTGAAGGCCTGCCACAACTTTCCTTGACGAATGTAGTGACTGATATCGGCCACTCTGGGGTCGCCGAGCTGGGAGTCCCGCAGCCGGGCCACCGCATCATATTCGTAGAGCCCCTGTTGGGCCTTGGTGGTGGACTTGATATGCCAGGCAATGAGATCGGTGCCGAGATGGTCGGCGACCGCTTCCGCCAGCACCGTCTTGCCGGTGCCCGGCTCCCCTTTGATCAGCAGCGGTTTTTCGAGGGTGATGGCGGCATTGACCGCCATCTTCAATGCATCGGAGGCGAGATACTGGCTGCTTCCTGAAAATCCCATAACGTCGGTTCCTTTGACGATTGGCGCCTGGAGTCAGGGGCCAGAGAGAATAAGCTCTATATGTTGTAATACCATATGGTTATAACGAATAGTCACTTCTCATTCAGAAACCACAGGGTAATCTTGTTTCATCGTCGTAACAAACACAGGGATAGCGCCATGAGCAAAATTTTTGAGGACAACAGCCAGACTATCGGTCACACCCCGCTGGTTCGTCTCAACCGTGTTACCAAAGGTCGCGTGCTGGCCAAGATCGAGAGCCGCAACCCCAGCTTCAGCGTCAAGTGCCGGATCGGTGCCAACCTGATCTGGGATGCCGAGAAGCGCGGCATCCTGACCAAGGGTAAGGAGATCATCGAGCCCACCAGCGGCAACACGGGTATTGCTCTGGCCTTTGTCGCGGCAGCTCGCGGCTATCCTATCACCCTGACCATGCCGGCTACCATGAGCCTGGAGCGCCGCAAGTTGCTCAAGGCGCTCGGTGCCAATCTGGTGCTGACCGAAGGGCCGCTTGGCATGAAGGGGGCCATTGCCAAGGCCAACGAGATCCTCGAATCCGAGCCGGGCAAGTATGTGTTGCTGCAACAGTTTGAAAACCCGGCCAACCCGGAGATCCACGAAAAGACTACCGGCCCCGAGATTTGGGATGCCACTGACGGCGAGGTAGATGTGTTCGTGGCCGGGGTCGGTACCGGCGGCACCATTACCGGTGTCTCCCGCTATCTGAAGCAGACGAAAGGCAAGGCGGTGGTCTCTGTTGCGGTCGAACCGGCGGAGTCGCCGGTCATCAGCCAGAAGCTGGCCGGGGAAGAGATCAAACCGGGCCCCCACAAGATCCAGGGGATCGGCGCCGGCTTTATCCCGGGCAACCTGGACCTCTCCCTCATCGACCGGGTGGAGAAGGTGACCAGCGATGAAGCCATCGAGATGGCCCGTCGTCTGATGGAGGAGGAGGGGATCCTGGCCGGTATCAGCTCCGGTGCTGCGGTGGTGGCAGCCAGCCGTCTTGCCGAGCTGCCGGAATTTGCGGGCAAAACCATTGTGGTCATCCTGCCGAGTGCGGCGGAGCGTTACCTCTCCAGCGCCCTGTTTGCCGGGGTGTTCAGCGAGCAGGAACTGCAGCAGTAACTGATCGGAATCTTTCAAAACAGCGGCGCTCCCAAGAGCGCCGCTTCTTTATGGGCTAGACTCAACCCCTGATAGTGTCACTTGATCCTTATTTTTTGGGGTAAAATAACAAGCTTGGGAGTGAGAAAAAAAGCAGACATTCCGCTCTAAATCTCATATCCTGTGCGGCGTCACGCGGTGTTTGCTGGCTGGGTATCACAAAGTAACAAAGTGTTATTTTTCGTTATAAAATAATTTCAGGCCAGTCCTGATGCGGCTTGTAGCCCAATAACTGAAAATTGCCAACCAGCGCGCCGATTACTGCACAGAAACTTGACCTGGATTAAACCATTGCGGGTCTGCTTTCGTTACTTTACAACATATCCATACTGACACGGTGGGTCAGGTTGCTTCAAAAACGACCAATCCACCAAAAAATATCAATAATATGGGGTGAAACCATGTACGAGAAGTCTGTTGTTATTACTGCTGAAAACGGCCTGCACACCCGTCCGGCAGCTCAGTTCGTGAAAGAAGCCAAAGAATTCCAAAGCGAGATCACTGTGGTCTCCGGTGGCAAGTCCGCCAGCGCCAAGAGCCTGTTCAAGCTGCAGACCCTGGGCCTGACCAAGGGTACCAACGTAACTATCCAGGCTGATGGCCCGGATGCTCAGCAAGCTGTTGAGAAGCTGGTTGCCCTGATGGACGAGCTGGAGTAATCCAGCTTTAGATTCCTCCCCCACAGTCGTTTTAATAGGAAGGATTATGATATCTGGCATTCTTGCGTCCCCCGGTATCGCATTCGGTAAGGCGCTTCTTCTTAAAGAAGATGAAATCGTTATCAATCAGGGCAAAATCTCTGCTGACCAGATTGATGCCGAGATCAACCGTTTCCTCGAAGCTCGTACCAAGTCAGCTACCCAGCTGGAAGCCATCAAAGAGATGGCCGGTCGCACCTTCGGTGAGGAAAAAGAGGCCATCTTCGAAGGCCACATCATGCTGCTCGAAGATGAGGAGCTGGAAGGGGATATCAAATCCTTCATCAAAGAGAACAAGGCTTCCGCTGACAAAGCCATCTATGAGGTGATCGAACAGTACGCCAAGATGATGGCCGAGCTGGATGACCCTTATCTGCGCGAACGCGCTACCGACTTCCGTGACATCGGTACCCGTCTGGTCAAGAACGTACTGGGCATCGCCGTTGTCAACCTGAGCACCATCGACGAAGAGGTGATCCTGGTCGCCAAAGACCTGACCCCGTCTGAAACCGCTCAAATCAACCTGAAATATGTGCTGGGTTTCGTCACCGACATCGGTGGCCGTACCTCTCACACCTCCATCATGGCCCGCTCCCTGGAGCTGCCGGCCGTGGTAGGCACCAACGACATCACCGAGCGCGTCAAGAACGGTGACATGCTGGTGCTGGATGCGATCAACAACCAGATCATCATCAATCCGACCGCTGAACAGCTGACCGAAGCCAAGAAGTTCCAGGCTCAGTTCCAGGCCGAGAAAGATGAGCTGGCCAAGCTGAAAGATCTGCCAGCCATCACGCTGGATGGTCACCAGGTCGAAGTGTGCGCCAACATCGGTACCGTCAAGGATACCGAAGGTGCCATACGCAATGGCGCCGAAGGCGTGGGCCTGTACCGTACCGAGTTCCTGTTCATGGATCGTGACGCGCTGCCGACCGAAGAAGAGCAGTTCAAAGCCTACAAAGAAGTGGCCGAAGCGATGCCGGATCAGCCGATCATCGTGCGCACCATGGACATTGGCGGCGACAAAGAGCTGCCGTACATGAATTTCCCGAAAGAGATGAACCCCTTCCTGGGCTGGCGTGCCGTGCGTATTTTCTTCGACCGCGAAGACATCATGCACGCTCAGCTGCGGGCAATTCTGCGTGCGTCTGCCTTCGGCAAACTGCGCATCATGTTCCCGATGATCATCTCTGTCGAAGAGTTCCGTAGCCTGAAAGTTACCGTAGAGACGCTGAAAGCCGAATTGCGTGCCGAAGGCAAAGCCTTTGATGAATCCATCGAAGTGGGTATCATGATCGAGACCCCGGCCGCTGCCGTGATGGCTCATCATCTGGCCAAGGAAGTGGATTTCTTCAGTATCGGTACCAACGACCTGACCCAGTACACCCTGGCTGTCGATCGTGGTAACGAGATGATCTCCGCTATGTACAACCCGCTGTCACCCTCCGTCCTGACCCTGATCAAGATGGTTATCGATGCGTCCCACGCCGAAGGCAAGTGGACCGGTATGTGTGGTGAACTGGCTGGTGACGAGCGCGCCACTCTGCTGCTGCTGGGTATGGGTCTGGATGAGTTCTCCATGAGCGCCATCTCTGTACCGCGTATCAAGAAGCTTATCCGCAACACCAGCTTCGAAGATGTGAAGGCAATGGCTGACCAGGCATTGAGCTTTGCCACCGCTGCTGAAATCGAAGCGTGCGTAGATAACTTTATCAAGCAGAAGGCAGTCTGCTAAGATCGGCTGCAAACAGCGACAAATCATCTTTAGGAGCTTTTACTATGGGTCTGTTCGACAAACTGAAGAAACTGGTGTCCGACGATAGCGCTGATACCGGCGGCATCGAAATCTTTGCTCCGCTGTCTGGCGAAATCGTGCCGATCGAAGATGTGCCTGACGTTGTCTTCGCCGAGAAGATCGTGGGTGACGGCATCGCTATCAAGCCGGCTGGCAACAAGATGGTTGCTCCGTGCGACGGCACCATCGGCAAAATCTTCGAGACCAACCATGCGTTCTCTCTGGAGTCCGACTCTGGTATCGAGCTGTTCGTTCACTTCGGTATCGACACAGTTGAACTGAAAGGCGAAGGCTTCAAGCGTATCGCTCAGGAAGGCCAGCAGGTCAAGCGCGGTGACACCATCATCGAATTCGATCTGGCCGTTCTGGAAGCAAAAGCCAAATCTACCCTGACTCCGGTGGTCATCTCCAACATGGACGAGATCAAAGAGCTGGTGAAGATGACTGGTGCCGTGACTGTGGGCGAGACTCCGGTTATCCGCATCAAGAAGTAATGGTCGGCTGGCCTATGCCAGTTGCCGCAGTAAAAAACCGAAGCCTGGTGCTTCGGTTTTTTTATGGTTGCGTGCGAGCTTCCCTTTCTGGCTATCAGGCTATTGTGCCGACATGACCACCCGGTTACGTCCCTGCTCCTTCGCCTGATAAAGGGCTCGGTCTGCCATCATCAGCAGATAGTCGATGCTCTCCTGACCCTTCATGCCGGCACACCCCAGACTGATGGTTAGCGCGATCTGTTCTCCTTGCCATGGCAAGCGGGTGGTACTGACATGCTGGCGCAGTTGCTCGGCACGTTGTGCCGCCTGCTCAATGCTGCAGTCTGGCAGGATCAACAGAAACTCCTCTCCACCCCAACGGGCCAGGCTTTCCCCGGGCAACAACTGGCCCGCCATGGCATGGGCGACGGCGCAGAGTGCGGCATCGCCCGCAGGATGGCCGTAGCGGTCGTTGACCTGCTTGAAATGGTCGATATCTCCCAACACCACCGAGAGGGGCTGGCCCTGCAACCAGAGAGCCTGCAGCTGTTGCTGGGCGCCACGCCGGTTGGTCAGTTCGGTGAGGGGATCGGTGCAGGAGAGGCGGCTCACCTCTTCTACCATGCATTGCAGGTCGTGGATATCGCGAAAGGTGACGATATGGCTATCCGGGATGGCATCTGCCCCCAGCTGGGCGGTGACGATAAACCAGCGAGAGTGGCCACTCTTGCATCGGATCAGCGCCGGCATCTCGGCGACCTCCAGTCCATGGTGCAGGCTCTGCTCTATCTGGTTATGCCAAGCCTGAATTACCGAGTTGCGATAGCTCTCATCGGGATAGGCGAGGTGAAACCAGCTCTCCATGTCCGGCAGATCCTGCAGCTCATAGCCCAGCTGTTCGCGAAAGGCCCTGTTGAGGAAGAGATGGCGACGCAGGGGGATCCGGTCGGGTGACATATGACCCTGGCTGGCTGTCGACTCGGACACCAGGATTGGGAGCGGGATCACATCAAAGGAGCGAAACAGAATGTGCTCTAGTTGTTGGTCATCCATGGGCGAAAACGCGGCTCCCTGCTCTCCCGTTCGTCAGCCTACATTAGGTGAGAGACCGCAGCGGGTAAACTCATTTATCACTCTCCGGCGGTTGCCTGAGTGGACGGTCGTGGCAACGGGAACATAAAAAAGCCGCTCACCTGGGTGAGCGGCTGTTGTCATCAGATCAGTGCAGTTCGCTATCAGGCTGGCTGCTTGCCATCTTCCGCGGGAGGTGGCAGAGCGGCGGAGTTGGACTCCACCTTCTGCTCTTCGCCCTGCATGTTCTTGATGTAGACATCCATCTGGTTGAAGGCGATCTCGATGCCGTTCTCGCGGAACAGCTGGTCGATCTTGCGGTTCAACTCGTCTACCGCCGGGTTGCGATCACCCAGTTCGCTCACGAAGAAGCGCAGCTCGTGATCCAGCGTGCTGGCGCCAAAGGTGAGGAAGTAGACGATGGGGGCTGGGTCTTTCAGCACGCGGCTGTTTTCGTCGGCCGCCTGCTTGAGTAGGGTGCGGGTCAGCTCGAGATCCGAGCCATACGCCACGCCCACCCGTACGATCACCCGGGTGACGGTGTCACTCAGCGACCAGTTGATGAGCCGTTCTGTCATCAGCTGCTGGTTGGGGATGATCACCTCTTTGCGGTCGAAGTCGGTCAGGGTGGTGGCGCGAATGCGGATCCGCGAGACGGTACCGGAGAAGGAGCCGATGGTGACGGTGTCACCGATCCGCACCGGACGCTCGAACAGGATGATGATGCCGGAGACGAAGTTGGAAAGAATTTCCTTCATGCCGAAACCGATACCGACTGACAGACCACCAGCAACCCACTGCAGCTTGTCCCACTGTACGCCCATCATGGAGAGAGCGGTGAGGGAGCCAAAGCCGATCAGCACGTAGTTGAGCATGGTAGTGATGGCGTAGGCGGTCCCCTGAGCCAGGTTGAGCTTGGAGAGCACCAGCACCTCCAGCAAGCCCGGCAGGTTGCGCGCCAGTGACCAGGCACCGCCGAGCAGCAGGAAGCCGATCAGCACGTCACTCAGGCTGATGGGGAACAGCACGGCGTTGGCGCCGGTGCCTTCACTGCGGTGCCACAGCACCATGCTGTCGAGGTAGGAGAAGACCGCGACCAGATCGGACCAGAGCCAGTAGAAGGCGACACCGAAGATCAGCATCAGCACGGTACGGGTCAGACGCAGGGATTGCTGGCTGACATCCTCCAGGTCCATGGGCTGCTCTTCGATGGACTCGCCACCTTCCGCATCTTCCGAAGATTTGTGCTCACGCTTGGCCACCGCTCGGCGGTAGGCCAGACGACGGGCAGCCAGCTCCAGACCACGCAGGGCGGTGCGGTAGACCAAGCTCCAGATGATGATGAGGTAGAAGGATTCGATCAGGCGACCGGTCAGCTTCAGCGCGGTGTAGTAGTAACCGAGCACAGCCAGCACGATCAGCGCCACCGGCGCCAGCGCCAGGGCGATGGCGATCAGCGACTTCTGCATGCTCGCCTCGCCCTTGATGCGGGCGCGGGAGATGGGGAACACCAGATAGGCGGCCAGCCCCAGCAGGGTCAGGGTCATGGCCTGGCCGATCACGTCGTTGCCCAGGGTGGAGGGTTCAACCACCGCCTTGGTTGCGAGCATGATGAGCGGCAGCAGTGGTAACCAGATGTAGCGCATGCTGTTGCGCTTGGCCTGCAGCTCCGCTTTCGGGATCCGGAAGTGGGTTTCGGCGATGCCGCCCGGGCGCATCACCGCCAGATAGACGCTGAATACCAGATAGCCGAGGGCAAGGTTCAGGGTGATCTGGAACATCAGCTTGGGACTGAGCAGACCGCAGTAGGTGAGCAGCAGACCGCCAGCCAGAATGAACATGCTGCCCGGCAGGCGTTGCAGCACGGTATAGAGCAGGGCGCGCGGGGTGTGCCACTGGCTGTCCTGACGGAAACGGCCAAGGTCCTTGGTGATCTTCTTCTCGCGCTCAACCAGCGCCGGACGTTTCCAGACCAGCAGGCCGCCGATCAGCAGCAGCGGGAAGGCAAGCAGGGAGATCCCGAGCAGCTCTTCGCGCCAGCGTTTCCAGTCCGGTTTCAATACCCAGTCGGAGGCCTGTTTGTAGGCCTGGGCGGGCCAGCTGATAAACCACTTGCTGTCGATGGGCTTGTTGCTGCTTACCCAGAAGATGTGTTGCTGCAGGGTAAATTCGATAGAGGCATAGACCCGCGCCAGCTGCTGCTGGGTCAGCTGCAGGCTGATGGCGTTGGTAAGCTGGCTGTCGAGCTGGCGGTTGAGCTGATCGAGCAGATTGATGCGGGTGTCGAGCAGCTTGGCAAGGCTCTCTTTGTCCTCCTCGCTCACCGGATCCTTGCTGCCGGCGATCAGATTGTCCAGATAGAGGTTCTTCTGGAACAGCTGGTCACGCTGCTGGCTCAGTTCAAACTGGGCCAGATGGAGATCGGCGATCTGCTCTTCCAGGTTTTTGACGGCGATGGTGGGGGCCGCCTCCAGCTGCTGATAGAGCTGATAGAGGATGCGCGACAGCAGCAGATTGCCCTTGAGCATCTGCACCTGTTCATTGAGGTTGCGCTCGGTCTGGATGCCGCGCTCCAGCCAGCTCTTGGCTTGCAGGTTTTTCTGGACCAGCGAGTTGAGGCTGGTAGTGGCACCGATCAGCTGCTGGCTGAGCTGGTGGTTGAGCTCCTGCTCTTTTTGCACCAGCGGGCTGTCTTCGGTCGCCACCAGTTCACCGGTCTGCTCGGCGGTTTTTTCGGTGTCGCCGAGGCGCTTGGCGCTGCTCTGATCCTGCAACAGCTGCAGTTTCTGCTCTTCGCTGGCGAGACGGGCGCTCTGGTAGTCGCGCTGCTTGATCGCCAGATCCTGCATGCTGGTACGGTTATCCAGCTCCTTTTGCAGGTGGGCCAGTTGCAGGTCGAGCAGGGCCAGCTCGGCACCGAGCTTCATCTTCTCGGCGCTGGAGACGCTTTCACCTGCGTTGAGGCGGCTGCGGATCTCCTGACTGCGCTGGTAGGCACGGCTCATGCTGGCCTGGGCTCGCTCCGGCAGTGTCTGCAAGCTGGTGAGCTGGCTGCCGATGGCGCCGAGGGCCTCCTGGGCCGCCTGCATGTTGGCCAGCACTTCCGGCTGACGGCTGTCGAGTTCTGCCAGACTCATGCTGGCGTATTCGCTCTTGATCTGCTCTGCACTTTTGCCCTTGGTCAGGGCATCGAGCTTGGCGCTGATCTCTCTGAGTTCGGTGGGCAGGTTGCGGATCCGCTGGGCCTGGGTCTTGGCCTTCGCCTCCTCCTTGTCGATGTTGTCGAGCAGGCCGAGGGTTTCGGTCAGCAACTTCTGATCTGCTTGCTGACTGACGGTCAGGGTCTCTGATTTACCCAGACCATCCAGCGCTCGCTGAACTGCGTTGCGAGAGGGGACATCTTGCGCCATGGCTTGCGGGACGCAGAGGCTGGCGAGGAGACAGAGCAGCGGCAACAGGGTGGCCGAGACTCTTTTAAAACGTATTGAGGGCATATAACTTCCGGGTTATTACGCGATATTCGGGAGATTTCCCGCATAGATTAAATTCGCGTGGATTCTAACACCGGGCTTGTCAGGTAAGCAGGGGGGAGGGACAAAAAAAACGGCGCCCGCAGGCGCCGTTTTCAACTCGTTCAGCTCTGATTAAAGAACGTGAACAGAAGCGGTGTTGGTGGTGCCGCTCGGTACCAGAGCACCGGAGACCATCACAACCACGTCACCTTTCAGACCCATGCCGATTTCCAGCGCGGCTTCTTTACCGATGCGATAGAAATCGTCGGTAGAGGCGATGCTGTCAACCACGTGAGCAACCACACCCTTGGTCAGAACCAGCTGGGCAGCAGTTTTCTTGTTGGTGGTGATAGCCAGGATCCAGGCTTTCGGGAAGTACTTGCGAATGGCCTTGGCAGATTTGCCGCCTTCGGTAGCAACCACGATCAGCGGGGCGTCCAGCTTCTCGGAGGTCTCTACGGCGCCTTTACATACGGCTTCGGTGATGCGCAGCTTGTTGCTGTCGTTTGCAGCAGACAGGTTGGACGGCATCACGGCATCGGTACGCTCGCAGATGGTGGCCATGATGGTCACGGCTTCCAGCGGGTACTTACCCTTGGCGGATTCACCGGACAGCATGACTGCGTCGGTACCGTCCAGGATGGCGTTGGCCACGTCACCAGCTTCGGCGCGGGTCGGACGCGGGTTCTTGATCATGGAGTCCAGCATCTGGGTGGCAGTGATAACCACTTTGCGGGCTTTGTTGCACTTGGCGATGATCATCTTCTGGGCGAAGATAACTTCTTCAACCGGGATCTCTACACCCATGTCGCCACGAGCAACCATGATGCCGTCGGAAACAGCCAGGATCTCGTCGAAGTTGTCCAGACCTTCCTGGTTTTCGATCTTGGAGATGATCTGGATGTTCTCGCCACCGTGGGCTTTCAGGTGCTCACGGATTTCCAGAACGTCTTCTTTCTTGCGGATGAAAGAAGCAGCAACGAAATCAACGCCTTGCTCGCAACCGAAGATCAGGTCGCGCTTGTCTTTCTCGGCCAGGGCCGGCAGCTTGATGGAGACGCCCGGCAGGTTAACGCCTTTGTTCTCGCCCAGGTCACCGTTGTTCAGCACTTTACAGATAACTTCGCGCTCGGTGATTTCGATAACGTCCAGACCGATCAGGCCGTCATCAACCAGAATGCGGTTGCCGACGCGCAGATCGTTGGCGAAACCTGCATAGGTCACAGCCACTTTGTCTTTGTTGCCAACCACGGTCTGGTCGGTGGTGAAGGTGAAAGTCTGGCCAGCGACCAGCGCGACGTCGTTGCCGCCTTCCAGCTTCATGGTACGGATTTCCGGACCCTTGGTGTCCAGCAGGATAGCTGCGTGCTTGCCGGTCTCGGCCATTACAGCGCGCAGGTTGCTGATGCGGCTGCCGTGCTCGGCGTAGTCACCGTGGGAGAAGTTCAGGCGCATGACGTTCATGCCGGCGTCCAGCATTTTGGCCAGCATTTCTTTGGATTCGGTCTTCGGACCGATGGTGCAGACAATTTTGGTCTTTTTCATGTCAATCTTCATGGTTAAGGAATTTCCGCCGAGCAATATACACCAGTTTTTGGAATCTTTTTATGATCCAGAAACAACGTTTTGACCAGATAACGTTTTCTTTTCAGGGATAACGTTTTCCTGTGAGTCACATTTTAGAGCATACGGCCACAGGTTCGGGCTGAAGGGATACAAATGTTGCCATCTGTGGTTGTTTGGCCGGGTTGAGGTTCAGATGTTGTAAAATGACCACCCGTCCGCTGTCACCGTCTTGTCACCGGCTTGCGCAAAAATGTTAGTTCATTGGCGCACGGGTGAAGGAGGCCGAGATGAAAAACAGCCATGAAACCGGATGGGCTCTGCTCTTGCTGGGCGCCGCCCTGCTGCTGGTTCAGACACTGCCAGCCCGCTACTGGCCTGATAATGCGCGACTGCTGGCGATTTTCTCCCATCCGGTGAAAGGGGAGGTGGCCGCCGAGGGATTGGCGTGGCGAGAGTGGCAGGATCACAGTGCAGCGACCCGGATGGCGCTTCGCGCAGTCCGACTGCAGCCGGAAGCGTCGCAGCCTTGATATCTATTGCTGCTTACCGGTCGTGAAAGCGTGAAATTATCAACCATTGGTTGATAGTTCTTATCTATCTTGCTGGATTGTCCACCTTTCATGGCGGGAGGATAATCGATTCCAACAGCGATATCCCCTCCGGTATCGCCCCCTGATACTTTGTTGGAGTCTGCTTTATGTCCCTCGCCCCTGTCTGGTTTATCTCCCACGGCGCACCGGATCTGGTGCTGCGTGAGCAACCCGCCACCCGCTTTCTGCGAACCCTGCGTCTGGGTGAGCTCAAGGGGCTGGTGGTCATCTCCGCCCACTGGTTCAGCCGCGAGCTACAGATCAACGTCGAGCCCAAACCGGCCTTGATGTACGACTTCTATGGCTTCCCCGAGCCCCTCTACCGGATGCGCTGGCCTGCCAGCAGCCCCGAGTGGCTGCAACAAGGGGTGAGCGACCAGCTGGCACTGGCCGGACTGACCGCCACCCCGGTGCGGCGCGAGCTGGATCACGGGGTCTGGTCGCCGCTCTCCCTGATCGACCCAAACAGCGAGATCCCGCTGGTGCAGATCTCCATTCCCGCCAGCTTCACCCCGGCCCAGTTGTGGCAGTTGGGAGAGGTGTTGGGGGCGTTGCGCAGTCAGGGGATTGGCATCCTCGCCTCAGGCGCCATCACCCACAACCTGCGGGCGCTGGCACCGGAAGGCTCGCCGGTGCCGGAGTGGGCCAGCCAGTTTGTCGACTGGCTGGAGCAGAAGATGGCCGACGAGGATCGGCTGGCGCTGCTCGACTATCGCCAGCAGGCTCCCGGTGCGGTGGAGTCCCATCCCCACGACGACCACCTGCGCCCGCTCTTTGTGGCGTTGGGGGCGGCCGACGGTGTGGCGCCCACCCGGCTGCACGAAAGCTGGGATGGCGGCAGCCTCTATATGGGCGCCTACCGCTTCGGCTGATAGCCTCTCAACAAGACCCCGCCAATTGGCGGGGTCTTGTTATTTACGGTGTAGTGATTTAGCCGATGGTAGTGGTGATTGAGCCGAAGGCTCTCAGGGAACCACTACCCGGCTCTCGCCGCCGCCGAGTGCTTCGACCCTGATCTGCACGCCAATCCGCTCCACCAGCGTCTGGACGTGGGAGATGACCCCGATCTGGCGACCGGCGGCTTGGAGAGAGTCGAGGCTGGCGAGCGCCAGATCCAGACTGTCCGGATCCAGGGTGCCAAACCCTTCGTCGATAAACAGCGACTCGACCTGGGTCTGCCGTGACGAGAGGCTGGAGAGGGCCAGCGCCAGCGCCAGCGACACCAGAAAACTCTCGCCGCCGGAGAGGGAGTCCACCGAACGCACCTCGTCCCCCATATCGAGATCCACCACCTGCAGCGCCAGATCGGTGCCGGGTACCCGCTCCAGTCGGTAGCGCGGCGACAGCTCGGCGAGCTGGGCGTTGGCCTCCAGCAGCAGACGCTCGAGGGTGAGGCTCTGGGCGAAGGTGCGGAACTTGGCGCCGTTGGCCTGCCCAATCAGATCGCACAGCTGCTGCCAGTGGTCGGCCACCGCCTGCTGGGCGGCTAGCTCCTGTTGCAGGCTGCCTGCCTTGAGAGCGGCGGCTTCGGCCTGTGCCAGCTTGCTCTTGCACTCGAACAGCAGCTCTTCAAGGGCGCGACAACGGGCATCGAGTGCCGCCAGTTGGTCGCTCAGCTCTGCATCCGGCAGGGCGGCCAGCTCGGGGTGATGTTCCCGATAGCGATCCCGTTTGCTCTCCTCCAGCGCCAGCGCCCGTTGCCGCTCGGCAAGGCGGGTGCGCGCCTCGCCAACCGCATCCTCCAGCCCTTGCAGGGCAGTGCGGCGAGCCTTGAGTTCATCGGGGGTGATGGCGAGCAGGCGGCGAAGGTCATATTCGGCGATGCTGAGGGTACTGGCGTGGGCAGCCCAGCGGCCCAGCACCTCCCGTTTGCGGCGGCTGCTCACCTGCTTCTCCTGCTCCACATGGGTGAGACGGGTCTTGAGCTCGGTCTGCCGCTCGCGCAGGGCGCGGGCGCTCTGTTGCATCGCCTCCAGTTCGCTGGCGAGCTGCTGCAGTCGTTGCTGCCAGCGGCTCTCGACCTGCGGGATCTCCTCGCCATTCAGACAGGCGGCGCGGCTGGTGAGCAGCCCCTGCCGCTGCTGTTCGTGCTCCTTGTAGTCCCGCTCCAGCTTGTGCAGCAGCTCGCGCTGGGTCTGCAGGCGTGCCTCCTGCGCACTCAGTGCCGGGGTGAGGCTTGCGATCTCGCTGGCCAGCCGCTCCCACTCGCTCTGGCCGTGCAGCCAGGCTTCGCAGGCCTGCTGCCACTCGTGCCACTGTTGGCTGCCGAGCCACTGGCGCCAGGGTTGGCCAGCCATCTGCTCATCGAGACGGTTGCCCCCCTGTTCGAGGCGCTGGCGCAGGGTCGCTTCCTGCTCGCCCATTGCCTTCACTTCTCCTTCCAGCGCGATGCGCTGGCGATCGGCCTCCTGCCACTGCTGGTCAAACTGCTGGTGCTGGGCAGCCAACTGGCTAAGTTGCTGACGCACTCCCTGCAGCTGTTGTTGGCCAAGCTGGGCCTGACGCAGCTGCTGCTGGCTTTGGGCCAACCCCTGTTCCAGCGCTTGGCCACGGCCAAGCAGGGTGCTCATCAGCTCGTTCCACTCAATGGGGCTTTGGCGCAGCGGCAGCGGATGGCCAAGCAGGGTATCGCCCCCCAGCTGTTGCCAGCGCTGGGTCAGCTGCTCGGCGCGGGCTTCCAGCTCCGGCAGATGTTGCTGACGCACCGCCAGCTGGCGGGCCAGCTCCTGACGCTCGCTCTCGCACTGAATGTATTGATGATTGAGCCGCTCCCACTCCAGCTCCAGACTGCGGGTCCGTTCCGCCAGTTGACCAAGAATGCCGGCCACCTGTGGCTGGCTCTGGCTGTAGGGGTGCTCCCCAGAACCGCACAGCGGGCAAGGTTCGCCATCGCTCAGGATATGGCGATACTGCTCGAAGCTGGCGATGGCGCGGGACTGCTCCAGCGCATGGCGCGCTTCATCCCGCTGCAGGGCGAGCCGCTCGCGGGCGGGGGCCAGCTCTTCGCTTAGGGTGGCGAGCTTGCCCAGCGCCTGCTCCAGCTGGGCAATCTCCTGCTGCAAGCGGCCATGCTGTTCGCCGTGGTTGCGGCCATAATCGGCCAGCTCCAGCAGCTGGCGCAGCTGACCCAGCTGTTCGGTTTGCTGCTGCCACTGCTCCTGCGCCTTGGCGAGGCGGCTCTCCCACTGCTGCTCCTGCAGCTCGTTCTGTTGCTGTTGCAGCCGAGCTTGTTCATGTTGCCAGTAGTCGCGCTCTTGCTGGCCTTGCTCCAGCTGGCGCTGCAACTGTTGCAGGGCGCGCAGCTTGTGATCCCGCAGGGTGAGCAGCTGTTGTAACTTGTCGGCATCCTCGGCCCAATCTTGCATGGCGGTGAGCAGGGGTTGCCACTGACGGGCCACCGGTGCCAGCTCCTTGTGCTCTTCGAGCCAAAGGCCCCACTGCTGGTGCTGCTGCTTGAGCAGTTCCACCTGTCGGCTCTGCTCGCGCCAGCCCTGCTCCAGCGTGAGTTGCACTTCTCGCTCCTGTGCCCCCTCCTGCTGGATCTTCTGCAACTGCTGCACTTTTTCCCGGATGCGGGTATCGAGCTCCTGCGCCCGCTTGAGTTCGGGTTGCAGGGCACCCCATTCCCGCTCGGCGGCGATCTTCTCCGCCAGCAACTGCTGTTCGGTCAGCGCGCTCTGCTGGGTCTGCTCCTCGAGTTTGGCCAGCTCCGGCCCCAGCTCGGCGATCACCTTCTCCTGCTGCTGTACCTCAAGGGTGAGGCGGGCCAGCTCGTCGTGATCGGCTCGGGCCACCTGGGCCTGTTCGGCACGGGCAAACTCCTCGCGCTCGGGGGCCGCGGCGCCGTGGGCCTGCAGGGCGGCATCGAGCGCCGCCTGTCCCTCGGCGCAGCCCTGCAGCTGGGCTGCAATGCGACTGTTGAGGTCGCGCAAGTCCTGCATCAGCAGCTGCTGTTGCTGCTCGTGCTTGAGGGTGGTCGAGAGGCTCACCTGCTGGCTTACCCACTGTTCGCGGGTCGCTTCATCCATCAGCGCCACGTCGCCGAGGCGCTGGGCGATGGTGGCCAGCTTCTGCTGTTCTTCCCGCGCCCGTTCATAGGTCTGGATGGAGATGGCAGAGTAGAGTTCGGTGCCGGTCATCCGTTCGAGCAGGGCGGAGCGCTCGTTGGCATCCGATTTGAGGAAGGCGGCAAATTCCCCCTGCGGCAGGATCACCGCGCGGCGGAACTGCTCCCAGGAGAGACCCACCAGCTCGTCGATGCGATCCTGCAGCTCCCGCTTGCTGCCGGAGAAAACCTGCCTTGACTCCACATCGGTCAGGGTTCGCTCCTGCGCCTGAAAACGCCCCTCCGAGCGGTTTCGCGCCCGGCGCACTGCCCAGCGGGCCAGCCAGATGCGGCCATCGCAGCCACGAAACTGCACCTCGGCAAAGCCGCTGGCGTGGCCGCGACTGAGGATGCCACGCACGTCGTTGGCCTTGAGCTTCTCTTCGTCATCCATGCGGCCCACTTCGGCCACGTTCTTGCGATTGGCAATAAAGCGCGGCATCTCGTCGTAGAGGGCCAGACAAATGGCGTCGAGCAATGTGCTCTTGCCCGCGCCAGTGTTGCCGGTGATGGCAAACAGACCGGCGGCGCCGAGCGCCCCCCTGGTAAAGTCGATGGTGAAGGGGCCGGTCAGACTGGCCAGATTCTCACCTGACAGAGACAAGATTTTCATTGGTTTGACTCCTTCACCTGCTCCAGGATCTCTTCAAACGAGGCGACCAGTTGTGCTTCGGGTTCCCCCTCGAACTGGCGCTGATAGCAGAGGCGAAACACCTCGGTGGGGGAGAGCTCATCGAGCCTGCGCCGCTCGCGACCATCGGCCAGCCCTTCGCCCGA
This sequence comes from Aeromonas sp. 601027, assembly GCF_049174455.1. Lineage (NCBI taxonomy): Bacteria > Pseudomonadati > Pseudomonadota > Gammaproteobacteria > Aeromonadales > Aeromonadaceae > Aeromonas > Aeromonas sp. 601027. The sequence goes on along the minus strand of NZ_JAAKTN010000003.1, from coordinate 202,633 downwards.
GCCCTGATACTGGGTGCTGATGCGGGCCAGACGCACCGGTTTGTCTGCGATTGCGGCGAGAATGCGCTCGCGGATGCGCGCTTCTGGCTTGGGCAGCAGCAGCCGCACTTCGAGGAAGGGTTGTGCCTCTTGTGGACAAGCAGGCAGCTCGAGCGATGCGATGGCTTGGAGTGCGTCGTCGAGGCTGCTCTGGGGCAGGCGGATCATCTCCACCGCGCGGGGTACCGGGATCCGCTCCAGCCCGGCCAGTTTCCCCTCTGAAAAGGTCACTTCCAGCACCTGATGGTTGTAGTTGGCTTCGGCCAGCGAAAGCGGCAGCGGCGAGCCGCTGTAGTGCACCCCCTCGGCCGGGCTCTGGGCCAGATGGAGGTGGCCGAGCGCCGTGTAGTCGGCACCGGCAAAGAGTTCGGCAGGCAGTGCGTGTTGGTTGCCGCCGAGCACCCGCCGCTCCGACAGCTCCGAGAGCTGGCCCGCCGCCAGATAGGCATGGCCCATGGCGATGAGCGGCAGACCCTCCCCGCAGCGGGCGCGCCCTTCGGCCAATACCTCGGCGTAGATTTGGCGTACCCCTTCGATCAGCCGGTCCTGCCCTTCTTCCAACGGCTCCACCCGCAAGTCGCTGCTGCGCAGGAACGGCACGGCGGCGCACCAGGCGGCAATGTTGCCCTCCTTGTCTTGCAGCGGTACCAGCAGGCGGTCGGTCTCGAGCTTGCCCTCACTGTCGCGACTGATGCTGCCCACCAGATGCAGATCAAAGGCGCGCAGCAGCTCGTGGGGGGCATCGAGCTTGGAGGGAGAGTCGTGGTTGCCGCCGATCAGCACCATGTTGAGGTGGGGCATCTCGGCGCGCAGCCGCGCCAGAAAACGGTAGAGTTGTTGCCAGGCGCTGGCGGGCGGATTGGCGGTATCAAACAGATCGCCCGCTACCAACAGGGCGTCGATCTCGCGCGCCTTGAGGGTGTCGCTCAGCCAGTCGAGGAAGGCATCGTGTTCAAAACGGCGGTCATGACCATGGAGTTGATGGCCAAGATGCCAGTCGGCGGTATGGAGGATTTTCATTGGAAAGCAGCCCGGTTGCAGGGATGGTGCCCGCGGCACCCGATGGAGACAAGATGAGGATGCCCCGTGCTTTTTTCAAGTAAAACAGCGGTCTGTCATCAGTTCATGCGGGTTCGCAGCACATCTTGTACTGGGGGTGACCGGTGAGGGGATCGGACTCTTCACCCTTGATGACGAAACCGTGGCGACGATAGAAACGTACCGCCTGATCGTTCTCGACGAAGACCCGGGCGTAGAGCGACGCCCCCTGACGCTTGGCCTCCTGCAGCAGGGCGTGGCCGACACCGCGACCCTGACGGTCGGGACGCACAAAGAGGGCGGCGAGATAGTTGTCCACCAGCGCCATGAAACCGAGCAGATCGCCGCGCTCCTCAAACACCCAGATGGCGGCACGATCGAGATAGCGGGTACGCAGATCCTCCTGGGCCTGCCACCAGCAGGAGGCATCGACGAAATCGTGGGCCTGCAGGGAGGCCAGCAGCCAGATTTCGACGAGCTCTTCCATATCTTCCGGGCGACTGGGCCGCAACATAAATCCATCCTTGGTAACAACTTGTACACTCGCAGTCTAGGGGAACTTGACGGCCGTTCAGGTGATATAAATGAGACCCTGTGAGGTCGATCGCCCTTTATTTAGCGAGAATGATTGGCTGATCACAAAGCGCCTCTCTAGTACAATGCCCGCCGGACAATCTAGAGACCGAGGACGCCATGTGGTTTAAAAACCTGCAGATTTATCGCTTTACCCGCCCCTTTGACCTGACCGTGGATCAGCTGGAACCCCAGCTGGAAGCCTGTGCCTTCACCCCTTGCGGCAGTCAGGACATCTCCCGTTTCGGGTGGGTCAAGCCCCTTGGCAAATTCGGCTCAACCCTGACCCACTCTGCCTCCGGCCACATCCTCATCTGCGCCCGCAAAGAGGAGAAGATGCTCCCCGGCACCGTGGTCAAGGAGATGCTGGCCGAGAAGGTAGAAGCGATCGAGTTCGAACAGGGACGCGCCCTCAAGAAGAAAGAGAAGGAAGCGCTGAAAGAGGAGATCCTCCACACCCTGCTGCCCCGTGCCTTCAGTCGTACCAGCCAGACCTTCGCCTGGATCAATCCGGCCGACAATTTAATGGTGGTGGATGCAGGTTCTGCCAAGAAGGCGGACGATCTGCTGGCGCTGCTGCGCAAATCCATCGGCTCCCTGCCGGTGGTGCCGGTGGCCCTCAAGAACCCGCCCGAGATCACCATGACCGAGTGGCTGAACGAGGGCAATCTGCCAGCCTCCTTCACTCTGGAAGACGAAGCCGAGCTGCGCAGTGCCATGGAGCACGGCGGCATCATCCGCTGCAAGCAGCAGGATCTGATGACGGATGAAATCAAGAACCACCTGGCCAACGACAAGCTGGTGACCAAGCTGGCCCTCAACTGGGGCGAGACCGTCAGCTTCGTGCTGGGGGATGATCTCTCCATCAAACGCCTGAAATTCAGCGAAGAGCTGCGCGAGCAGAACGACGACGTCACCAGCGAAGATCCGGCCGCCCGTCTGGATGCCGACTTCGCGCTGGTCACCGCCGAGCTGTCCCAGTTTATCCCGGCGCTGTTTGCCGCCCTGGGTGGCGAAGAGCAGTCCATCTAACCGGACATGCGCCTGTTTGGCCTCTGCCATCCCATCGTAAAAGCCGCCTTCGGGCGGTTTTTTTATACCTATTGCGGATAGCCATTATTGATAGATGAGTAAGATATTGATCTTGTTCAATAACTTGAGCTGTCAGCGCCAATCGTGACATAGTCCCTCTTCATGGTCATAAAACAGACAAGGAGAGTGTCATGTTGCGCAAACCTCTGGGGCTGGCTGTCGCCCTTGCCCTGCTGGCCGGTTGTGCCAGTGACAGCGGCTTTCACTACACCCCGCCAGCCCAGACCCTGATCGCGCCGGAGGCGGCCAGTGGCTGGACCGACAAGCAGGGCTGGCAGGGCCATGACTTCATGGTGGCGGCCGCCAACCCGCTGGCGGTGGATGCGGGCTACCAGATCATCAAGGCCGGTGGCAGTGCCGTCGATGCCGCCATTGCGGTGCAGCTGGTGTTGACGCTGGTGGAGCCGCAATCCTCCGGGATCGGTGGCGGAACGCTGCTGCTGGTGTGGGATGGCCGCAAGGTGAGTGCGGTGGATGGCCGCGAGACGGCGCCGGCCGCTGCCACCGACCAGCTGTTTATGCAAGATGGCAAGCCGCTGGCGTTTTATGACGGGGTGGTGGGGGGCCGCTCGGTCGGCGTTCCCGGCACCCTGCGCGCTCTGGCACTGGCCCATCAGCGTTATGGCAAGTTGCCCTGGGCTGCGCTGTTCGAGCCTGCCATCACGCTGGCAGAGCAAGGATTTGTGATAAGTCCACGGCTGGCCACATTGCTGGCCAAGGATCCCTATCTGGCACGGGATCCGCAGGCGCGAGCCTACTTCTATCAGGCGGATAGTCGCCCCAAAACGGCAGGCACCCGGCTGACCAACCCGGCGCTGGCCAAGGTGTTGCGCACTCTGGCCACAGAGGGGGCGGATGCCTTCTATCGGGGGCCGCTGGCGGATGCCATGGTGGCCAAGGTACGCCAACATCCCACCAATCCCGGGGTACTGGCGGCCACCGATCTGGCCAGCTATCAGGCCAAACTGCGGGATGGCCTCTGCTTTGACTATCGCCAGAGCAAGATCTGTGGCTTCCCCACTCCCTCGTCCGGCACCTTGGCGCTCGGCCAGATCTTCGGCATGCTGGAGAGCCGCGATATGGCATCCCTCAAGCCGATCACTACGAAGGAGGGGGGACTGGCTGCCTCCAGCGAGGCCATCCACCTCTACAGTGAAGCGGCGCGTCTGGCCTTCGCCGATCGCAACCAGTACGTCGCCGACAGCGATTTTGTCAGCGTGCCGGTGAAGGGGCTGCTGGACAAGGGCTATCTGGCCGAGCGCGGCAAGCTTGTCGGTCAGCACTCCATGGGGATTGCCAAGCCCGGTACGCCGCCACTGGCGCTGGCGCGCGGCAAGGATGCGACCCCGGAACTCCCCTCGACCAGCCATGTCTCGATCGTCGACAAGGCGGGGATGGCTATCTCCATGACCAGCTCCATCGAGGATGGTTTCGGATCGCGTCAGATGGTCAACGGCTACCTGCTCAACAACCAGCTCACCGATTTCTCCTTCACCTCGGTAGATGCTGCCGGTCTGCCGGTGGCAAACCGGGTGGAGCCGGGCAAGCGGCCCCGCTCCTCCATGTCACCCCTGCTGGTGTTTGACAAGCCAAGCGGCGAGCTGACCATGACGCTGGGCTCTCCGGGGGGCTCCGCCATCATCAACTACGTGGGCAAGACCCTGCTCGGCACCCAGGATTGGGGCCTGAACCTGCAACAGGCCATCAATCTGCCCAACTTTGGCAGCCGCAACGGTCCCACCGAGCTGGAAGTGGGACGCACCCCCCTGTCGGTGGTCGAGGGGTTGAAGGCGAGGGGACACGAGGTGGTATTGAACGAGCAGACCTCCGGCCTGCAGGGGGTTGAGCGCAATGGCGGTGGCTGGTTTGGCGCAGCGGATCCGCGCCGGGAAGGGATCGCCAAGGGGGAGTGAGGTTCCCATAGCAACAAGGCCAGCATAATGCTGGCCTTGTTGCTGATGGTGCGCTTACTGGATACCCAGCAGCTCCACGTCGAAGATCAGGACTGATCCCGGCGGGATTTTGCCAGCGGCGCGGTCGCCGTAGGCGAGGTTGGCAGGGATGTAGAAACGGGTCTTCTCACCTTCCACCATCAGCTGTACCCCTTCGGTCCAGCCAGCGATCACCTGATTGAGGCCAAACTCGATGGGCTCGCCACGGGCGACCGAGCTGTCAAAGACGGTGCCGTCCAGCAGCTTGCCCTCGTAGTGCACCTTCACCTTGCTGGTGGCGGTGGGGTGAACAGTGCCGGTACCCGGGGTCAGCACTTCGTACTGCAGGCCGGAGGCAGTGGTGGTCACCAGCGGTTTGTCCTTGTTGCTGGCGAGGAACTCGGCGCCAATCCGCACGTTGTCGGCCGCCAGCTTCTTGTTGTTGCTGCTGGAGTAGAAGTAGTAGGCCACACCGGCGATGAGCAGTGCGATCAGTATGAATTTCATCAGTTTTTCCTGTTCCATGAAATGTAAAAAGTGCAATGAGGACGCCATCTTATCGCGCACCGCCCCTGATGGCGAGCCACAGGGCGGGAGGATGTGAGCGGGCAGGCAAAGCTCGGAGACGCAGACGCAAAAAGGGGCGAGTCGCTGACTCGCCCCTTTTCATGGCAGCTGCGCTTACTTGGCGGCCACCATCATCAGGGCGGGCAGGGCGAAGAAGAGACCCGCCACATAACCCAGTGCCAGCAGCTTGTTCTCGCTGCCTACCCGGGCCAGCCCCTCGGCGGCGCGCACCGGCAGGTCGCGCAGGAAGGGGATGCCATAGATGATGACCACGGCAAAGAGGTTGAACAGCACGTGGACCAGCGCGATGGTCAGGGCCAGCTGGGCACCGGCTCCGCTGATGGCGGTGGCAGCCAGCAGGGCGGTGATGGTGGTACCGATATTGGCCCCCAGAGTGAAGGGGTAGAGCTGACGGGTGCTGAACACGCCACCGCCGGCCAGCGGGATCATCAGGCTGGTGGTGGTGGAGGAGGACTGCACCATGATGGTCACCAGCGCACCGGAGGTAATGCCGGTCAGCGGGCCACGGCCCAGCGCCTTGTGCAGCACCTCTTTGGCGCGGCCAACCAGTACCTGTTGCAGCACTTTGCCGAGATACGTGACGCAGGCGAGGATCAGCAGGATACCGATGACGATGGTGGCGATGGCGGCACCCTTGCCCGGCAGGAAGGCAACGGCGCTGTCAATGAGCTGCTGGGCCGGAGCGGTCAGCGGCTTCATGAAATCCATGCCCTTCATCGACATGTTGGCGGAGCCTACCAGCAGGTTGGCCAGCCACTCGGCGCTGTGTTGCAGCAGACCGAACATCAGCTCCAGCGGCAGGAAGATGAACACCGCCAGCAGGTTGAAAAAGTCGTGCACGGTGGCGGCGGCGAAGGCGCGACGGAACTCGGCGCGATCCCGCACATGGCCCATGGAGACGATGGTGTTGGTGATGGTGGTGCCGAGGTTGGCACCCATGACCATGGGGATAGCCATGCCGATGGGCAGGCCGCCAGCCACCAGACCGACGATCACCGAGGTGACGGTGCTGGAGGATTGCACCAGCGCGGTAGCGAGAATACCCAGCAGCAGGGCGACAAAGGGGTTGTTGGCAAAGGCGAAGATCTGGGCTGCGCCCTCGGCGCCGCCGGAGAAATCTTTGAAGCCGTGGGAGATGGCGCCCACGGCAACCAGGATCAGGTAGACCAGTACGATGACACTCATCCAGTTGAACAGGGCGCGGGTCGCGGGCGGCTGTGACAAGGAGTGATGGTGTTGCATAAAGCCTCTTGAGACGGTCGTTCCGTCTTGGGTTGTTGATGACCCGCGCATTTAATCAGTGGTTAATGACAGAAATATGACAACGTGACATTTCGATGATGTTTTTATGACGACGAACTGCGGCGACAGGCGCTGACCGAGCCGGTTGGCTCTGGGGTGGCAAAAGGGGGGACGAAAGCACTGCCGCCTTGTCAGCCGGAATGTGATCGCTACACTGCGCCCCTTTATTGGCAAGCAGGAGTAAACAAGATGATGCGTGCATGGATCCTCTCTCTGTCGCTGGGGCTGCTCTCGGCAGGGGCACAGGCCAGCCTGTTGAAAACCGACTGCAACCTCGACAAGGCCCTCAAAAACGAAGCGGTGAATGCCACTCTGGGGGTCAAGGGCAACTGTGATACCAGCAAGCTGGTGAAGCAGGAGAAAGAGAAGGTGAAAGCCGAGGTGCAAAAAGGCCGCACCGACCTGCTGGGCGAGAAGCGTGCCGACCTCAAGGAGAGCGGCAACGGTATGCAGCAGAAGATGGACAAGGCAAACCAGCAGCTGCACAAGGCGGAGCAGGATGCCAAGACCATCGCTCGCGATCCGCTCAAGGCTGCGGCGACCGCCGTACTGGATAAGTAGTAAGCAGACCGGGCCCAAGCCCGTGTGACCGGCCACAGACCGGCAGCAAGAAGGGGAGCCATGGCTCCCCTTCTGTCTATCCATTATCCGCAAAGGATCAGGCGTCAGCCGCTTCCTCGTACTGACGGAACGGGATGCGGAACACCGCCAGACGCAGGAACAGATAGGTTGCGCCGAGGCCCGCCCAGATCAGGCCCAGCTCCAGCGAGCTCTGCTCCAGGTTGATCCACAGAGCACCGATGGTGGCGGCACCGAGCAGCGGCATCAACAGGTAGATGACGTGATCCTTGAGGGTCTTGTTGCGCTTCTCGCGCACCCAGAACTGACCGATCACCGACAGGTTGACGAAGCTGAACGCCACCAGTGCGCCGAAGTTGACCAGCGCCAGTGCGGTATCCAGATCAAACGACACGGCGGAGAGGGCCAGACCGCCCACCATCAGCACGTTGATGGCCGGAGTACGGTATTTCGGGTGGATGTAGCCAAACACCCTCTCCGGGATCATGCGGTCACGCCCCATCACGTAGAGGATGCGCGACACACCGGCGTGAGCCGCCATGCCGGAAGCCAGTACCGCGACCGTGGTGCAGACCAGCACCACGGACTGGAAGAAGGTGCCGCCAACGTAGAGGGCGATCTCCGGCAGTACCGCATCCGGATGCTGGAAGCGGGCAAGGCTCGGGAAGTAGAGCTGCAGGCAGTAAGAGACCACCACGAAGATGATGCCGCCGATAAGGGCAGTCAGCACGATCGCCTTGGGGATCACCTTGCCGGCATTTGGAGTCTCTTCGGAGAGGGAGCTCAGACCGTCAAAGCCCAGGAACGAGAAGCAGAGAATGGTCGCACCGGTAAAGAGCGGTACCAGCTGTGCTGACTCGAAGTGGAACGGACGGCTGCTCATCAGGGTGCCAGCCCCTTCACCGTGGTAGATGCCCCACGCCATCAGGCCGATAAAGAGGGTGATGATGGCCAGCTGGATCACCACGATCAGACCGTTGAAGTTGGCGACCAGATTGATGCCGCGCAGGTTCAGGAAGGTCATCACGGTCACCAGACCGAAGATGAACACCCAGGGCTCGACGCCCGGGAACATGGCGGTCAGGTAGATCTTGGCCAGCAGAATGTTGATCATCGGCATGAACATGTAGTCGAGCAGGGATGACCAGCCGACCATGAAACCGACGTAGGGGTTGAACACCTTCTGGGCATAGGTATAGGCAGAGCCCGCAGAGGGGAACTTGCGTACCAGATGACCGTAGCTGAAAGCGGTGAGCAGGATGCCACCCAGAGCCAGCAGATAGGCGGTGGCGACCCGGCCATCGGTGATGTCACCGACGATGGCGAAGGTGTCGAAGACAGCCATGGGGGTCAGATAGGCCAGACCCATCACAATCACTTGTGTCAGGGTAAGGGTCTTGAGCAGCTTGGCGTTTTGCGATGCCATTACGCTTTCTCCTCAATCAGTGCCGCAGCACGTGCTTGCAACGAGCGCAGGGATACGATGGATTCGCAAGCCTGTACATCAAGGGCGCCGGGGAGGCGCATACCGGGCTGTACCGGCAGGAAAGCATTAAAACGCCCCATTGTTATCCTCTCAACGTCGGGAGATTGTTTGGCAATCTCGGATATCACTTCCGGAAATGTTCCGGCCTCTTGTGGTGGGTTTGTACTGCACTTCAAAATAGAAAAACCGATGTCGCAGTGAACATCGGTCCTTTATTGGCGGCGTATTGTGCATTCGGTCAGCCCCCTTGACAAGCAAAAAAGGGCGGATTAACGCATTTTTTTGCATACGCAGGGGGCGGGTAAGTGGTCACTCGCCCCCGGCAGCCGTCCCCGAGCCGCTCCCCCCTTTTCGGGGGGTAAGAGAACCCTGTCGTAACGTATGAAAAGTCGGCAAATCGGGGCTGCAGGGTGCATAGCGCCTCAACATTGATCCTGATCATATTTGCCGGCGTTCCCCCGGGCTCGAGTCCAGCGATCTTATCGGCTGGCGGGGGATGGGAGGGGGTGAAATGGAAAAAGAGTGATTGCATATCCATTCACATTAGTGACTAATGATAGGAGGCGACGCGGCTCGGGCCATGGCACGGCGAGCGGTCCGGCTGGGTAGTTATTTGAAATCAGTCACACTTCCTGCAGAAACCGCGTTTCTGGCAACCAGCTCGCCGCAAAAACAACAAGGAGCTCGCAGGCTCCTTGTTTTGTATGGCGGTATGGTTGAGCCGCGATTACTGGGCGATCTCCACCTTGTCAGCAGGTTGTAGCGGGATGCGGAACACGGTGAGGCGCAGGAACAGGTAGATGGCACCCAGCGCCGCCCAGATCAGCCCCAGCTCGAAGGAGGCGGGTTCCAGATTGAGCCACAACACCCCGATGCAGGCGGCGCCACAGAGCGGCAGCAGCAGGTACATCAGGTGATCCTTGAGACACTTGTTGCGGCCTAGCTTCACATAGAAGTGGGCAATCACCGCCAGATTGACGAAGGTGAAGGCCACCAGGGCGCCAAAGTTGATCAGTGCCAGTGCCATCTCGAGATCGAACGATACCGCGGAGAGGGCCAGCAGACCGACCAGCAGCACATTGCATGCCGGGGTCTGCCACTTCGGATGCACATAGGAGAAGAAGCGACTCGGCAGAGCGCGATCACGACCCATTACATAAAGCAGGCGCGACACCCCGGCGTGAGAGGCGAGTCCCGAGGCCAGCACCGCCACCGTAGTGCAGACCAGTACCACCGCCTGGAACAGTTTGCCACCGACATAGAGAGCGATCTCCGGCAGGACTGCATCCGGTTGCTTGAAGCGGGAGATGTCCGGGAAGTAGAGCTGCAGGAAGTAGGACGTGCTGACAAACAGCACACCGCCGATCAGCGCCGTCAGCACGATGGCGCGGGGGATCACCCGATCCGCGTCCGGTGTCTCTTCCGACAGGGTGCTGATGGCATCAAAGCCGAGGAACGACAGACAGAGGATGGAGGCACCCATCAACAACGGCGAGATGTTGATCTGCTCGGAGAAGAAGGGACGGTTGCTGGCCACGGTCCCCAACCCTTCACCGTTGTGGACGCCCCAGGCGATCAGGCAGATGAATACGGCGATAATACTGAACTGCATGATGACGATCAGGCTGTTGAAGTTGGCCACCAGCTTGATGCCGCGCAGGTTGAGTATGGTCATCACCGCGGCCAGTCCGAAGATATAGGTCCAGGGCTCCACCTCGGGGAAGAGAGCCTGCAGATAGATCTTGGCCAGCAGCATGTTGATCATCGGCATGAACATATAGTCGAGCAGGGAGGTCCAGCCCACCATAAAGCCGACATAGGGGTGAAACACCTTCTGGGCATAGGTATAGGCGGAGCCTGCCGACGGGAACTTGCGTACCAGATGGCCGTAGCTCAGGGCTGTGAACAACATGCCGATGAGGGCAAAGAGGTAGGCGGTCGGCACATGGCCTTCGGTAATTTCGGTGACGATGCCGAAGGTATCGAATACCGCCATGGGAGTGAGGTAGGCAAGACCCATGACCACGACCTGCCACAGTTTCAGGGTCTTTTTCAGACCAACCGGTTGGGCGTTCATCATGCCTGTTCCTCACGCGGTGCCAGGGCGGCACACTCCATCAACGAAACCGGGAGAGAGGCCCGGAAATCAAGGGCGCCGGGGTGGCGCGCGCCGGTCAGAGCCGGCAGGAAAGCATAGAGATGCCCCATGTTGTTCCTCACAGAATGTGGTGTCGGGAGATTGCTGCCAATCTCGCTATCTTTTCCGGGGGTGATCCGGCCTCGTTTATGGGTTTGTTCGCTGCACAAAAAAGGACCGGTGAGATGTGGTGATACCGGTCCTTGCAGTGGCGGCGCATTGTGCATTTGCAGGGCCCCCTTGACAAGTAAAAAAGGGGGGCGAAACTGCATTTTTTTGCACAGGTTAGCGATTGCTTTCCTGCTGGTCAGTCCAGCACGGCCTCCAGCGATTTTTCAAGGAGTCGCAACCCTTCGTCAATCACTGCCGCAGGGGCGGTCAGGGGGGCGAGAAAACGGATGACATTTGCGCGCACCCCGCATGAGAGCAGGATCAGACCGCGTTTGCCCGCCTCGGTCACCAGACGTTTGGTGAGGTCGGGATCGGGCCGGCTGGCATCACGTTGTTTCACCAGTTCCATGGCCACCATGGCTCCGGGTCCACGAATTTGACCTATGCAGTCAAAACGCTCGGCTATGCGTTCCAGTCCCGCCTTGATCTGCTCACCTTGCGCCTGGGCCTTCTGGTTGAGCTGCTCCTCTTCGATCACCTGCAACACCGCCAGCGCGGCGGCGCAGGCAATGGGGGAACCGGCATAGGTGCCACCCAGGCCCCCCGGCTTGGCGGCGTTCATGATCTCTGCCTTGCCGACTACTGCAGAGAGCGGGAAGCCCCCCGCCAGACTCTTGGCCAGGGTCATGATGTCCGGCTCGATGCCGGCATACTCGGTGGCGAAGGTCTTGCCGGTGCGGCAGAAGCCGCTCTGGATCTCGTCACAGATGAGCAGAATGCCGTGCTGATCGCAGATGCTGCGCAGCTTTTGCATAAAGCTCGCGGAGGCAGGATAGAAGCCACCTTCTCCCTGTACCGGCTCGATGATGATGGCGGCAACGCGGGAGGGTTCGATGTCGGCGCTGAAGCAGAGATCGAGGGCGTACAGGGCATCCTCTTCACTTACCCCCAGATAGTCGGCGGGGAAGGGGATGTGGTAGACCTCACCCGGGAAGGGGCCAAAGCCGGTCTTGTAGGGGACCACCTTGCCGGTGAGCGCCATCCCCATCATGGTGCGGCCGTGAAAGCCCCCCTTGAAAGCGATGGTGCCGCTGCGACCGGTATGGGCGCGGGCGATCTTGATGGCGTTCTCGACTGCCTCGGCACCGGTGGAGAGAAACAGGGTGCGTTTCGGGGTCGGGCCGGGCACCAGGGCGTTGAGCTTTTCGGCAAGCTCGATATAGCCCGGGTAAGGGGTGACCTGAAAGCAGGTGTGGCTGAATTTTTCCAGCTGCTCGCGCACCGCCGCCACCACCTTCGGGTGGTTGTGGCCGGTGTTGAGCACGGCGATGCCGGAGGCAAAGTCGATGTAGCGGTTGCCCTCCACATCCCACAGCTCGGCATTTTGCGCACGGTCGATAAAGACCGGCAGCAGGGTGCCGACGCCGTTGACCACGGCCGCTTCGCGGCGTGCTTGCCACGCCTTGTTTGATTCTGACTGACTCATCTTTCCTCCCTGAGGGGCCGCAGCCCCGGATATTCCCTGAAAATGTGGTGGGCGATCTGGCGCCCATTACCGCCGAACAGCCCATCGGGCCAGATCGGCGGCCTGTCGTCTCTGTTTTACTGCCCTAGCGAATGGCGCCAAAGCAGAGATATTTGGTCTCCAGATACTCCTCCAGCCCCTCGGCGGCCCCTTCCCGGCCCAGACCTGACTCCTTGATGCCGCCGAAGGGAGCCAGCTCAGTTGAAATGATCCCCTCGTTGATGCCGACCATGCCGTATTCAAGCTGCTCGGCGACGCGCCAGACACGGGCGATATCGCGGCCATAGAAGTAGGCGGCGAGCCCATAAGGGGTATCGTTAGCCAGCGCGATGGCTTCGGCTTCCGTCTCGAAGCGCACCAGCGGGGCGACCGGGCCGAAGATCTCCTCCTGCAGGATGGGGTTGGTTTTATCCACCTTGCCCAAAATGGTAGGTTGGTAGAAGAGGGGGCCGGCGGGGTGGGCTTCGCCCCCCAGCAGTACTTCGGCACCGGCGGCGACTGATTGCTGCACCAACTCGGCTACCTTGCTGGCGGCGGCGGGGTTGATGAGCGGGCCGATCTGGGTGCCTTCCGCCATGCCATCTCCCACCTTGAAGGCTCTGACGGCAGCGGTCAGCTTCTCGGCGAAGGCGTCATAGATACTGGCCTGCACCAGAATGCGGTTGGCGCAGACGCAGGTTTGCCCGGCGTTGCGGTATTTGGAGGCGAGTGCCCCGGCCACGGCGGCGTCGAGGTCGGCGTCGTCAAAGACGATAAAGGGGGCGTTACCGCCCAGCTCCAGCGACAGCTTCTTCATGGTGTCGGCGCACTGGCGCATCAGCAGCTTGCCGATGCGGGTGGAGCCGGTGAAGGAGAGCTTGCGCACCACCGGATTGCTGCACAGCTCGTTGCCCACAGCGCTCGCCTGATGGCTGGTGACGATATTGATGACACCGGCGGGGATGCCCGCCTGCTCGGCCAACACCGCCAGCGCCAGCGCGCAGAGCGGCGTTTCTGCGGCGGGTTTGATGACGATGGTGCAACCCGCTGCCAGCGCAGGGCCCGCCTTGCGGGTGATCATGGCAATGGGGAAGTTCCACGGAGTGATGGCGGCGACTACCCCGACCGGCTGCTTGATGGTGGCCAGCCGGCGATCGCCGCTAAAACCCGGGATGGTGCGGCCATAGGCGCGCTTGCCCTCCTCGGCGAACCACTGGATAAAGCTGGCGCCATAGGTCACCTCGCCCTTGGCTTCTGCCAGCGGCTTGCCCTGCTCGCAGGTCATGATGCGCGCCAGCTCGTCGCTATGGGTTGTGATGGCGGCAAACCAGGCGTAGAGCTTGTTGCTGCGCTCCTTGGCGGTCAGCGCAGCCCAGGCGGGTTGCGCCGCGTGGGCGGCCGCGATGGCGCGGCGGGTATCCTCGGCATCCATGTCGGGCACCTGGGTAATGACGGCCCCGCTGGCAGGATTGGTCACCTCGAAGGTGCGGCCGCTGGCGGCCTCGCACCAGTGACCAGCTATATAGGCACGGGATTTGATCAAGCTTTGATTGGAACTGGTAGCGGACATGGCAAGCCTCGATGATGAAACCTGGCAGCAAGGTGGCGATGATGCGGCTCATCCTGTACTGCTGCCGTATAAAATAATAAGCACAGAGAGACCATAAATTGAGCGCAAATGTTTTTCAAGTGTTAAATATATTTGAATTGTTGGTGTGTCGCATGCTAGAAATTGGGCTGTGTAGCGCAGTTTAACCAGATGAACAGGGTATCGCACGATAAGTGGTGTGCAAAATAATGAACGCCAGGCTGTGTAAGATAGCAAACAGTGATGCCATGGCTGGTCCGCTATTTTAACCAGTGGCAACAGGGAGGTGGCCAATGTACCAACGTGACAAGGGAATCGATGGCGGAGGCCTGCCATGAGCGGGGCGCCAACCCAGAGCAGCAGTACCCGCTCCGGTCAGGGGGCTGCACGGCAGGCGAGCATGGGGGAGCGGCTGGCGGCGGTGCGTCATCAACTGGGGCTCTCCCAGCGGAGGGCGGCCGAGCTGAGCGGCCTGACCCACGGTGCTATCTGCATGATCGAGCAGGATAAGGTGAGCCCCTCGGTCGCCTCGCTGCAAAAGCTGCTCACCGTATATGGCTTGCCATTGTCACGCTTTTTTGCCGAAGAGGAGCTGAGTCGCCCGCCGCAGGTGGTGATCAAGGGTGATCAGTTGATCGAGCTGGGCAGTCAGGGGGTCTCGATGAAGCTGGTGCACAACGGCAACAACCGCCGCCAGCTCGGCTTTATGCTGGAGACCTACCCCCCGGGCACCGACACCGGTGGTCAGGTGACCCACCAGGGAGAAGAGGTGGGCACTGTGCTGGAGGGTTCGGTGATCCTGACCGTGGCAGGAGAGAGTTATCAGCTGGAGGCGGGTGACAGCTATGTGATCGACACTGGCGAACCCCACAGCTTCAGCAATCCGTCGGGGGAGACCTGTCGCATCGTCAGTGCCCATACCCCGGCCAGTTTTTAATCTTGGAATAGGGTTTGCCAACCAAACCGGTAAGGAAACAGGATCATGACCGAACATGTAAACAGTTACTACGCAGCCAGCGCCAATAAACACGCGCCCTACCCGACACTGACCGAGCAGCTGGAGTGCGATGTCTGCGTCATCGGGGCGGGGTATACCGGCCTCTCCAGTGCCCTGCATCTGGTGGAGAAGGGCTACAAGGTGGTGGTACTGGAGGCAGCCCGGGTCGGTTTTGGCGCCAGCGGCCGCAACGGCGGCCAAATAGTCAACTCCTACAGCCGCGACATTGACACCATAGAAGCGAACTGCCCGCCGGATCAGGCCAGGCTGCTCGGTTCCATGCTGTTTGAGGGGGGGCAGATCATCCGCGAGCGGATCAAACGCTACAACATCCAGTGCGATCTGCAGGAGGGGGGCGTCTTTGCCGCCGAGACCGAAAAACAGTTCCACGAGCTCAAGGCGCAGCAGGCGCGCTGGCAGAAGTGGGGCAACGACAAGCTGGAGCTGCTCGATGCCAGAGGCGTGCGCGAAGTGGTGGCGAGCGATCGCTACGTCGGCGCCCTGCTCGACAAGAGCGGCGGCCATATTCACCCCCTCAATCTGGCTCTCGGCGAGGCTGAAGCGATCCGCATGCAGGGTGGGCAGATCTTCGAGCAGTCTGCCGTTACCAGCATCACCCCGGGCCAGCCTGCTCTGGTCAAGACCGCCAAAGGAGCGGTGAAGGCGCGCTACATAGTGGTGGCCGGTAACGCCTACCTCGGCAATCTGGTGCCCGAGCTTGCCGGCAAGAGCATGCCTTGCGGCACCCAGGTGATCGCCACCGAGGTGCTGGGGGAGGAGCGGGCCCGCGAGCTGCTGCCGCAGAATTACTGCCTGGAGGATTGCAACTACCTGCTCGACTACTACCGCACCAGCGCCGATCACCGGCTGATCTATGGCGGCGGCGTGGTCTATGGCGCACGGGATCCGGCAGATATCGAGCGGCTGATCATCCCCAAGATGCTCAAGACCTTCCCCCAGCTTAAAGACGTCAAGGTGGAGTACACCTGGACAGGCAATTTCCTGCTCACCCTGTCGAGGCTGCCACAGTTTGGTCGCATCGGCCCCAACATCTACTACATGCAGGGCTACAGCGGCCACGGTGTCACCTGTACCCATCTGGCGGGCAAGCTGCTCTCCGAGGTGCTGAGCGGTCAGGCGGAGCGCTTCGATGCCTTTGCCAAGCTGCCGCACTACCCCTTCCCGGGCGGTCGGCTGTTCCGCATTCCCTTCACCGCCGCGGGCGCCGCCTGGTACACCTTGCGCGATCGGTTGGGGGTATAAGGGCTGCCCGGCGAGAAATATGGTCTGGTGCTGGCGACGATGCGAGCGCAGATGCCAGCACAAATGCCGAAAAACAGAAGGCCACCGCGAGGGTGGCCTTCTGTTTTACCCGAAGCGGGTTGCCGCGATTAGCTGTAATAGGCTTCGACGGTGCCCTTGAGTTTGATCAGGATGGGTTGACCACGGCGATCCAGCGCCTTGGGGGAGGGGATCTTCACCCAGCCTTCACTGATGCAGTACTCCTCGACATCGGTGCGCTCTTTGCCGTTCAGGCGAATACCGATCGGGTGCTCGAAGCAGGCTGCCACATAGTGAGGGCTGCGGGGATTGCAGGAGAGGTGATCCGGCAGAGCCGGTTTGGTGCTGGTATCGCTCATCGATATAACCCGAAATGAATAAAAAGTGGGTCATTGTAGAGAATGCCGCCATGGCATTCAAGGCGGCCACAATACCGGCCAAGGCGGGCGGCCATTTATGTTGGTGACTTGCTTATCCCCGTTGCCAATCCATCCCCAGCTCGGGGCGACCGCTATGCCCGATCCGGATTGCGTTATCGGGCATAGCGTCTATTACAGGCTGACTTCTATTTGCGGGTCAGCTTGTCGAGGTAGCCCATGGCGAAGGCCGAGAGGACAAAGGTGATGTGGATCAGCAGGTACCACTTGATCTTGTCGTTGGGGAGGTTTTCGGCATTCATAAACACCTTGAGCAGGTGAATGGAGGAGATGGCGACAATGGAGGCGGCGACCTTGTTTTTCAGGGAGCCGGCATCGAGCTTGCCGAGCCAAACCAGTTTGTCGCTCTCATCCCCTACATCGAGGCGCGAGACGAAGTTCTCATAGCCGGAAAACATCACCATCACGATAAGTCCCCCCACCAGGGTGATATCGATCAGCGACAGTGTGACCAGCACCAGATCCACCTCTTTCATCTCCAGTATGTTGGGCAGGATATGGAGGATCTCCTGAAAGAATTTCACCCCCAGTGCCAGCAGTATGAGGCTGAGCCCAAGATAGATGGGGGCCATGATCCAGCGGGATGCGTACATCAATCTTTCAAACATGTTTTCCATAGTGCGATTAAAGATCCATCAAATGGTTAACAAACGAGTCGGCCATAGCTTAACCGAGATGCCTCACATCTCAAGCATCTCGATAGCATATTGCTGAATTGGGTGGTGCCAGGCAGGATTTTTTAACCCCGGGGAGGGCGATGGAGCGGTTGGCAGGGCTCGTGGCCTTGCCCATCCGGTGTCAGGGAAGATCCAGGGTAAAGCGGGCACCGCCGAGGGGAGATTCATCGACCCGGATCTGGCCGCCGTAGCTGTGAACGATCTCGGTCACGACAGCCAGACCGATGCCCTGGCCGGGCGAGCTGTCAGCGCGCACGCCACGCTGAAAGATCTGCTCCGATTTGGCCGGATCGATGCCCGGGCCATCATCTTCTACCTCGATGCGTAACCGATCGAGATGGCGGCGTACTGTCACCTTCACTTCGCTGATGGCAAATTTGCAGGCGTTGTCGAGCAGGTTGCCCATCAGTTCCATCAGATCGCCCTGTTCGCCGTGGAAGAGGGCATCATCATCGAACTGGAAGTGGGTCTGCAGCTTCTTGTGGCGATAGACCTTGGCCAGACTGGCCAGCAGCTTCTCGATGAGCGGTACCGGCTCGGTGCCCTTGCTGGCGAGGCGCTGGCGACCGGTGACGGCTCGTCTGAGTTGGTACTGGATCATCTGATCCATGGTGAGGATCTGTTCATTGATGTTGTCGTGGATCTCCCTCCCCAGCTTCATTTCGCGGGTGGTGATCTGGATCAGCGCCAGCCGTGTTTTCAGGCTGTGAGCGAGATCGTTGAGGGCATGCTGGTAGCGCTGGGTCTGCTGGCGTTCGTTCTCCAGCAACTGGTTGATGGAGTCGGTCAGCGGGGCCAACTCCCGTTCAAAATCATGGGCGATAGCATCCCGCTTGCCTGCCCGGATGTCGTCGAGCTGATTGGCGATAGTGCGCAGGGAGCGGAGGCTCCAGAAGGTGGTGAGCAGCAGCAGCCCGGCTAGCAGCAGATAGGCGAGCAACGCCTGTTTGGCCGTCTGGTAGAGGTAGGCGCGGGACTCTTCGTGATAGCGTTTGGCCGAGTCAATCATCACCACGTAGTAGGCTGTGGTGCCGCTGCCGGGATTGCGGGTAAAACGCAGGCTGTAGACGAAGTAGCTCTCGCCGTTCTTGATGGTGTGCTTCTTGAAGAAGTAGTCGAGATCCATTCCTCCCAGATACTTCATCAGGTCCCGACAGATGGTCTGTTTGGCCTTGATCACCTCCGGCATATGGAGGCTTGACCAAATCAGCTCGCCATCGGCACGACAGATCAGCGTATCGAGATTGCTGTTACTGACCTGGCGGGAAATGCGTCCGATCTCGGTGGCTTCGCTGTTGACTGGCTTGGTAGAGGAGAACATCTTGGCCAGGTTCTCCTGCATGCCGGCGCTCGCCTTCTGGCTCTGCTCCTCCATATGGCCGAGGTAGAGGGCATAGACGGCGAACCCCATGCTCAGTGCGATGACCAGCAGCGAACTGAGCAGCAGTTTGATGTGCAGAGAGCTGCGGAGCATCCTGATGGGACGTGGCAGATGAAACTGCATCAGCTACAGGAGAGGTTGAAGATGTAGCCCTGACGACGGATGGTCGAGATGGGTTGAATCGTCCCTTCCGGATCCAGCTTTTTGCGCAGGCGGCTCACCATCACCTCTATGGTGTTGGGATCCCCCTCTCCATCGCCGTAGAGCTGGTCGAGTAACTGCTGCTTGGAGACCACCTGACGGGCGTTGCGCATCAGGTACTCCAGAATCAGGTATTCAAAGCTGGTGAGCACTGCCACTTCACCGTCGATGGTCAGCTCCTTGCGGGAGAGATCCAGCTCGTAATCACCGGCCTTCACTCTGGGGGAGATAAAGCCGGCGCTGCGGCGCATCAAGGCATTGAGGCGGGCCAGCAACTCATCTTTCTGGAACGGTTTGACCAGATAGTCATCAGCCCCCGCCTCCAGTCCTTCGACCTTGTCCTGCCAGTTGCCACGGGCGGTCAGCACAATGATGGGGAAGGGGATCTGCCGTTCGCGCAGTTGGCGGATCAACTGCAAGCCATCCATATCGGGCAGACCGAGATCGATGATCGCCACATCAATGGGGTAGTCGGCGGCATAGTGCAACGCAATTCCGGCCTGATCGGTGCTGTATACCTGATTGTTGGCTTCGGTCAGCAGAGAGGAGAGGTGGTGATTGAGCAGCTTGTCGTCTTCGACCAACAGAATTTTCATGATGTGAACGGTCATAGGGGTCCAGACTGTCAATTAGAAAGTGTATGTCGCTTTGAGTCAATTCGAATCCTATCGTGCAGCTCCTGTATCGGGACTGAATCATAAGGCGTTCTGCTTGTAGAGACCTGTCAGAGGCCTGAGCAGTGGGCCGCTTCAGAGACACCGGTCTTGTCGCGTTCAAAAAACAGAAGGGGCAATGTGTGCCCCTTCTGTTTTTGTTCTGCTGCTTGTTAGCTGCGGCGTGGCGGCAGCATATTGGTGAGGGTGTTGTCTTTGAGAATATGGTGGTGATAGAGGGCCGCCACCGTGTGCAGGCCGATCAGGGCGTAACCGATATTGCCCAGCGTCTCGTGTACCTCCTTGATCAGCCCCTTGAGGTCCGGACTTGGGGAGAGCAGGGCAGGCAGCTCAAGCCCGAAGAAGGGGATGGGCTTGCCCGCGGCGCTCAGCAGCAGCCAGCCAAACAGCGGGGTGAGAATAAGAAAACCGTAGAGGGCGAGGTGGGCCAGTTTTGCCAGCTTGTGCATGACTGGGGAGAGCTCGGGCACGATGCGCGGCGTCGGGCTCATCCAGCGCAGGGCCAGTCTGACAAACACCAGGGCGAAGATAAGCAGCCCCAGCATAAAGTGCCACTCCTTCATCAGATCCCGGCCAGGGTCCCCCTTGGGGAAGATATCGCGAAATTCGATCAGGGCGTAGACGGCGATCATGGCCCACAGGGTCAGCCAGTGCAGCCCGATATTCAGGGTGCCATAACGTTGTTCACTGTTCATCAGCATAGGTTTGTTCCTTCGAAGTGCTGTCACATCCGTGTGGCATCCCCGCACTCAAACGTGTCGGAGCGAGGCCAGATCCTTTGGCTGCAACAGCCGAGCTGCCATGCTTACCATCAACCGGCAGCCTGCGGCTGGCCTCAGTCAGAGAGGAGATGCCCTCTGCTGTCTGCATGGTATCACTGGTAACCGGGTGGATAGTCTGATCAATGCCACACAATTTACAGGCTCATTAAGCCCCTTGTGACGTGAAGAAGGCGTGAAATAGCATCCGTGATGTCGGCCTGCCAAGGTTCAGGCGGGCTCGATGGCCAGCACCACGCAATCCGGCTCGCTGATGCGAAAACGGACGTTGCAGTCAAACAGTCGCACCCCGTACTCCTTCTCATCGGGCTTGCCCTTCTTGTAAGCGGGGCGCGGATCTTGCGCCAGCACTTCGCTTACCAGCTGGCGCAGCTCGGGGTGGGCCTTGAACCAGGTTTGCAACTGCTGCTCGGCCTCGGCACTGAAACTCACCGCCAGCGGCGGGGTGGGCGCGTCGGGGGCAAAACCACCACGGGCATCCGGCAGGCTGTCGGCATAGGGAATATAGGGTTTGATATCGACGATGGGGGTGCCATCGAGCAGATCCACCGCCCCCAGCTCCAGCCACAGCTTGCCCCGCTCACGGCCGATCCCGTGCAGCTCGACCACCGAGAGCCCTAGCGGATTGGGGCGGAAGGTGGAGCGAGTGGCAAAAACCCCGACCCGTTCGTTGCCGCCAAGGCGTGGCGGGCGCACTGTCGGGTGCCAGCCCAGCGCCATGGTCTGGTGAAAGACGAAGCTGAGCCACAGATGGGAGAACTGCTCGATGCCGCGCAGCACATCCGGCTGATCGTAAGGGGGGAGCAGCTCGAGGCGGGCGCGGGCCGATTTGACCAGTCCGGGCTGGCGGGGGATGGCGAACTTCTCCTTGTAGGGAGAGCGGATGATCCCGAGGGTGTCGATTTCGAACTTCATGGCGGATCCTGACTGAAAACCCCGGCAATTTAGCACAGGCGGCCCCAAAACGCAGGTTCGGCCTTATTACGCCTATTTCTGCGGCGCTGCCGTGATCCCTGTCCCATCCCGGCCAGTCGGGGGCTGTGCCCGCGCGCCAAGTTGCGTAGGGTGAAGGCAACTGGCGTGTCAGGATGAAATGTGCGCACTCGCGCCGAAGGGGGAGGGAGAGGGATGAAACTGCTGATTATCGGTGGCACCGGCTTTTTGGGGCGCCACCTCACCGCGCTCGCGCTGGATTGGGGCCATGAAGTGACCCTGTTCAACCGTGGCCTGCACCAGCATCCGGACTGGCGCGATCTGGTGCAGCTCACCGGCGACAGGGACAAGAGCCTGAGCGCCCTGCAAGGGGCCGGGTTGCAGTGGGACCTCGTCATCGATACCTGCTGCTATCGCCCCGAGCAGGCGGCGAGCCTCTCGGCGGCTTTGCGCGGGCGCTGCGCGCGGCTGATTTTTATCTCCACCATCAGCGTCTATCGCGATTTCTCAATGCCCGGGATGAATGAGTCGGCGCCGCTGCATGCTATCCCCGAAGGGGAGATGCCCACTGACTATGGCCCGCTCAAGGTATTGTGCGAGCAGGAGTATCGCGCCCGCTGGGGCGCTCGGCTCTGCATCTTGCGCCCGGGTGTGCTGTGCGGCCCCCATGATCCCACCGGGCGCATGGCCTGGTGGGTGAGGCGGGTGCAGCAGGGTGGGCCCTGGTTGCTGCCGGGCAGTGGCGAGGATCGCTTGCAGTATCTCGATGTGCGCGACTGCGCCGAGTTTGTGTTGCGCGCGGCCGAGCAGCAGCTATCGGGCATCTTCAACCTGCTCAAACCCGGCATTACCTTGAGTGACTGGCTGGAGCGGCTGAGCGCCCGGTTGCAGCCCGCCAGACCCATTCAGCCCGAGTGGCAGCCTTGGCCCACCCTAATGGCAGCCGGTATCGAGCCCTGGCAGAGCTATCCCACCCTCTTGCCCTGCGCGCAGGCGGAATTTGCCGGTTACGGCTCTATAAGTGCCGAGGCGGCCATCGTTAAGGGGTTGAACTTTCGGCCGCTGGAGGAGACCGCCGCCGACCTTGCCCACTGGCTGGCCATCGAGCCTGCCGCCGGGGTGGCGGAACATGCCATGACTCAGGCCGAGGAGACTTCGCTACGGCAGCAGCTGCTGGAGCCCAGTCTGCAATAGGAGAGGTGCATCAAGCCGCTGCTGCCGAGCGTGGCGCGGCAGGTGTGAATGAGGGCATCCCGCGGGATGCCCTCTCTGTCTATCAAATGCCTGATGGTTGCCGAATACAGGCTGACGCGATTCCCCATCCCATCGCTGTCGCTCACCGAGTTAGCGGATGGCGGCCCCCGCGGCTACCAGCAGCTCTTTCAAAATGGTGCGATGGCAGCGGGAGTCCTGCTCGCAGTAGCAACCCACCGACAGATTGGTGGTGTGGGAGAGGGCGGCCAGCAGCGCCAGATCGTGCTTGGCGGCAGGTTGCGCCATCTCGGCCTTGTACTGTTTGCCAAACGCTGCCCACTGGGCGGGCGTCTCGGCTGTCTGCCCCAGCTTCATGGTCTCGCTGCTGGGGGCCAGGTTGGGAAACCAGACATCGTACCAATGCTGGCTGGCAAATTCGCTCTTGGGTACGCCGCGGGGCGGGCGGCGCACCGTGCCGATCCGCAGCCCCTCATCGGGCAGGCGCGGGCTGCCAAGGCGAACGATAGCGAGGGCCATGACAGCGGGTTACTTCTCTTCGGCCACTTTCAGCGCCTGCCCGTAGCAGATCACCTGCTTCAGGCAGCCCGGGGTGTCGCTGAACTCGGCGCACTTGTCGATGGTGACGCCGTTGCCCCCCATGTCGGCTGCGCGGCGGCGAGCCAGGGTGCGCGCTTCACCGGCGTTGGGTACCGGCTGGTTGGCATCGGCCTGGCAGGATTCACCCTCGATGGTGCCGAGGTAGAGGTAGTTGAGGTCAGCCAGCTCATCCTGTTCATAGATGCGCACGCTACCGGGTTTGAAGTATTCGTCGAAGTTCTCTTTATCCAGATTGCTGTTGAAGGCGTAGTTGGCACAGCCGGAGGCAATCAGGGGCATCATCAGGATCAGGCGTTTCATCGTCTCGTATCTTGTGTCGGTGATGAGGACAGTAGAAATGCGCAGGCGCTCCATGTCGGCATCTTGTTGAATAATGAGGGGGACATTATAGGGGCCAGCCGCCTGCGGCGACCAGCCCCGTTTTGCGCCCGGTTGTCAGGGTGTGACCCCCATCAGGCTGATATCAGCCTGATATCAAACAGGAGCCAGCCGCTGATAGAGGCTGCGGTAGTAATCATCCGCCAGCAGCTCGTCGTGCGGGGCGCAGAGGCGGATCTGTCCCTCTTCCATCAGGGCAATCCGATCCATCTGCTCCATCCCCAGCAGACGGTGGGAGATAAGCAGCAAGGTGCGATCTGCCCCGAGCCGGAACAGCAGATCCATGATCTCCCGCTCGGTCTGGCTGTCGAGCCCTTCGGTCGGTTCGTCCAGTAGCCAGAGCGGCGCATCGTGCAGCAGGGCGCGGGCGATGCCGATACGGCGGCGTTCGCCACCAGAGAGGGGGCGGCCGCCGTCACCGAGCCAGGCGTCGAGGCCCGCCTCATCTTCCAGCAGATTGGCCAGTCCGACCTGGGTCAGCACCGCAATCAGCTGCTCGTCAGAGGCGGTCGGGGCGGCCAGCTTGAGGTTGCCCCTCAGGGTATCGGCAAACAGATGTACCCGCTGGCTCACCACCGAGATGGAGGCGCGTAGCGCCCCTTCGCTGTAGTCGGTGAGCGGCTTGCCATCGAGCAGGATCTTGCCAGCCTGCGGGCTCCACTCCCGGGTCAGCAGCCCCATCAGGGTCGATTTACCGCAGCCGGTCTGGCCCAGCAGGGCCAGCTTCTCGCCAGCATGCAGTTGCAGGGTGCAGCCACGCAGCACCGGCTGGGGGTTGCCGGGGTAGCCAAAATAGAGGTCATTGATCTGCAGCGCGCCAGCGGTAGCGTGGGTCTGCTCGTTGCCCCACACGGGGGCTTTGGCCTCTTGCAGGATCTCGTTCAGGCGGCGTGCCGAGGTAAGACTGGTGGAGAGGTGCTGGAAAGCCCCCGCTAGTGGCATCAGAGCCTCGAAGCTTGCCAGGGTGGCAAAGACCATCAGTGCTGTGATGGGGTCGGGCGCCGCACCCGCGACCCCATGACCGGCCAGCCAGAGCATCAGGGTCAGGGTCCAGCCGCTCAGCAGTTGCACCGAGAAGTTGGCCAGCCCGCTCACCTTGGCCATCCGGGCCTGGGCGTTGAGCAGCGCCTGTTCGGCCTGTTGCAGCTCAACCAGCGCCTTGGGGGCGGCGGCAAACATCTGCAGCTCGGCCTGACCATCCAGATAGTCCACCATCCGGGTGCGCAGGGTCGATTTTTCGGCAATCAGCGCCTGACCGGGGCGACGGCCGAGGAAGTAGAACACCAGCGGCAGGGCAATCATGCCAAATAGCAGAATGGCACCCAGGGTGAGGGCGAGGCGGCTGTCGAAAAACGACAGGAAGAAGACCAGTCCGGCGGTGCTGAGCAGGGCCGCGCCTATGGGGGTGATCAGCCGCAGATAGACGTGGTCCATCGCATCGATGTCGGCCACCAGTCGGTTGAGCAGATCCGCCTGACGGAAACCGGCCAGGGTACCGGTGGAGAGCGGCGAGAGTTTCTGCCAGAACCAGACCCGCAGTCGGGTCAGTACCCGGAAGGTGGCGTCGTGGCTTACGACCCGCTCACCCCAGCGACCGGCTGTGCGGACGATGGAGAAGAAGCGCACCCCGCCCGCGGGGGTCA
Organism: Aeromonas sp. 601027; assembly: GCF_049174455.1. NCBI lineage: Bacteria > Pseudomonadati > Pseudomonadota > Gammaproteobacteria > Aeromonadales > Aeromonadaceae > Aeromonas > Aeromonas sp. 601027. The sequence continues at coordinate 177,472 of NZ_JAAKTN010000003.1, read as the reverse complement.
TGTAGTTAAAGGCATGGGTCGTCGCAACGGTCATTCCCGCCACGGCGGCGGCGGAGAGGAACCAGCCGGAGAGGGAGAGCAGCCCCATGCCGGCGGCCAGGGTCACCAGCGCCAGCAGCAAACCAATGGTGAGGCTGAGCCAGTGTTGGCGATAGAGGCGCAGAAACGGCAACAGATCACTCATCGAGAGAACCTCCGGAACGTTGGGAGAGCAGGCGGGCAAAAGGCCCATCCGCCTGACTCAATTGTTGGAAGCTGCCTTGCTCCACCAGCTGGCCGCGGGCCAGCACCATTATCTTGTCCATCTTGGTAAGCTGGTCGAGGCGGTGGGTGATCATCAGCAGGGTCTGGCCAGCCATCACTTGCTCGAGGGTGGTCATGATGGCGCGTTCGGAGTGGCGATCCAGACTGGCGGTCGGCTCATCGAGCACCATCAGCTGGGTTGATTTGAGCAGGGTCCGCGCCAGGGCAAGGCGTTGGGCCTGACCAACCGAGAGGCCGCCTGCCTGATCGCCGACCGGATAGTCGAGCCCCTTCTCCATGGCAAATTCCCACGCCTGTGCCCGTTTCAGGGCATCTTCCAGCTCGGCATCGCTGGCCGTTGGCTTGGCCAGCAGCAGGTTGTCACGCAAGGAGGCGTGGAACAGCTGCGGGTTTTGCGAGAGCCAGCCCAGTTGCAGGCGCCACTGGCTCATGTCGAGGGTGGCGAGTTCCTGTCCGTTGACCTTGAGCTCACCGCGATAGGGGGCAAAGCCGAGCAGGGCGTTGACCAGCGAGCTCTTGCCTGCACCGCTGACGCCGATGAGGGCGGTGCGTGAACCGGCTTCCAGGGTGAAGTCGATGGGGCCGACCAGCACCTTGCCTTCGGCGCTCAGCACTTCAAGTCCTTTGGCTTCTACCTTGACCGGGCTGTCGGCATGGAACGGCGCCGTGCCTGCGGCCGGTTCGCTCACCTCGGCTTCGAGGAATTCCAGCAGCTGCTCGGCAGCGCCAATGGCCTGCGCCTTGGCGTGGTAGTGGGCACCCAGTTCCCGCAGCGGGGCGTAGAACTCGGGGGCGAGAAACAGCACGAACAGGCCGGTAAAGAGGGTGACCTTTACCCCATAGCTACCAAAGTTCAGATGGTCGATATAAGAGAAGCCAAAGTAGACGGCAACCAGCGCCACAGAAATGGCTGCGAAGAACTCCAGCACGGCGGTGCTCAAAAACGCCAGGCGCAGCACCTCCATGGTGCGCTCGCGAAAATCTTCCGAGGCGTCGCGAATGGCGTCACCTTCTGCCTGGGTACGCATAAAGAGTTGCAGGGTACGCAGCCCCTTCAGGCGATCGAGGAAGTGGCCGGAGAGACGGGCCAGCGCCTGAAAGTTGCGGCGGTTGGCATCGGCGGCGCCCACACCCACCAGGATCATAAAGATGGGGATGAGGGGGGCAGTGCCCAGCAGGATCAGGCCCGCCGCCCAGTTGACCGGGAATACAGCCACCAGAATCACCACCGGAATAAAGACGGCGATGGCCATCTGCGGCAGATAGCGGGAGAAGAAATCCTGCATGTTTTCAATCTGTTCCAGCAACAGGCTGGCCCAGCTACCGGCCGGACGGCGCTGGATATAGGCAGGGCCGAGGCGACTCAAACGAGTGAGTACCAGCTGGCGGATGGTTTGGCGCACCGCGCTGCCCGCCTTGAAACTGGCCACTTCGCGGCCATAGGCCAGCGCCGCTTTGCCAAGCGTCACCAGCAGCAGGGTAATAAAGAGCGTGATGGATTGCTCAGGCGTTGAGCCTTCGATGATAAAGCCGTGCAACAGGGTCGCCAGCAGCCAGGCTTGCGCCACCATCAGAATGCCTTGGCCAAGGCCAAAAGCGATGGATATCGTGATCCAGCGGCGACCGTGACTCGATTGCTTGCGCAACCAGCCATAGAGACGTTTTTGCGTTTTTTTATCCATTACCACCATCCTCGCGTCGAGTGGCGCAAGACTATCCTTGCCGTTTGGCCTTGGCAACCTTGTAAATTATCTGTGTTGAAAATGTTTGATTGAAAAAGCAACCGTCTGTTCAATCCTTGTCCGAACAGATTGATTTATTGAAAAAAGTGGCAAAGGCGCCATTGCGCTCGGCGGCAAAATGCATATAGTAGGAGCCCTGACGCGGGTGTAGTTCAATGGTAGAACGGTAGCTTCCCAAGCTGCATACGTGGGTTCGATTCCCATCACCCGCTCCAAATTTGAGATGCCAGGCGGGCATCGTATAATGGCTATTACCTCAGCCTTCCAAGCTGATGATGCGGGTTCGATTCCCGCTGCCCGCTCCAGCTTCAAAACAAAAAGCCCACTCCTGCGAGTGGGTTTTTTGTTTTTCATCTGTCTTGTGCGCAGTTCGACGTCACGCTCACCGTTTCTCAGCTTTAAGGCAAACCGCAGAGACAGAAAAGGCGCCCGAGGCGCCTTTTCAGATCAACAGCGTAGCGGGAGCTTATTCCTGCTCCAGTTCACCACAGAAACGGTAGCCTTCGCCGTGGATGGTGGCGATGATCTCCGGAGTATCGTTAACGCTTTCGAAGTGCTTGCGAATGCGACGGATTGTCACGTCAACGGTACGGTCGTGGGGCTTGAGCTCACGGCCGGTCATCTTCTTCAGCAGCTCGGCGCGGGTCTGGATCTGGCCCGGGTTTTCGCAGAAGTGCAGCATGGCGCGGAACTCGGAGCGCGGCAGCTTGAACATATCGCCAGTCGGGCTGACCAGTGCGCGGCTGTTGATATCCAGCGCCCAGCCGTTGAACAGGTAGCGCTCAACCAGCTTCTTCTCTTCGCCACCGGCTGCCACGTTCATGGTGCGGCTCAGCAGGTTGCGGGCACGGATAGTCAGTTCGCGCGGGTTGAACGGCTTGGTGATGTAATCATCGGCGCCGATCTCCAGACCCAGGATCTTGTCCACTTCGTTGTCACGACCGGTCAGGAACATCAGGGCGATGTTGTCGTTCTCACGCAGCTCACGGGCCAGCAGCAGGCCGTTCTTGCCCGGCAGGTTGATGTCCATGATCACCAGATTGATGGTGTGGGAAGTGAGGGCCTGGTGCATTTCGTCGCCGTTGTTGGCTTCGAGCACGATGTAGCCTTCGGCTTCAAAAATGCTTTTCAGGGTATTGCGTGTGACCAGCTCGTCTTCGACGATCAGAATGTGTGGTGTTTGCATGAGTATTCCCAGATTCTTATCAGTTAATTATCTTAAATTTAACACTCTTTGGCGTTTCAAACCGATTTCCTGACTGATCCTGAAAATTTATTACGTCATCCTGGGTATGAGAGTCAGGTCGGAATATCGCGAATTAGGCATCAGTACCGGCAAGTATCCCTGTGCCACTTATAGGTTCCCGACAAGTCTGGTCGAGCAGAGCCTGGAAAGGTCGTCCATTACGAAAGTGGCCGCATTTTATCAGTTAACAGGAGCATAACAACACTCTTTGCCGTCAGATAGCAACTTTTTAACTCTGATTTGATATAGGTCAAACCCTGGTACAGCAGCATCATACTTGGCCTGAACCGGGTTTTCGCCCCTACAAAATGTAATGGAATGTAACATGTGATTGACATGAATTTGTGGGAAAACTACAAGAAAATCTGCTTTATCGCGCCATTTGAGCCACCAGACTGGTCTGCCTTTGCCATCATCACAGCTTGGAATCCGGCCAGCCAGTGGGTCACAGAACGACGCAATATGCGGCGGGAACGGGCGCTGTGGCGCCATCTGACCGTGGATTTGCAGGTGCCCGTGGTGGGGCCATTTTGGGGATCTGACCCGGACGAACGCTGGCAGGAGTCATCGCTGGCGGTGGCGCTATCTCTGCCACAAGCCCGTCAGCTGGCTGCCCGTTTTGGCCAGAATGCTCTCTACTGGGTGGAGGATGGCCAGCTCTGGCTGGTGCCGGTATTGACTGATAAATCAGCAGTTTGTCTGGGCAATATTGAATCCTTCTGGATTGCCAGAAACCTTGCCTGATGAAAGAATGAACACCTTCATGTATCTGAAAGGAATCAAATCATGCTGGATCTCCTGCCCGACCTCTGCGATCAACATGGCGACTTGCTGCAAGTGGCCGACCCGGTGTTTCAGGATTTTGGCGGCAAGGCCATCTTCTATGGTCGCGCCGTAACGCTCTCCTGTTATGAAGACAACAGTCTGGTGCGGGATCTGGTGACCCGCCCCGGTCACGGCAAGGTGATGGTGATCGACGGCGGCGGCTCGCTGCGCCGTGCGCTGCTCGGCGATCAACTGGCGGTCAAGGCGGTGGAGCAGGGGTGGGAGGGTATCCTGATCCACGGCGCGGCGCGGGATGTGGGCACTCTGGCGACACTGGCGCTCGGGGTCAAGGCGCTGGCGGCCTGTCCGGTCAAGACCGAGAAGCGAGGATTGGGAGAGCTGGGGGCCGTGGTCAGCTTTGCCGGGGTGACCATCCACGAAGGGGATTATGTCTATGCGGATCGCAACGGCGTGGTGGTGAGCGCCACGCCGCTGTTGTGATCATCAGAAATTGAAGCCGACCCCCAGACTCAGTGCCTGATCGGCAGTGATGGCGCTGACGCCGTAGTTGGCGGTGAGGGAGAGTCTGGGGGTCAGCAGCAGGCTGGAGTTGAGCTCCAGCAGGGTGCTGGCCTTGTTGAGATCGAGATGCTTGATCTGGCTGCCGATATTGAATGCTGGAGAGAGCTGGTAGCGTACCCCCGAACTCATATTGAAACCGGATGTGCGATTCTGATCCGCCACCGCCGGGCCCGCTTCCATAAAGAGGGTCACATCATCCACCACCGGATATTGATAGCCGCTATTGACCAGCCAGAGATCAAAACTGTCGCTGTGATGGCTATGGCCATTGAGCAACACACCCGAGTAACTTTTGACATAGAGAGACGGGTTGGATTGCGGCTGAACCACTGCCCAGTCGGCGGCCTGAACAGCCATGCTGGCGCAGGTTGCAAGCAGTGTGATGATGAGTGATTTGACCATTCGTTTCCCCTCCCTGGGTCCGGAACTGAGCCTAAGCATGGCACATGCCAGCTGGTAGTAAAGTGAAGGGAGATCACAATAAAATCCTTTGGCATGGGCGCCAGCCATGTTAAACAGGCTGCCGTATTGATGGCTCTAATCATTAAGAGGTGAATCCATGAACAAGAAACTGACTCTGCTGGCCGCGCTGGCACTGGGAGGCTGCGCAATGGCAACAGGTTCCAGCATGGCTCAACTGCAAGCATCCAGCTGGCAGCTGCAAGGCGCCACCGGCGATACCTTCACCCTGCAAGTGGTTGACGGCAAGGTGGCGGGCAAGGGCGGCTGCAACCGCTTTTTTGGCGGTATCACCAAGCAGGGTGACGGTGTCTTGACGCTGGGTGCCATGGGCTCCACTCGCATGATGTGCATCGGCGACGCCATGAACAAAGAGACCGAGTTCCTGCAAAAGCTGGAGAAGGTGGCAACTTACTCCATCAACGGCAACCAGCTGACTCTGAGCGATGCCAACAAGGCGGCCCTGCTCACCTTCAACGCTGTGCCAGCTGCCAAGTAAGGCACGCGTTCGTCTGATTGCCCCGACAGCTCTGACTGTCTGATACACGCCCTCCCTCTGGAGGGCGTCTGTTTATCTGCGACGAGCCCTGTGTGGTCATCCGCGATTGTTGTTCACTCGTCGATTCTCCAGTCGGCCCGCTTTGATGCCAGAACCTCGTATCTTCGCTTCGGTACGTATCTTGATCATTTCAATGATTCTTGTATAGTTGAAATGAAAAGGTCGCACCAAGGGGAGTGAAGATGAACAAAGAGATGGCCACCAAGGTCTTTGAATCGCTGGCATCCGGCATCCGGCTCGATGTATGGCGGCTGCTGGTAAAGGCCGGGCTGGAGGGGCGGGTCGCGGGTGAACTGGCCAGCGAGCTCGATATTGCCCCCAATACCCTCTCGTTTCACCTCAAGGCGATGCTCAATACCGGTCTGCTGTCGGTGGAACAGGAGGGGCGTTTTCTGCGCTACCGCGCCAATATTCCCCTGATGCTGGATGTGATCGCCTACCTTACCGAGGAGTGCTGCGCCGGTCATCCCGAGGCGTGCGGCGTGATGCGTGCCGAGTCAGCCTGCTCCCCCCATGTTCTGCCTGCGCAGCCCTGCTGCAACAAGGAGTAATGCCATGTCCTCCATTCAGATTTTTGATCCCGCTCTCTGCTGCTCCAGCGGTGTCTGCGGTACCGAGGTTGATCAGGCTCTGGTCACCTTCGCAGCCGACCTTGCCTGGGCCAAAGAGCAGGGAGTGGCCATCGAGCGTTTCAATCTGGCCCAGCAGCCGATGCAGTTTGCCGAGACACCTGCCGTCAGCGCTTTTCTGACCCACGCCGGGGAGGAGGGGTTGCCGCTGGTGCTGGTGGAGGGACAGGTGGTGTTGACCGGCCGTTACCCGAGCCGCAGCGAGCTGGCCCGTTATGCCGGGCTGCCTGCGCCACAAGCTGCCATCAAGGGGATCGTCAAGGGCGGCTGCTGCTCCGGCAGCGGTTGCTGCTGAGTCGTGACGCACCATTCGGGAGAGGCTATGTACCATTTTCTGACCAATCCACCGCCGTTTCTCTTCTTCACCGGCAAGGGCGGAGTAGGCAAGACCTCGCTAGCCTGCGCCAGTGCGGTGGCGCTGTGTGATATTGGCAAGCGGGTGCTGCTGGTCAGCACAGATCCTGCCTCCAACGTGGGGCAGGTGTTTGCCACCGAGATCGGTAATCGCGTCACCACCATCGCCGCTGTGCCCGGTTTGTCGGCGCTGGAGATAGATCCCCCGGCGGCGGCCAAAGCCTATCGGGAGCGGATCGTCGGGCCGGTGCGCGGCAAGTTGCCCGAGAGCGTGGTACGCAGCATCGAGGAGCAGCTCTCTGGCGCCTGTACCACCGAGATCGCCGCCTTTGACGAATTCACCGCCCTGCTGACCGACCAAACACTGCTGGCCGAGTATGACCATATCGTCTTTGATACGGCCCCAACCGGCCACACCATTCGGCTGCTGCAACTGCCGGGCGCCTGGAGCGAATTTCTGGAGCAGGGCAAGGGGGATGCCTCCTGCCTTGGCCCGCTGGCGGGGCTGGAGAAGCAGCGCAGCCAGTATAGCGACGCGGTCGCCGCCCTGGCTGATGCTGCCCGCACCCGGCTGGTACTGGTGGCGCGCGCCCAGCAATCCACTCTGCGGGAAGTGGCTCGCACCCACGAGGAGCTGGCTGCCATCGGCTTGCTGAACCAGCAACTGGTGATCAATGGCCTCTTCCCCGAAGGCGCCATTGCAGGAGATCCGCTGGCAATGGCGCTCTGGCAGCGCGAGCAACAGGCTCTCGCTCAGATGCCGCAAGGGATAAAGGGGCTGGCGCAGGATCATATCCCGCTGCTGGCCACCAATCTGGTAGGGATCGATAGTTTGCGGCTGTTGCTGCAATCAGAGGGAGCAGCCGCTCAATCCCCGACAGTACCGTCCACTGTCAAACAAGCCCAGCCCGAGTTGAGTTCGCTGCTGGACGAGCTGGCCGCCGATGGTCACGGCCTTATCATGCTGATGGGCAAGGGCGGGGTAGGCAAAACCACCCTGGCTGCCGCCGTGGCGGTGGAGCTGGCGAGCCGCGGTTTGCCGGTGCACCTCACCACCTCGGATCCCGCCGCGCACCTGAGCGAGACGCTGGCAGCTAGTCTGCCCCATCTGGAGGTGAGCCGCATCGACCCCCATGCCGAGACCGAACGTTACCGTGCCCAGGTGCTGGCCACCAAGGGAGCAGCCCTGGACGAGCAGGGGCGGGCACTGCTGGAGGAGGACTTGCGCTCCCCCTGTACCGAGGAGATCGCCGTGTTTCAGGCCTTCTCGCGCATTATTCGCGAGGCGGGCAAGCGCTTCGTGGTGATGGATACTGCCCCCACTGGCCACACCCTGCTGCTGCTTGACGCCACCGGCGCCTACCACAGGGAGATCGCTCGCCAGATGGGAAACAAGGGGCTGCACTTCACCACCCCCATGATGCAGTTGCAGGATCCCAAACAGACCAAGGTGTTGATTGTGACGTTGCCCGAGCCGACGCCAGTGCAGGAGGCGACCAATCTGCAGGCCGATCTGCGCCGGGCTGGCATCGAGCCCTGGGGCTGGCTCATCAACCACAGCTTGCAGCAAGCCGCGGTCAGCTCACCGCTGCTGCAACTGCGGGCCGAGCGCCAGTTACCCCATATCGAGGCAGTCGAGCAGCAACACGCCAGCCGCTACGCCGTGGTGCCACTGCTCGCCGAGGAGCCGGTGGGGCCCGATGCCCTGCGCCGCCTCTGCCAGTACCATTGAGTCGCCGCCCCGGTCTGCTGCCGGGCGGCTTGAATATGCCGTTACTTGTTATAAACCCGTGTTTTGAACCAATAGAAGATGCGAAATTGCGCCGCATCGGGAGCTGTGATGTCTGCAACATGTGATGCCAAGGCCGTGCCTGCCATCGGCTTTTTTGAACGTTATCTGACCGCCTGGGTCGCCCTCTGCATTCTGGTGGGGATTGGCCTCGGGCAAGGTTTGCCGGATCTCTTCAAGGCGATCGGTGCCATGGAGGTGGCCAAGGTCAACCTGCCGGTGGGGCTGCTGATCTGGGTGATGATCATCCCCATGCTGCTCAAGATCGATTTTGGCGCCCTGCATCAGGTGAAGGGGCATCTCAAGGGGATTGGAGTCACCCTCTTTATCAACTGGCTGGTCAAACCCTTATCTATGGCCTTTCTCGGCTGGCTCTTTATCCGCGTGCTGTTTGCCGACTGGCTGCCGGCAGATCAACTCGACAGCTATGTGGCGGGGCTGATCCTGCTGGCTGCGGCCCCCTGCACCGCCATGGTGTTTGTCTGGAGTCGCCTCACCAACGGCGATCCCTACTTCACCCTGTCGCAGGTGGCGGTGAACGACCTCATCATGGTGTTTGCCTTCGCACCGCTGGTGGCGCTGCTGCTCGGGGTCTCCAGCATCATAGTGCCGTGGGATACCCTGCTTACCTCAGTGGTGCTCTATATCGTCATTCCGGTCATCATCGCCCAGCTGCTGCGCAAGGCTTTGCTGAAAAAGGGAGAGGCCCATTTTGACGGCGTCATGACCCGCATCCAGCCCTGGTCGGTGGCGGCCCTGCTGCTCACTCTGGTGCTGCTGTTTGCCTTTCAGGGCAACGCCATCATCGAGCAGCCGCTGGTTATCGCCCTGTTGGCGGTGCCCATTCTGATCCAGGTGCTGTTCAACTCCGGGCTGGCTTACTGGCTCAACCGCAAGGTGGGGGAGAAGCACTCGGTCGCCTGTCCTTCCGCCCTGATCGGAGCCTCCAACTTCTTCGAGCTGGCGGTGGCCGCCGCCATCAGCCTGTTCGGCTTTCACTCCGGCGCGGCGCTCGCCACCGTGGTCGGGGTACTGATCGAGGTGCCGGTCATGCTGCTGGTGGTGCGGGTGGTTAACGCCAGCAAACCCTGGTACGAAGCGGGGCTGAGCCGTTAACTGATGGCCGCTAACAGCTGGCCGCGAACTAGATGCTATCCATTTTCTATTCACTTGATTAATGAGAGACACGCAAATGAGTGCAATCACCATCTATCACAACCCGGAATGTGGTACCTCCCGTAACACCCTGGAGCTGATCCGCAACAGCGGCGTCGAGCCAACTGTCATCCACTATCTGGAGACGCCCCCCTCCCGTGACCAGCTGGTGGCGCTGATCGCCGCCATGGACATGCCGGTGCGCGATCTGCTGCGCAAGAACGTTCCACCCTACGAGGCGCTCGGTCTGGCGGAAGATCGTTTCAGCGATGATGAACTGATCGATGCCATGCTGGCTCACCCCATCCTCATCAACCGCCCCATCGTCGTTACGCCGCTTGGCACCAAACTGTGCCGTCCGTCGGAAGTGGTGCTCGATATATTGCCCGATCAGCAAAAAGGGGCCTTCGCCAAGGAGGATGGCGAGCAGGTGGTGGATGCGAGCGGCAAGCGCCTCAAGTAATCATCTGAGTACTCAAGTACGGATTGAAACAGGGCCAGCGTCACGCTGGCCCTGTTTCGTTGTGTGAACAAGTTGAAAAAGTTATTCCGGCCAATCGTTTTACCGCTTTTTCTGCGACGATGATCACTGTACCATCGCCGCCCGACCTGCCACCCGCCGCATCTCCCCCTGCGATGGCGCTGGCGTCACCCGATACATGCTGTCACCCGGAACGTGAATGACCCCAGGATGGGACCCGCCACTAACCTGTAGGTTTGTGGTCTGCGTGTCGCGTGGGTCGGCACCTCTCCCGCCGGATCTCCCGCGACGCCTGTCTGCAGACTTGCCATATGAAACTCCTCTCTTCATAGGTGCAAGATGACACTGTTATTGAGTCTGGTCGGTATGCTGGCCCTGATGTTTATCGCCTGGTTGGCCAGTGAAAACCGCCGAGCCATCCGCTGGCGAACCGTGCTGGGTGCGCTCGCCCTGCAAACCGGTTTTGCTGCGCTGGTGCTCTATTTCCCCCCCGGTCAAATCATGCTCGGTGCCATGAGCAATGGCGTCTCCGCCCTGCTCGGCTTCGCCGACAGCGGCATCCGCTTCGTGTTTGGCGATCTGGCCAGCAACGGTTTTATCTTCGCCGTGCGGGTGCTGCCGCTGGTGATCTTTATCAGCGCGCTGATTGCCGTGCTCTACCATTTCGGCATCATGCAGTGGGTGATCCGGGTATTGGGCGGCGCCGTGCACCGCCTGCTCGGCACCAGCCGCGCAGAATCCCTGGTGGCCACCGGCAACATCTTCCTGTCGCAAGGGGAGTCGCCGCTGCTTATTCGCCCCTTCCTCGCCGGCATGACCCGCTCCGAACTCTTTGCGGTGATGACCTGCGGCATGGCCTCGGTAGCGGGCTCGGTGCTGGGCGGTTACGCCGGTCTGGGGGTGGATCTTAAATACCTGATCGCCGCCTCCTTTATGGCGGCGCCGGGTGGCCTCTTGATGGCCAAACTGCTGGTGCCGGAGCAGCAACAGGTAAGCGATCAGGCCGAGATCACCCTCGACAAGAGCGACTACAGCAACGCCATCGATGCGCTGGCGGGCGGCGCCATGGGTGGCATGAAGATCGCGGTGGCCATCGGTACTATCCTGCTGGCCTTTGTCAGCGTCATCACCATGATCAATGCCGGTCTCACCACCGTCGGTGAGTGGTTCGGTTGGGCCCATCTCTCCTTGCAGCAGCTGCTGGGTTATCTGTTTGCCCCGGTGGCTTGGCTGATTGGTGTGCCCGCCAGCGAGATGATGGCGGCCGGTTCCCTCATCGGCCAGAAGGTGATCATGAACGAGTTCGTCGCCTATCTGGACTTTGCCAATATCAAGGAAGGCCTCAGCGCCCATACCCAGATCATCATCACCTTCGCGCTGTGCGGTTTTGCCAACCTGGGCTCCATTGCGGTGCAGCTTGGCTCCATCGGCACCATGGCGCCGGAGCGCCGTCACGATGTGGCCAATATGGGCTTCAAGGCTGTGTTGGCCGCGACCCTGGCGAACCTGATGAGCGCCACCCTGGCCGGGATCTTTGTCTCGCTGGCCTGATAGCGTGAGGCAATAGCCGGCTAGCCGGCGGCTCAAACAAAAGACCCCCTCTTACCGCTGGGCAATAGGGGGTCTTTTTATTGGTTTCGCCGGTTGGGCAACTGCGCTGCCTGCCTTTGAAAATGGTAGTAGCACTGCTTAACGCCATTTCGGCGCAGTGCCAGATAATCCGGTTCGGCGATGAGATCTGCTCCAGCATGGGACTACGCCAAACCGGGTTACTGCGTATGCCTTTATCACCTTTTTGGCGGGGGACGTGGGCCTCGTTGCGTTTCGCGTAACGGGGCGGCAGCCGCTGCTACAGCGTGTCACCGTGCAGAATGAATAGTTTTTTAGATTGAATGTTGCATATTCAATCGATTATTTAGTTGGGCGTTTGGGGGATGAGTGGTGTCTGAATAGGGGAGCAGGTTGGCCAATGCGCCGTCAGCCAGTCTTTAAGCGGTCATACAAAGGAGACACTCTGATGGAAACACTTGACCTTAACATCGACACCATGCGCGAAGAGTTCCAGCTTCAGGAGCGCAAAAAAGCCCAAGAGAAGTGGCAAGCCCGAGTCGATGAGCTGCAACAGTTGCGGGGTGGGGAGAGACAACCGGAGGAGCAGGAAGAGTAGTGCTCGTTCCCGGGCGAAAGTTGAGGTAGCGAACGCTTTGTATCGGCTACCCGTGATCTGCCACCGATAAAAAAACCACCGACCTTTTGCAGGTAGGTGGTTTTTTTATGGATTGCGGTCGATTGGATGGCCTGACTTCCGGGCCGATCAATGGGAGCAAATCTAGGGGCGTAGGGATGCGACTAATTCGAATGGGTGACGGGCTTTTCGGAGAGCAACTCGTTAACGAGTCCTGCAGCCAGATGAATATTCGACTCCATCTTGTCGCCGTCCACCGCGTTCTCTTTCCACGATTCAGGGGCTTCGGGATGTGGCCCGGAAACGGCCACCTTGCCTTTCCCGTATGAGCTGATCAGCGCGGCAATCTGATGGTTTTGAAAATGGGCGATGACCTTGACCTGCTCGGGGCTTGGCACCGGCGTAAATTGCGGTCCGGCCTGGTAATACATCTGGCGCGCTTCACCAAGCCAGCTGATCGGGAAGATCCTGGCGCTAAAGTCGCCGTCATAATCATCGGATGTCGCAGGGACAAGGCCCAGCGCCGGCACAAAGCCTTCATCCTCAGACCAGCCGATAGATGCCACAAAGGCACCCCCACAGATCCCGAGGTAGCGGCCACCGCTTAGCAAATAGGTTTTTAATGCCGAGCGCGCGTCTGCGGTGAAGGCATTGAGGAGCGGCTCCACATCGTCCTCAGTGCCGCCAACGATAAATACCCTAGCATTATTGAGCTCTGCAGGCAGCTCCCCGATATTGGAGAGATTCCTGACCGGCAAGCCCACCTGCCTGACCACATCCGCAATCGCCTTCGTGCTATCCCCATCAGAAACCGGCCCGTTATAGATCAGCGCGTACGGCTCTTTTTCGGGCTGCTCAGAGGCGGCCTCTGCCATGCATCCAGTCACTAACCAAAGGCTGATAACGCTCGCAATCAGCCTGATGCTTTTTGATACATTCATCGCTGCCACTATCCCTGTGATGTGAACCGAAGAGACTACTTATCACGATCCCGTTCTGCATGTCAGCCGCAGTTAAATGAACATTTCAAGTTAGCGCGCCAAAGCTGATTGGCGCTGCGTTTAGCTAACAGCGAACCAATACAGTGGGCACACTTCACCTTCACTTCACCGAGCGGGGATAAGGTAAGCTCACGTTTTCAGTTGGAGCTTTATCCTATGCCCACCATAGTTACCCACGCCGCCGTACCTCTCTGCCTTGGACTGGGGCTTGGCAGCCGGATTATCCCTCCACGCCTGCTGCTGGCCGGTGTCGCCATCGCCATGCTGCCCGATGCCGATGTGCTCGCCTTTAAACTGGGGGTCGCCTACGGCCATGTCTTTGGCCACCGCGGCTTTACCCACTCCCTGTTGTTCGCCTTTGCCCTGCCCACGCTGGCTGTGTTGTTTCACCGCCAATTTCGGGCGAGCGCCGCTACCGTCTGGTCATTTCTGCTGGTCTCTCTGCTCTCCCATAGCCTGCTCGATTCCCTCACCACCGGCGGCAAGGGGGTTGGCTGGCTCTGGCCGTGGCGTGACGAGCGTTTCTTCGCTCCCTGGCAGGTGATCCGGGTTGCCCCCTTCAAGCTGGAAGCCTATCTGACCGCCCGGGGTGAAGCGGTGATCCTCTCCGAGCTCTACTGGGTCTGGCTGCCGGGGGTTGTATTGATGCTGGCGCTGATGGGATGGCGGGTATTGGACAGGGGGAGGTAGTGGTGGGGTTGGCAAGGGTTGTTAGAAATATCGTGGCTGAGTAAAAATCAAACCTCGGTTACCCTTTATTTATGCTCTGGCGATGTAACTTGTTTTATAGAATGATGGGTGTCCCAAATTTATTGTTGCAATAGGTGTTTAATCTTCTGAGGCATAACGCCCGCTTAAGGCGGTTACAAAACTAAACCTAAACACAACAACTGTAATAGCCATGGTCTAATCGAACTGCTGAAAAAGCTATGCATTGGAAGTCACTCTTAAAGCATTTTTTATGCGGCTTTAATTCACTTTCCAAGCACCCATGTCACTATTTTTTCTTGGTATTCATTGTGTGAAAATTGAAACAAAGGGGCATTGTTACCTAGTGATAAAACAGAAGAAATAAAATAATCACCAGCAGCTACATCTTGAATGAGTTGAGTTAAGTGAGATTTAAATTCGCTTTCATTTATTTTTGTATCCAAGCATCCAGTTAGACCACTGGCTAAACTGTGAGCTATTTCATTTCTAGCCTTTTTCGCAGCAATGAGTATGTTTTTTACGTCATCATTAATTGGTAATGACTCTATGCTTTGATGTAGGGGTTGGTATTTATGCATTAACTCTATCACGTAACCCTCGAATTTCTGAAGATCAACCGCAGCCTGTACATTCGAATGTTTTAGTTTAAAGAATTTCGATGTATGGTCACATAAGAGATCAAAATGAGTTGCAACTATCAAGCAACGTCCGAGTATTGCATGTAGTTCTTGAGTGTTTTCTGTAATTTCAAAATCATCTAAAAAGATATCTGGATTCATAAATTATCTCTGACGCATAACGTTTTAATTAAGGGGGCCGTTAAGCGTCCCGTTTGAATGATGAGTTAGCCATTATGTTTTACTTTTCATCACTATTTTTAGAATCACGCCTCCTGATTCGAAGTGCAGTAATTGTAACCTGAAGTGCAACCACAACTGCTAGAAGTGCCCCCATAAGCGGGAAAAGCTTACTGAACATTGAAGTTATTGGTGAAGTTGTGACTGAATCGAAAATTTTACTGCCGATTAATGATGTTGCTAGAGCTGTAGACACACCAAGAAGAGTTGTAGCCATTATCATGGTAAGCTCTTTGCTCTTTTCATTCTTCAATGAGATCTCGCTTTTTCTTTCAACAATGCTTGCTAGTGAATCAAGAATTTTTCTCGCATCTTCTCTCCGCTCAGGTATCAACATTGCTTCAAGAGCGGTAATGATTTCATCTGGTTCTGTGTTCAATTCATTGAGACGAGTAGGCTCTCGATGCTCGCGTGTCTCACGTATTAGCTCTTCAATTTTTTCGGAATATTCCGACTTTTGCGGTATATCCAAATGTCTGCTTCGTTGTAAACGCAGGGCTACATCTTGAAGAAGTGAAATTGCAGTGCATGTTGGTCGTAATGCAACTGAGTGATCACGTTCAGACGCATGTATCAAATTTTCAATCACATGTTCCGATAGTCGCTGCTTATTAATTATATAACTTTCAACAACATCCAATAGCTCATATGTAGCGTGCTTCTTACGTTCAGCAGATGCAGATGCAGTATCTTTTTTCTGTAGTCGGTAAAATATATATGCTACGACGATACCTATAAGGATAGACAGAATTGACAGCCAGTTACTTTCTAAGAATTGTTGCATTTCGTTCTCTCTTGCTTGTGGCTAATGTTTGGTTAAAGGGCGGCCAAAAGCGAATCTTGTATGTTGGGCTATAAATCGTAGGTTGGTGCTGAACGAAGTGAAGCCCAACGTTTACCGCGAATATATCTGAAAAGCTTTTGTACGGTTTTGCCACATCCTTGTTTATCCCGATCTGGTTGGCGCAATAATGCTCGCCTGTTGGGCTTCGCTACGCTCTGCGCCAACCTACAAAAAAACCACGCTACCGCCCCTGAGTTCCAGCTCCCAGTCCGCTGCTGTTAACCTGCGAGATTGCAACAATCGCTGTCATGGCGTTCTTCCGAGAGGTTGATTGTCGTTTGGCTATCTTAAGGGCGATGCTGATAGCTGAGAAGGGGGCTTTGGCGGGAATCTGTGTTGGATCAATAAATTAGTTATTAAGGCGTGCGCTATGTGAGCAACTCATTTGGTTGGGAATGCACAATTCCCCTCACCCCAGCCCTCTCCCGGAGGGAGAGGGGGCAACAGGTCGGGAGCCGCAAGCGGGTGCAAGCGACAAAGAGAAAGGGAGCCGGTCAGGCTCCCTTTGATGCAACGATGCAGTGATTGCCGCTATGCGTGATATCGATACATAAGCGGGCCACTCACGACCACCGGCCTTTGACCAATGCTGCCCCTTAGCGATTGGTCGCGGCCTTCATCCCTTCCACAAACTCTTTCAGACGAGTGAGCATATGCTCCGGGTTTTGGTGGTGGGTCTCGATGATCTTCACCACGGCGGAGCCGGAGATGGCACCGGCGGCGCCAGCGGCGATGGCTTCACGCACCTGAGCCGGTTCGCTGATGCCAAAGCCGAGCAGGGCGGGGGGGGCGTTGAACTCGCGCAGGGTATTGATGAGACCTTCCACCGGCATGCCGGCCTTGGTCTCGGCACCGGTGACGCCAGCGCGGCTCACCAGATAGGTGTAACCATTGCCAAGCTCCGCCACCTGTTTCAGGGTCTCGGCGTCGCCATTGGGCGGGGCGATAAAGATGCTGTCGATGCCGAACTTGTCAGCGGCCGCCTTGTAGGGGGCGCACATCTGCACCGGCACGTCGGCAACCAGCACCGAATCCACGCCCGCCTGCTGGCACTTCTCGTAGAAGCCATCGATTTTGCGCACATAGACCAGGTTGGCGTAGACCAGGAGGCCAATCGGCAGCTGCGGGTACTTGGCGCGGATGCGGCCAAGCAGCTCGAAGCAGTCGTCCGGGGTGGTGTGGCTGGCAAAGGCGCGCAGGGCGGCGCCCTGAATGGTGGGGCCGTCCGCTACCGGATCGGAGAAGGGAATGCCGAGCTCAAGGGCATCGGCGCCCCCTGCGACCAGCGCATCGACGATGGCCAAGGAGAGTTCAGGAGTGGGGTCACCCAGCATCACGAACGGCACAAAGGCGCCCTGATTGGCCGCGTCCAGACGGGAGAAGAGTTGTGCGTAACGGTTCATGACAAGGTTCCTTCTTTTTCAAAGATGTCAGCGACGGTGAAGATATCTTTGTCGCCACGGCCGGAGAGGTTGATGATGAGCACTTGCTCTTTTTCCGGTTCACTGCGGGCCATCTTGAGGGCATGGGCCAGCGCGTGGGAGGACTCCAGCGCCGGTATGATGCCTTCGGATTTGGCCAGCTCCTGGAAGGCGTCCAGCGCCTCCTTGTCGGTCACCGAGGGGTACTCGGCGCGGCCGATGGCGGCCAGATGGGCGTGCTGCGGGCCGACGGAGGGGAAATCGAGCCCCGCCGAGACGGAGTAGGACTCCTGAATTTGGCCCTGAGTGTCCTGCATCAGGTAGGAGTGCATGCCAAAGAAGACCCCCTTGCTGCCGTGACCGAGCGGCGCACCGTGCTCGCCGCTCTCGATGCCGTGACCACCCGGCTCGACGCCGATGAGGCGCACCGACGGCTCATCGATAAAGTCGGCAAACATGCCGATGGCGTTCGACCCGCCGCCGACGCAGGCGATCACCGCGTCGGGCAGCCGCTCCTCCTTCTCGAAGCACTGGGCCTTGGCCTCTTCGCCGATCATCTTCTGGAACTCCCGCACGATAGTGGGGAAGGGGTGCGGGCCGGCGGCGGTGCCGAGCAGGTAGTGGGCCGACTCGTAGTTGGCGGCCCAGTCGCGCAGCGCCTCGTTGCAGGCATCTTTCAGGGTGCTGGAGCCGGAGTGCACCGGAATGACGGTGGCGCCCATCAGCTTCATGCGAAATACGTTCGGTTTCTGGCGTTCGCAATCCTTGGCGCCCATATAGACCCGGCACTTGAGGCCGAGCAGTGCGCAAGCCAGCGCAGTGGCCACGCCGTGCTGACCGGCGCCGGTCTCGGCGATGATCTCGCTCTTGCCCATCCGTTTGGCCAGCAGCGCCTGACCCAGCACCTGGTTGGTCTTGTGGGCGCCGCCATGCAGCAGATCTTCACGCTTCAGATAGAGGCGGGTCTTGGTGCCCTTGGTCAGATTGCGGGTCAGGGTGAGCGGGGTCGGGCGACCAGCATACTCGGTCAGCAGGGACTGAAACTCGGCGATAAAGGCCGGATCATCCTTGGCATCGACAAAGGCTTTTTCCAGCTGGAGCAGGGCCGGGATAAGGATTTGGGGCACATACATGCCACCAAATTCACCGAAAAACGGGTTGAGCAGGGTCATGGCTTCTTCCTTGTATTAGCTAAATCGAAATATCAAAAAGGGTTGCGTTACAGGTTGCGCAGTGCGCCGAAGGCGGCTGCAATCTTGTGCGCATCCTTCTGGCCCGGGGCACTCTCCACCCCGGAGTTGAAATCAAGTCCGAGGCAGCCCACTTGCGCCGCCTGCAGGGCGTTGTCGGGATTAAGGCCGCCCGCCAGCATCAGCTTGGCTTTATCGAGCGTGGCCAGCAGGGCCCAGTCGAACGCCTGACCGGTACCGCCGCTCTGGCTGCCGACTTTGGTATCCAGCAGCAGCCGATCCGCCGGGTAGTCGAGGGCGGGCAGCGGCTCGCCGCTTGTGACTCCGATTGCTTTCCAGATCTGGCAGCCAGCGGGCAGCAGCGGCCGCAGTTCCTCGATATAGGCAGCATCCTCATCCCCATGCAGTTGCACCGCGGCGAGCCCCAGCGCATCCACCGTCTTGGCAATGGTGGCGGGCTGGGCGTTGCGAAATACCCCGACATAGGAGAGCGGTGCGCCCGCCATTACGGCGCGGGCGGCGGGGATGTCCACATAACGCGGGCTTTTCGCCACAAAGATAAGACCGCCAAACACCGCGCCCGCCTGATGGGCAGCGGCGGCATCCTCGGCGCGGGTGAGGCCGCACACCTTGTTTTGGCCCAGTACCAGCTTGCGCACTGCGGCTTCCAGATCCGGCTCGGCCATCAATGACGAGCCCACCAGAAAGCCCTTGGCGTAGTGGCGCAGATCCGCTACCTGGGCGCGATGGTTGATGCCGGACTCGCTGATCACTACCCGATCGCTCGGAATATCTTTGGCCAGTTGTTTGGTGCGGTTGAGATCGACGCTCAAGTCGCGCAGATCCCGGTTGTTGATGCCAATCACCGGCGCCCCCAGCGCGATGGCGCGGGTCAGCTCCTCCTCGTTGCTCACCTCGGTGAGTACGCCCAGCCCCAGTTCTTTGGCAACCGCGAACAGGGCACGATACCCCTCGTCGGTGAGCACCGAGAGCATCAGCAGGATGGCGTCCGCCTGATAGTGGCGGGCCAGATAGACCTGATAGGGGTCAATCATGAAATCCTTGCAGAGCACCGGCTGCGATACGCGGCTGCGCACCCGCGGCAAAAAGGCGAAATCCCCCTGAAAGAACTTCTCGTCCGTCAGCACCGAGATGGCGGTGGCGTATTTGCCATAGATGTCGGCGATGGCCTCCGGGCTGAAATCGTCGCGGATCAAGCCCTTGGAGGGGGAGGCCTTCTTGCACTCCAGAATAAAGCGGGTGGAGCCCGCCTTGAGCGCCCCGACGAAATCCCGATCGCTCGGGGTCAGCGCGCTCTGGAAGCTCTCCAGCGGTTGGGCCAGCTTGCGGGCGGCAACCCACTCCTGTTTGGCCGCCACGATCTTGCCGAGAATGGTCTGGCTGATGGAGGCCATGTTCAGAAATGCATGGGGGGCAATAAGGTCTGACATCTCGTTATCCTTGCGAAACTGGCTCTTGCCCTGTGGGCGTTCTGAATGACTGCTGTGCGACATGGTGGCTGACATCATGCCTCCTGATTGCCCGCTTCCTTATGGCTTAAAGTGGCGAGCCGAGCGGCCAGATCCGCAGCCTTGCCGCTCGCCAGCACCGCCAGCACCTCGGCCGCCGCGCTCTTGAGATCGGTCGCCTTGCCCGCCATCAGCAGCAGTGGCGCCACATTGGCGGCGATGGCGGCGTTGTGGGCCGGAGTGCCACGCCCTTCCAGAATGGCGGCGGTGATGGCGCAGTTCTCTTCAGGCTCACCACCCTGAATGGCGCTGACCGGATAGGTCTCGAGGCCAAAATCAGCCGGGGTGAGCAGAAACTCGCGGATCTCGCCGTCACGGATCTGGGCCACCTGGGTCGGGCCGTGGATGGCGATTTCATCCAGCCCGGCGCCGTGCACCACCATACCGGTTTTCAGCCCCAGTGCCAGCAGGGTTTCGGCGATGGGGCGCACCAGTTCGGGGGCATAGACTCCCATCAGCTGATAGGTGGGGCGAGCGGGGTTGATGAGCGGCCCCAGCACGTTGAACAGGGTGCGGGTCTTGAGGGCCTGACGCACCGGCATGGCGTGGCGCACCCCGGCGTGGTACTGGGGGGCGAACAGGAAGCAGATGCCGAGCTCGTCCAGACAGCGGCGCGCCTGCGCCGGGCTCATGTCGAGCTTGATGCCCATCTTGTCGAGCAGATCGCTCGAACCCGACTTGCTCGAGACCGAGCGGTTGCCGTGCTTGGCCACTTTCAGGCCGCAGGCGGCGGCGACCAGCGCCGAGGTGGTGGAGACGTTGATGGTGTTGAGGCCATCGCCACCGGTACCGACGATGTCGCAGAACTCATAATCCGGACGCGGGAAGTCGCGCGCTTCGGCCAAGAGGGCCTCGGCGGCACCGGCGATCTCCTCCGGGGTCTCCCCCTTGATCTTGAGAGCGGTCAGGAGACTGGCGAGAACTATGGGGTCCACTTCGCCACGTACCACTTGGCCGAAGGCGTCGCGGGTACTTTCACGGCTCAGAGACTGACCCTGATAGAGGGTGTTGAGATGATGATGCATGTTGGTCTCCTTACCGCGCGCCGCGTGTCGAAAAAATGCTTTCTGGACGAGTGATATGGGCGAGCGCCTGAGTCAGCAGACGGGCCCCTTCCGAGGTCATGATGGATTCCGGGTGGAACTGGAAACCCAGTACCCGCTCATCCTGCTGCTCGATGGCCATGGGCATCCCCTGATAGTGGGCAATCACCGTCAGCTCTTCCGGTACATAGGTGGCGACCAGCGAGTGGTAACGGGCCACCGGCAGCGGGCTCGGCAGACCGGCGAAGGCGCCGTGGCCGTTGTGCTCAATCAGCGAACGCTTGCCGTGGACGATTTCGCCCGCCGCACCGACGGTGCCGCCGTAGGCTTCGCACAGGGCCTGATGACCGAGGCAGATACCGAGGATGGGTACCTGACCACGGGCCAGCTTGATGAGGTCTATGAGACAACCCGCTTCGTGGGGGGCGCCCGGGCCCGGCGAGAGCACCAGTACGGCGTCCCCTTCACAGGCGGCGATTTCGCTCATGATGCGGCTGGCCGGCAGGCTGTTGCGGTAGATCCGCACCGGATAGCCGAGGGATCGGAACTGGTCAACGAGGTTGTAGGTAAATGAATCGAAGTTATCGAGCAGGAAGATATTAGTCATGGCTCACGTCCTTATGTTGCTCCTGCTGGGCACTCAGAGCTTGCAGGGAGGTGCCATGGCTGGCAGCGATGGCGGCCAGCACGGCGGCCGCCTTGGCGCGGGTTTCGTCCGCTTCTGCTTGCGGCTTGGAGTCATAGACCACCCCGGCACCGGCCTGCACATGGGCCACGCCATCTTTCACGAAAGCCGAGCGAATGACGATGCAGGTATCCATCTCGCCAGCGCCGTTGATGTAGCCGACGGCGCCGCCGTAGCTGCCGCGGCGCTTGCCTTCCACCATGCGAATAAGCTCGCTGGCGCGGATCTTCGGTGCGCCGGTGAGGGTGCCCATGTTCATGCAGGCCTGATAGGCGTGCAGGGCGTCAAGATCGGAGCGCAGTGTGCCGACCACCTTGGAGACCAGGTGCATCACGTGGCTGTAGCGATCCACTTTCAGCAGCTCCTTGACGTAGCGGGTGCCGGGCTCCGAGATGCGGGCTATGTCGTTGCGGCCCAGATCCACCAGCATCAGGTGCTCGGCCACCTCTTTCTCGTCCTGACGCAACTCCAGCTCGATGCGGCCGTCGAGATCCCGGTTGATGCTGCCATCCGGGTTGAAGCCACGGCGGCGGGTACCGGCGATGGGGTACATTTCCACATCGCGGCTGGCGGCGCAGAATTTCACCGCGCTCTCCGGCGAGGCGCCAAAGAGGGTGAAGCCCTCATCCTGCACGTAGAACATGTAGGGGCTGGGATTGGTCTGTTTGAGGCGGCGATAGGCGGCCAGGGGGCTCGGGCAGGGCAGGGAGAAGCAGCGGGACGGCACCACCTGAAAGATGTCGCCACGGCGGATAAAGCCCTTGAGCTTCTCTACCTCGGCGCAGAACTGCTTGTCGCTCTTGTCCACGCTCATGCCACCGGTCAGGGGCTGGGTGGTCAGCTCGGCGCAGAGGGGTTGCTGGCAAATCTGTTTGAAGTCGGTGAGCCGTTCGGTCAGGCGGGTGTATCTGTCTTCCACCTGGCTTTCGTCGCTGTCGCCGCCAAAGATGCAGGCCAGCAGTTGAGTGGTGCGTTCGATATGGTCGATGGTGATCAGGGTCTCGGCCACGTAGAAGCAGTAGTCGGGGCAGTCATTGCTCCCCTGTGGCACTTCGGGCAGATCTTCAAAAGAGGCGATGAGGTCGTAGGCGAAGCTGCCCGCCATAAAGAGCGCTTCTTTGCCGAGCTGGCAATCAAGCTCCCGCTGCAGGGTGCGCAGCACGTCCAGCACGCTGCACCCCTTGAGGCGGGAATCTTCGTCTTGCTCCCGATCGGAGGCAGGGAAGTCGAGTTGCAGCTCGCCATCGACCAGCGAGCGGGCAACCACCGCAGGCAGCCGCTCGGCCAGCAGGCTCTGCAACTGAGCGCCGTTGTCGTTCAGGCTGCGCACCCGCACGGTGCGACCACGGCACTCGATGCGCAGGCAGGCATCGACCAGCAGCAGGCTCTGTTTACCCGCCTTGGAGTCGATCTCCACCGATTCCAGCAGCAGGTTGTTGGGGCGGCCCTGACAGAGGCGGGTATAGAGCGCCAGCGGATCGGCCACATAGGGGGCGTTGAGTTTGAGGGTATCGAATTCACCCAGAGGAAGGCGATGTGTGGCTGTCATAGTGCGTTCCCTTGCGTGTGATGCGTGTTACCGATGTTCATGACGTTGAATTCCTTAGAAATTTAATTGGTCTGGGGTGGCTGGCTCAGGGGCGCCATCGCCAGGTCAGCTTGCTTGTCTGAATTCTCGGTTTCATCACAGGTCCATTTGCCGGATAATAAAAAAGCCCGCTGGGGTCAGCGGGCTTTTTCTTTGGGTTCTTAATTTGCTGTCAGATTACAGGTACAGCAACGACCACACGCCCGCATGTCAGGGAGTGTGCCACCACCAGATGGTCAGGATGGAAGTCGTTTGCATGATAAAGTCCTGTAAAAAGATGTTTGCAATGAAGTGCCTACAGAAGACGATAAAGCCGCGGCCAAGTCAAGTCGCTTTTTAGCCTTCTTTCACCGATTTGCCATGAATGGTGACCTGACCACGAGAGCGGAATAACCTGATGAGATTCGATCTTCACTGCCATACCACTGCCTCCGACGGGGTGCTGAGCCCCGCCGAACTGGTGCGTCGCGCTGCCGAAAAACAGGTCGAGGTGTTAGCAGTTACTGACCACGATACCCTCGCTGGGCTTGATGAGGTGCGCCGCACCATCGAAGCCGAGCAACTGCCGCTGCGATTGGTGAGCGGGGTCGAGATCTCCACCGGCTGGGAGCATCACGAAATTCATATCGTGGCGCTGGGGGTGGATGAAAACAATCCGCAGCTGACCGACTTTCTGGCCGGTCAGTTGGCCCGCCGTGAGGCGCGCGCGCTGGAAATCGGGCGTCGTCTGGAGAAGTGCCTCATCCCCGGCACCTATGAAGAGGCCAAGGCGCTCGCCGGTGATGCTGCCGTGACCCGCGCCCACTTTGCCAGGGTGCTGGTGGCGTGTGGGGTGGCCGACAACATGCAGAAGGTATTCAAAAAGTACCTGAGCCGTGGCAATAAAGGGTATGCCCCGGCCGAGTGGCCCGAGATGAGCGAAGCCATCGCTGCCATTCACGCCGCTGGCGGGCTGGCGGTGCTGGCCCACCCCAGCCGTTACGATCTCACCGCCAAGTGGATCAAGCGGCTGCTGGTGGCCTTCAAGGCGGCCGGTGGCGATGCCATGGAGGTCTCATTGCCCCAGCAGAGTCCGCAGGAGCGGGCCAATCTGGGCCAGTGGGCCAAGGATCACGACCTCTATATCTCGGTGGGATCGGATTTTCACTTCCCCTCCAACTGGACCGAGTTGGGCCGCCACCTCTGGCTGCCCAAAGAGGGGATGCCCATCTGGTTGGCCTATCCAAATCACTTTGGGCTCACCACCGAGCAACAAGCCGAGCTGCTGGCAAGCCGGTAACGGCGTCAGCGAAGCGGCCACAAACAGGTTCAAACAGGTTAAGGTAGTGTCATGGGTCTTTGACCCGTGACCATACGAGCGGGCAGGTATTGCTGCCCCCATTGCGAGAACAAGCTATGAGTCAGCATTTTTACGTACATCCGGAAAACCCCCAGGCCCGTCTGATCGGTCAGGCGGTACAGATCATCCAGAACGGCGGTGTGATCGTCTATCCGACCGACTCCGGTTATGCGCTGGGTTGCCAGATGGGTGACAAGGGCGCGCTGGAGCGCATCTGCCGCATCCGTCGTCTCGACGCTAACCACGACTTCACTCTGGTGTGTCGCGATCTCTCCGAGATCTCCACCTACGCCAAGGTCGACAACAGCGCGTTTCGCCTGATCAAGAACAACACCCCGGGCGCCTACACCTTCATCTTCAAGGCGACCAAAGAGGTGCCGCGCCGCCTGATGAACGAGAAGAAGAAGAGCATTGGCATCCGGGTGCCGGACAACAAGATTGCTCAGGCGCTCTTGGAAGCACTCGGCGAGCCGCTGCTCTCCACCACATTGATCCTGCCGGACTCCGAGATGGCCGAGTTCGACCCGGAAGAGATCTTCGACAAGCTGGGCAAGCAGATCGATCTGGTGGTCAACGGCGGCTATCTGGGTGAGCAGCCCACCACTGTGGTCGATTTCTCTGACGACGAGCCGGTATTGCGTCGTCGCGGCGCCGGAGACCCGACTCCGTTTGAGTGATGTCGCTGAACCGGTGACAGTCCCTTCCGCCGAGATGGGGACTGGCGCCGCGCTACCCATCGCGAAAGTCCTGGGGCAGCCCTATCACGAGCTGCCTCAGGACCTGTTCATCCCGCCCGATGCGCTGGAGGTGTTCCTCGATACCTTCGAGGGGCCGCTCGATCTGCTGCTCTACCTTATCCGGCGCCAGCAGCTCGATATTCTCAACCTGCCGATCCTGCAGATCACCGCCCAGTACATGGAGTACGTGGAGCTGATGCAGGGGCTCAACCTTGAGCTGGCGGCTGAATATCTGCTGATGGCGGCCTGGCTGGCGGAGATCAAATCCCGCCTGCTGCTGCCCAAGGCGCCGGAGCTGGAGGATGAAGAGGAGGGAGAAGACCCGCGGGTGACGCTTATTCGCCGCCTGCAGGAGTACGAGCGCTACAAGGTAGGGGCGGAGAGGGTCAATGAGCTGCCACGGGTGGAGCGGGAGATTTATATCGCCGCTGCCTTGCCCCCCGATTTTGGCGCCCTCAAGCCACTGGCGCCCGATGTTTCGCTGGTTGAGCTCGCCCTTTACATGCAAAGTGTGGTAAAACGCGCGACTCATTTCGAACATCACCAGATCCGCCGCGAACAGATCCCGACCCGGGTGCGCATGGCGGAGATCCTTGCCATGCTCACCCTGGGGCAGACCCTGCGGCTTGAGCAGGTGCTGCGTGCCGAAGAGGGGCGCATGGGTGTACTGGTGACGTTTCTGGCCCTGCTGGAGCTGTGCAAGGAGCAACTGATCTGGATCCTGCAGGCAGAACCACTCGGTCCTATCCATTTTGCATTGGCCGAGCAGAGCGAGGAGGGCAACCGTGGCGCTGCCCACTGAACGACTCAAGACCTTGATCGAAGCGGCGCTGTTCGTGGCCGGTCGTCCGCTCAATGTCAGCGAGCTGAAAAGCAGCGTGCTGGCCGATTATCCGGTGACCAGTCGCTATGTTCAGCTGCTGTTGGCCGAGATCAGGCAAGATTACAGCTCGCGGGGCGTCGAGCTCAAAGAGGTCGCCTCCGGGTGGCGCTTTCAGGCGCGTCAGGAGTATGCCGAGGAGCTCTCGCGGCTCTGGAGCGAGCGGGCTCCGCGTTATTCCCGCGCCGTGATGGAGACGCTGACCCTGATCGCCTATCGCCAACCCATCACCCGGGCCGAGATAGAAGCGATCCGCGGGGTGGCGGTGTCGAGCCAGATAGTGAATACCCTGAAAGAGCGTGGCTGGGTGCGCAGCATCGGCCACAAAGAGGTGGCCGGTCGCCCCGAGTTGCTCGCCACTACCAGAGAGTTTCTGGATTACTTTAATCTGCAGAGTCTGGAGCAGCTCCCCGAGCTGGATCCGGAGCTGCAACCCCTGTTGCCCTCTGCGGTGGACGGGGAGAGCGATGCCCGGTGAATGGCGCCCAAGCGTGCCGATGTCACCGAGATATACATTTTTCAACTGTGGCGAGTGCTCTAACCGGCGTTTGTTACAGTTAACCCCGTTGCCCCTATTACCTGTGGGCAGCGATCAACAATCAGGTAACCCCGATGAGTGAAAAACTGCAAAAAGTGTTGGCCCGCGCGGGTCACGGCTCCCGTCGTGAGATGGAGGCCCTGATCACCGCAGGTCGGGTCAGTGTGGATGGCAAGGTCGCCACACTGGGGGATCGCGTCGAAGTGAACGCCGTGATCCGGGTGGATGGTCACCAGGTCAAGACCCGTGCCGCAGAGGAAGTGATCTGCCGCGTACTGGCTTACCACAAGCCGGAAGGGGAGATGTGTACCCGTCACGATCCGGAAGGTCGTCCCACCGTGTTTGATCGTCTGCCCAAGATGGAAGGTGCCCGCTGGATTGCGGTCGGCCGCCTCGACGTCAACACCTCCGGTCTGTTGCTGTTCACTACCGATGGTGAGCTGGCCAACCGCCTGATGCACCCGAGCCACGAAGTGGAGCGGGAATACGCGGTACGTGTCTTTGGCGAAATCACCGAAGCCATGCTGCAGCGTCTGCGCAAGGGCGTGCAGCTGGAAGATGGCACCGCCAAGTTCAACAAGATCAAACCGGCTGGCGGTGAAGGTCTGAACCAGTGGTTCAACGTCACCCTGACCGAAGGTCGCAACCGTGAAGTGCGCCGCCTGTGGGAATCCCAGGAAGTGCAGGTGAGCCGCCTGATGCGTATCCGCTACGGTGACGTCAAGCTGGACCGCGGCATCCCGCGCGGCGGCTGGCAAGAGCTGAAACTGCCGGAAGTGAACTACCTGCGCGGTCTGGTCAACCTGCCGCCGGAGACCGAATCCAAGGTCGATCTGCAGCAAGATGGCAAAACCAGCCGTCACAAGCAGGCCGCCCAGATCCGTCGCGCCGTGCAGCGTCACAAAGAGATGCAGGGCAAAGAGCCGCGCGCTCGCGCCACCACCGCCCGTCGCAAGCCGCAAGCCTCTACCCGCAACTCCGGCACCGGCAGCAAGTAAGCCGATAGCCTGTTGCGTACTGAACGCTGTTCAAGTGCTCAGTCGGCCAAGCAAAGGCCCGCACCAGATGGTGCGGGCCTTTTTGTATCAACCCCCCTGGCTGGTAAAAGGGGGGTTGGTGAGAAATTGAGGGGAATTTCTGTCGTCTGTTTGCCCGCAGACTCGCCGCTGCGGTTGCTCTGCTCCGGTGAGCTTGTTAGCCTGTGCGGCTCTGATAGAGGAGTGAACAATGAGCAAGGTACTTGATGAGCTGCTGGCGTTGTTGGCGCTGGAAAAAATCGAGGAGGGCCTGTTTCGGGGCCAGAGCCAGGATCTCGGTCTGCGGGCCGTGTTTGGCGGACAGGTAATGGGGCAGGCCTTGTCAGCCGCCAAGCAGACGGTCGAGACCGGCCGTCAGGTTCACAGTTTTCACTCCTACTTCCTGCGTCCGGGGGATGTGACCCGTCCCATCGTCTATGACGTGGAGAATATCCGTGACGGCCAGACCGTCTCCACCCGCCGGGTCAAGGCGATTCAGGGCGGCAAGCCCATCTTCTATCTCAACGCCTCGTTTCAGGTGCCGGCCGACGGTTTCGAGCATCAGGCGCAGATGCCCACCGGCATCACCCCGCCGGAGGAGCTCAAGAGCGAGCTGGAGCTGGTGCGCCCCTACGAGAACCTGATCCCGGCCTCCCTGCGCGACAAGATCCTCTGCGAGCAGCCCATCGAGATGCGCCCGGTGACGCTGGTCGACCCTATTCGGCCGACGGTGCAGGATCCGGTGCGTCACGTCTGGTTCAAGGCCAACGGCCAGATGCCGGACGATCTGCGGGTGCACAAATACCTGCTGGCCTACGCCTCCGACTTCAACTTCCTGCTCACCTCGCTGCAGCCCCACGGGGTGTCCTACTGGGAGCCGGATATGCAGGTGGCCACCATCGATCACTCCATGTGGTTCCACCGGGATTTCCGCTTCGACGACTGGCTGCTCTACGTGGTAGACAGCCCGAGCGCCAGCAGCGGTCGCGGTCTGGTGCGCGGCCAGTTCTTTACCCGTGATGGCATGCTGGTGGCGAGCACCATGCAGGAGGGGGTGATCCGCCGTCGCGGCAGTTAAGGCCTCAACGCGGATAGCAAAACGGGGTGGCTTTGGCCACCCCGTTTTCGTTGCTGCGATGTGCGCGGACTCTGCGGGATCAGCCGCCGCGCTGGTACTTGAAGCGCTTCTTGCGCCGGTAGGGATAGACATCCTCGAACACCCCCACCTTGATGTTGCTCTGCAGCATCTTCCAGTAGTTGGCGTCGAACATCTCCTTGTGCAACTGCAACATGATCTCGCGCACCTGTGGCTTTTGCAGCAGGAAGGTGGCGAACTCCTCGGGGAAGATGTCGTTGGGGGCCACCGAGTACCAGGGCTCGGCGCTCCACTCATCCTCGGGGTAGCGAGGCGGCGGGATCTGGCGGAAGTTGCACTCCGTCATGTAGCAGATCTCGTCGTAGTCGTAGAAGACCACCCGGCCGTGGCGGGTGACGCCGAAGTTCTTGAACAGCATGTCCCCCGGGAAGATGTTGGCCGCCGCCAGCTGCTTGATGGCGTTGCCGTACTCCTCCAGCGCGAGCCGGGTCTGCTGCTCGTCCGCCTTGTCCAGATAGAGGTTGAGGGGGATCATCTTGCGCTCGGTGTAGAGGTGCTTGATCACCAGCTTGTCGTCGCTGATGGTGAGCGCCGACGGTGCCACCGTCTTGAGCTCGGCAAGCAGCTCGGGCGAGATGCGATCGAGGGGAAACTCGAAGTTGGTGAACTCCTGGGTATCGGCCATGCGGCCAACCCGGTCG
This sequence comes from Aeromonas sp. 601027, assembly GCF_049174455.1. Lineage (NCBI taxonomy): Bacteria > Pseudomonadati > Pseudomonadota > Gammaproteobacteria > Aeromonadales > Aeromonadaceae > Aeromonas > Aeromonas sp. 601027. Next base: position 148,086 of record NZ_JAAKTN010000003.1, on the reverse strand, counting down.
TGCTGTTTAACCAGCCGGTATTTTGCCTTTACCTGCTCGTGGCTCACCTCCTTGGGCGGGGTGAACTCGTCTTTTATCACCTTGAACACCACATCGTAGGAGGGGAGGGTGAACACGCTCATCACCATCCCCTTGATGCCGGGGGCGATGATGAACTGATCCCGACTCTGGGCCAGATGGTGGCGGTAGTGGCGATAGAGCTCGGTCTTGCCATGCTTCTGGCAGCCGATGGCGTTGTAGATCTCGTAATCGGGCTTGTGGGGCATGATTTGGCGCAGAAAGGCGACAAACAGCGCCGGTTCGCGGGCATAGACCATAAAGTAGGCGCGGGCGAAGCCAAAGACGATGGAGGCGAGATCCGGCTCGAAAATCACCGTGTCCACATAGATGCTGTGGCCGGTGCTGAGCAGGGGCAGGATAAAGGGGAAGACCTGATCCCGGGCCCGGATCAGCCCCACCAGATAGGCCCCCTTGTTGCGGTAGAACACCTCTTTCAAGAGTTCGATGGCAAAGGGCTCGTCATGGAGGATTTGCGGGCCGTTCTCCGCAAGATGGCGGTGGATGTCGACAATATCCCGCTGCTTGTCCTCGTAGGGGAGGGTGAAGCTGTAATCCCCGAGCAGCTGGCTCAGGGTCTGCGGCAGGTGGGCGAGATCGGTGCGGTAGATGCGCAGCAATGCGCTCAGATCGGGCTTGTCACCGCGGCTGACGAAGGGGTGGATGTAGAGGTTTTCGTCGCGGATGTTGCGATGACGAAAGATGCGGCGGTAGACGGAGTTGAAGAAGGATTCCGCCACCTCGAAGTTCTCGCACTTGGGCAGCAGGTCGCTGAAGGCCCCCTTGACCCGCTTGAGCAGCTCCTGGGTGGCGTGGTGTTCTCCCATCATCTGGCGAATGGAGCCGGCCGTCGCCCCCACGTGGTGATCATAGAGGCGGATGCGCTCGCGCCCCGCCAGCTGCACCCCCAGCCAGTCGCTGTTTTCAAAACGGCTCTTGCTGCCCTGGGTTATCTCGAGAAACCGGCTGTAAAACGACTCGAAGCGTTGCAGAATCGTCTCGGCGACGGCCTGTTCCAATGGCTGCTGCATCTCTCTCTTCCTTGTGATCTGTCGGGCCGATGGCGCCTGGGATTGGCTGCAATTTGTCCACATTCCAGGCCACTATGGCAACATTCAAACGTCTGTTCAAGTGGCAATTTTCGAGTGAAAACGGTAGATTGCGCCCCTGTTTTGCCGACGTTCCGCTGTGGTTTGCACGTTCGGCCCTGCCCAGGAGAAGACCCAATGAAACTCTATTTTGTGCTGGTGGCCCCCGCCCGCCCTGCCAACGTGGGCGCTGCCGCCCGCGCCATGAAAACCATGGGCTTTGATGCCATGCGACTGGTGGCAAGCCGGGTGCACGAAGAGGAGGAGGCGAGCTGGGTGGCCCACGGTGCGCAGGAGATCCTGACCCAGGCCGAAGCGTTCGACACCCTGCCCGAGGCGCTGGCGGACATGGATCTGGTGATCGCCACCACCGCCCGTGAACGCGGTCGCTACCACCACTACCTCACGCCGGGGGAGATCCGCGAGCAGATCCGCAGCAAGCCTTCCCTCAACAAGGTGGCCATCGTCTTTGGCTGCGAGGAGTCGGGGCTTTCCAACGAGCAGCTGGCCCAGGTCGATCTCATCAGTTACCTGCCGCTCAAGGTGAGCTATCCGTCCCTGAACCTGGGCCAGGCGATCATGCTGTACGCCTACGAGCTGAGCCAGTTGCTCGATGAGCCCGAGGTGCTAGCAGAAAATATTGATAACGCCGGACAGGTTCGGGTGCTGAAAAGCAAAACAGCAGAAATTCTTGGTGATCTCGGTGTTTCGCAGGATGAAAAACTGCATCAATGGGTGATGGACCGAGTGCCCATGCTGCCGCAGCGGGATTTGAACATGCTCCATCTGCTCTGCAAAGACCTTGCCCGCAAACTTGGCAAAGAGGTTTAGGTTGACAGCCCTGCGCCCGGCGCGGTATTGCTAAAAGCCAGCTTCGTTCAAGAGTGTTCGTCATGCAGTTATTCACCAGCGTCATCACCACCACCATTATTACCGGTACCACCACAGGTGGCACTGGGGCCGGTTGATGCGCTGACGAACAAGCACAGAAATCAGAAAAAGGCCCGTACCCACCCAGTACGGGCCTTTTTTGTTGGGTTGTTTTCAGACAGTTTTCAGACCGATTAGCGGATCAATTTGCAGGGAATACAGGGAGATAGCGATGAGAGTGTTGAAGTTTGGCGGGTCGTCACTGGCCGATGCAGAGCGTTTTTTACGGGTCGCCGATATCGCGGTGAATACCCACGGCCAATCCCAGGTTGCCCTGGTGCTGTCGGCACCGGCCAAGGTGACCAACCACCTGGTGGCGCTGGTGGAGCAGACCAGCCGCGGCATGGATGCCAGCAGCACCTTGTTTGAGATCAACGGCATCTTCTCCCGCCTGCTGGCCGGCTTGAAGGAAGCTTACCCGGCGCTGGATGACAAGGCGCTGCAGGCCCGTCTCACCAGCGAACTGGATCAGGTGGAGCGGCTGATGCAGGGCATCCGCCTGCTGGGGCTCTGCCCGGACAACGTGCAGGCCCGCATCCTGAGCCGGGGTGAGAACCTCTCCATCGCCTTCATGCACGAGCTGCTGCGGGTGCGCGGCCTCGAGCTGGATATCATAGTGCCGGAGCAGCTGCTGGTGACCGACGGCGGCTACCTTGAAGCTCACGTCGACATCGAAGCCTCCCGCCTGCGCTTCGCCGCCAAGGGGCTGCGTAGCGACTGCCTTTACCTGATGCCGGGCTTTACCGGTGGCAGCGACAAGGGGGAGACCGTGCTGCTCGGTCGTAACGGGTCGGATTACAGCGCCGCCGTCTTGGCCGCCTGTGTCGATGCCGAGTGCTGCGAGATCTGGACCGATGTCGAGGGCTGCTACAACTGTGACCCGCGCCTGGTGCCGGACGCCTATCTGCTGAAAACCCTCTCCTACAAGGAGGCGATGGAGCTCTCCTACTTCGGTGCCAAGGTACTGCACCCGAAAACCATCGCACCGGTAGCCCAGTTCCACATTCCCTGCCTCATCAAGAACAGCTTCAACCCGCAGGGGCCGGGCACTCTGATTGGCGTCGAGCAGGGGGATGACGATCTCAAGGTGAAGGCCATCTCGGATCTCTCCGGCATGTGCATGTTCAACGTCTCCGGCCCCGGCATGAAGGGCATGGTCGGTATGGCTGGCCGCATCTTCTCCGCCGTCTCCCGCGCCGGGGTCAGCATCGTCCTCATCACCCAGTCATCTTCCGAGTACAGCGTCAGCTTCTGTATCCACAGCTATGACTGCGACAAGACCCGCAAGGTGCTGGAGCGCGAGTTCGAGCTCGAATTCAAGAACCAGCTGCTGGACCCGCTGGAGATCATGCAGGATCTGGCGATCATCTCCCTCATCGGTGACGGCATGCGCACCAGCAAGGGGATGGCGGCCCGCTTCTTCACCTCGCTGGCGCAAGCCTCCATCAACATCGTCGCCATCGCCCAGGGCTCGAGCGAGCGCTCCATCTCTGCGGTGGTGCGGGATCGCAAGGTGGCCGAAGCCATCAAGGCCTGCCACCAGAACTTCTTCGGCAGCCAGCAGTTCATCGACTTGTTCGTGGTCGGCGTCGGCGGTGTCGGCGCGGCCCTGGTGGACCAGATTGCCCGCCAGCAGCCGGTATTGGCCGAGCAGGGCACTGGCCTGCGGGTAGTGGGCATCGCCAACAGCCGCCAGATGGCGGTCAACAAGGATGGGCTGAACCTCGCCAACTGGCGTGAACAGCTGGTGGAAGCCCGTGACAGCTTCAGCCTGGAGGCAGTGAAGAAGCTGGTGGAAGAGAGTCATCTCATCAACCCGGTGATCGTCGATTGCACCTCCAGCGAGGCCATCGCCGTCCAGTACGCCGATTTCCTCGCCGCCGGTTTCCACGTGGTTACCCCGAACAAGAAGGCCAACACTGGCTCGCTCGATTACTACAAGGCGCTGCGCCGCACCGCCCGCCAGACCCGTCGCAAATTCCTGTACGAGACCAACGTGGGCGCCGGCCTGCCGGTCATCGAGAACCTGCAGAACCTGATCAAGGCCGGCGACAAGCTGCGTGCCTTCGACGGCGTGCTGTCCGGTTCGCTCTCCTTTATCTTCGGCAAGCTGGACGAGGGGATGGCCTTCTCCGACGCCACCAAGATTGCCCGTGGCAACGGCTTTACCGAGCCGGATCCGCGCGACGACCTCAACGGCATGGACGTAGCGCGCAAGCTGCTGATCCTGGCTCGCGAGGCCGGCATGGCGCTGGAGCTCTCCGATGTCGAGGTTGAGCAGGCCCTGCCGCCGGGCTTTGATGTGAGCGGCGACGTGGAAGCCTTTATGGCCCGCCTGCCGGAGGCTGACGGCTGGTTCCGCGACCAGTTTGCGGCCGCGCAAGCTCAGGGCAAGGTGCTGCGCTACGTGGGCTCCATCGAGGGTGGCAAGTGCAAGGTCGCCATCAAGGCGGTCGGCGCCGACGAGCCGCTGTTCAAGGTCAAAGACGGGGAGAATGCGCTCGCCTTCTTCTCCACCTACTACCAGCCGATCCCGCTGGTGCTGCGCGGCTATGGCGCCGGTACCGAAGTGACCGCCGCGGGCGTCTTTGCCGACGTGCTGCGCACCCAGAACTGGAAGCAGGAGTTGTAAGCATGAGTTCAGACATGTACCAGAGCAGCAGCGTGGTGGCCTATGCCCCCGCCTCCAGCGCCAACCTGAGCGTGGGATTCGATGTACTGGGGGCGGCGCTCGCCCCCGTGGATGGCTCTCTGCTCGGGGATCGCGTCCAGGTCAAGGCAGCCGATGTACCGTTTGCCCTCTCCTCCGTGGGCCGCTACGCCCACAAGTTGCCGGCTGACCCGAAAAAGAACATCCTGTTCGACTGCTGGGTCGCCTATGGCGAGGCGCTGGAGAAGCGGGGCCTTAAACTCAAGCCGCTCGAAATGGTGTTGGAGAAGAACCTGCCGGTGGGCTCGGGTCTGGGGTCCAGCGCCTGTAGCGTGGTGGCGGCCCTTGAAGGGCTCAACGCCTTTCACGGCGCGCCGCTTGATGAGCACGACATGCTGCTGCTGATGGGGGAGATGGAAGGAAAGATCTCCGGCTCCGTTCATTACGACAACGTCGCCCCCTGTTATCTCGGCGGCATGCAGCTGGTGCTGGAAGAGCATGGCGTTATCAGTCAGGGTATTCCGGTGTTCGATCAGTGGTACTGGGTGGTCTGCTACCCGGGCACTGTGGTCTCGACCGCCGCCGCCCGCGCCATTCTGCCGGCCCAATATCGCCGTCAGGATTGCCTGACCTATGGCCGCCGCCTGGCTGCCTTTGTCCACGCCAGCTACACCGGGCAGGAGCCGCTGGCGGCGAGCGTATTGAAAGACGTGATTGCCGAGCCCTACCGCGCGGCGCTGATCGAAGGCTTTGCCGAGGTGCGGGCGCAGGCGGCCCAGAACGGGGCGCTCGCCACCGGCATCTCCGGCTCCGGCCCCACCGTATTTGTGGTGATGAAGGAGCTGGCGCAGGCCGAGCGAATGAAGGATTGGATGGAAGCACATTTCGTGCAGAACGAAGATGGATTTGCCCGGGTCTGCAAACTGGACATGGCCGGGGCACGGGTAACAGGAAGCGAGCTATGAATCTCTACAACATCAAGGACAACAGCGAACAGGTGAGCTTCGCGCAGGCGGTGCGTCAGGGCTTGGGTCGCGAACAGGGGCTCTTCTTCCCCGAACAACTCGAACCGCTCGCCGATGTGGATGCCCTGCTCGATCTGCCGCTGGCCGAACGCTCTGCCCGCATCCTGAGCCACCTGCTGGGGGACGAAGTGCCTGCCGCCAAGGTGAGCGAGCTTGTCAACGCCGCCTTCACCTTCCCGGCGCCGCTGGTGAAACTCAAAGATGGCACCTATGCCCTTGAGCTGTTCCACGGCCCGACCCTGGCGTTCAAGGATTTCGGCGGCCGCTTTATGGCCCAGTGTCTCGCGGCGTTTCGCACCAACGACAAAATTACTATCCTCACCGCCACCTCCGGCGACACCGGCGCCGCTGTGGCCCACGCCTTCTACGGGCTGGAGGGGATCGAGGTGGTGATCCTCTATCCCAAGGGCAAGATCAGCCCGCTGCAGGAGAAGCTCTTCTGCACCCTCGGCGGCAATATCCGCACCATCGCCATCGACGGCGACTTCGATGCCTGTCAGGCGCTGGTAAAACAGGCCTTTGACGACGAAGCGCTGAAAAAGGCCATTGGCCTCAACTCCGCCAACTCCATCAATATCAGCCGTCTGCTGGCGCAGGTTTGCTACTACTTCGAAGCGGTAGCCCAGCTGCCCAAAGCTGACCGCGCCAAGGCGGTCATCAGCGTGCCGTCCGGCAACTTTGGCAACCTCACTGCAGGCCTTATCGCCAAGGCACTGGGGCTGCCGGTGAAGCGCTTTATCGCCGCCACCAACGCCAACGATACCGTGCCGCGTTACCTCAAAACCGGTCAGTGGGAGCCGCACCAGACAGTGGCCACCCTGTCGAACGCCATGGATGTGAGCCGCCCCAACAACTGGCCGCGGGTAGAAGAGCTCTGCCGTCGCAAGGGCTGGGCGCTGGAGACCCTGGGTTCTGGCATGCGTGACGATGCCCAGACCCGCGCTGCCCTGAAACGGCTGCACCAGCTGGATTATCTGTGCGAACCCCACGGCGCGATTGCCTGGGATCTGCTGGGGGAACAGCTGGCTGGGGATGAAGTGGGGGTGTTCCTGTGCACCGCCCATCCCGCCAAGTTCAAGGAGTCGGTGGACGAGATCCTCAATCTCGATGTACCGCTACCCGGCCCGCTCGCCAAACACGCCGAGCTGCCGCTGCTCTCCGTTAATTTGCCAGCGGAGTTTGCCCCCCTGCGAGCTTTTTTGCTGGGCTAATGGGTTGAACAGGAAATAAAAAATCCCCCGCCTCTTTGCAAAGAGCGGGGGATTTTTTTATGTGGGTACAGCTCTTGGCCAACCAGATAGGGGGCGTAAGCTATTTGGCGAACGTCTTATCGCAACTCCGCCATTGCTGTGATCTGTTAGCCCTCTTCTTGCTTCCCACTCTGATATATAAAGGAAACTTTAAATAGCTAATGTTATGAATTTAATTCTGCTGCTCCAATAAAAGCTCATTTGAAAAATCAGCAATACTTGTATATTCTGCCGCGATGGATTTTCTTTTTCCTACAATTTTTTTCACATAGTCTGTTAATGTTTCTTTTTCTTGTTCTTTAATAGAGAAGTTAAAATTTATTATCTCTATATACTTTATCAGTAACATAGCAACTTCATGGTTTTCTTTGTATTCAAGAGATTTTATTTCATCGCATATTTTTATATCATCTAGTTCGCACATAGCGAACGTAATGATGACTTTATCAAAGTTTGTGTCGACTTTGCTTCGTAATTCTTTTACTCTTACAATCTGTCTTTGATTGATAAAGTCATTTGACATTAAATCTATAACCCAAATAGGGAAGAATGAGGCTGCAAATCTAATGAATGTGTCAATTTTTTCTTTGGGTACATTCGCATCCTTTGAATTTTTCATTACATCTGAGATTGCTCTTTCTAAAAACTCTTTAAATTTGGTCTTAAATAGATATAATCCGATAGTTAGATCGTGCTTATAACACAAAAATATATCTTCCATTATTTTTTCTGTTTCATTAGCATCCATTATATGCTCTGCAGCTCTGAAAGCTCTTGCATATAAAGATAAAGAACGTTGCAATAATATATTAGGTGTTATATTGTCATCGTAAGTTGTCAGAGTTGCTCCATTTTCATTTACAGGAGCTATTTCATCTAACATTACTTCACATTCTTCTTCCGTTTTATGGCGATGAGAGTAACCATCATCAATATTTTCTTCTGTAACTAGCTCAACAGGATTCTTGTCCACTAATGACCTGAGCAATGATAGAGCATCAATTTCATCTAGATTTATTTGAACTTGAAGTGCTGTTTTTTGTATATAAGAGTGAGTTCTTTCACCTATGAATTTTATTAACTTGATATCATTTTTTTTAATGGCGGAAAGATATTCTAATGCTTTATCAAAATACAGATAATCAATTCCATCATCAGTTGCATAAAATTCTGAATCTAGTTTTGATAAATAGTATGCAAAACAATAATTGAAAAAGCACACTTGTGAAAAACAATAGTTATTATCTATCTTTACAATTATTCCACTTTGAATTATTGGTGATATATATCCTTCTACATCGAAATCTTGACCAATCAATGAATTGAATTGAATTACAAGCTTATATAGTTCAGTTTGTTTAATACAAGTGCATCTTTCAAATGCTAAATGTTTTGCAGTAAAACCGAGGAACAGGAGCAAATCTTTATATTGAGGTCTATTTCCTTCGGTCATACAATGCTTTTGTAATAAAATTTCGATGAAGTTCTCTAGAAGATCCGCCTCGTGTAAGTATGATTTTCTATAATGTGATTTACGTTCATAAATTGACATTATCATGCTGTATATAAAATGGTTGTTTGGCATGCCCGCTTTATTTACAGCATTAAATGCTTGCCTTGTAATCACAGATTTGTTGGTGGTTTCTGGAATCCACTTTTCAATTAGTTGCCGAATATCGGTGCGGCCAATGCCTGAAAAGTTAACGATATGGAATTTGCTTTTAAGATCTGTTTCATTAAATATCCCTTCTATTATTTTTTTGATATTATTTTTTGCAAAAAGGATGAACCGGACATGAGAGTTGTCTCTGACAATATTTAAGATGGACTGTACAACAGAACCATCACATCTATCAAGAGAGTCCAATATTATTATCGATGAATCAGAGAAAACGTCATCTTGTATTTTTTTATTAAACTCTTTAAGGTGATTTACTTTTGAAGAGGATTGCTCATAAAACGCGAATAATTTATTTTTTAATTTAACTTCATTAATCTTGGAATCATTGATTTCTTCACAGTTTAGATAATAAACTATATTGTCAATATTCTTATATTTCTGTTTACTAAGTAGTTCCGTTACAATTTTTTTTGCTAGAGTGGTTTTTCCTGTATTTTCACCACCAAAAATACAGTACGATAAGGGGCTATTCACCAGTTGGTTAGTTGTTATATTCGAATCATCGTTAGTGCCAGACTCCATTGCGATACCAGGTTCAAGCTTTAACTTAGGTTCTATATAAATATCTGAAAGACGCTTTCTTTTATCATGCTCCAATCCAGTGTTACATAGTAAATCGTATTCAAATTTATCAATTAGCCATGAGGATGCTTCAGAAAAAGCATCAATATTAAAAATACATTTTTCTGATAGTGAGAAAGACATCCTACCATTAGTTACTCGTTTGTTCCATTCGGTGAAAAATTGTTTGCTATGGTCATACCGCCTAAAAAATATATCTCCACTGTTAAGATTGTTTCTTTGGTGGAGTGATATGACACTATATCCAGAGTATTCATCATTGTTACTAATATCAAATTTGCCTGCTTGAATCTTAATTAAGCTGTTATTGTTAAAATGAGTTTCCTGGATAACATTTAACTCATGCATATGGCCAAATAAAAACATCTGAATATTAGATGTATGCAAAAACTCTGATGTTATTGCTCTATCATCATCATATAGCCAATCTAGTGGATGATGCATTAAAACGATTTTTTGTTCATATTTTTTTACAGTGGATAAGCTGAGTTTTATTTGGGAGTTGGTAACTGCTAGCTTACCTTTATCATCACCATTTGCTAACCATGCGGAATTTAAACATGCAATAGCAATGTTATTATGCTCATAGATTCGAAACAAATTTGTCTTATGAATTATTTTTTTTGTATCATCCAGCCAATCAATAAAATTATTATAGTTAATAAACCAGTTGAAATCATTGTCATTGTTTTTTTCATCAAATAGTTCATTTACTTTATTAGCATGATCATTTGTAAATACATCGTTTTTAGCGAATTTATCAGCCCTTTTCCAATTTAGGCGTTGGATGTCATGATTACCAGGAGTGACAAATATATCGCTTTTGGTGATTTTTAATTTGTCTATCAGAGGATATATTATTTTTGTTTTTATAAGTTCAAATTCATGTTCTCCAGCGGTATTTGTTAAGTCTCCCGTGATGAACACAGTATCAATTTCTCTGTTTTTTGAGATTAAGTCATCAATCAAGCAAGTCATGATGCTGCTTGCTCTTGATTCATTCATTTTAGTAACAATATTACTGATGTGAATATCAGACAAATGCAATATATTTTTCATGGTTTATAATTAAGGTCATGTTAGTTGAAGTGTGAATCGGAACCATTATTTAAGTTTAAAAGAACGCCATCAAATTTAAGTGATGATTACCATGTGTGCTCTGTCGAAGTAGATACACTCACTGTTCAGATAAACTATTCATACCGACTACGGTCTATCTTGATTATAAATGTTAATTGACAAATGCATGTTGGATAAAAAGCAATTTGTACCTATTTTACATGGCTGATAATAATTGGTGCCTTTATTTTTAATAAAATAAGTTGAAGAATGAGATATTGCTTTCTTAAGGACTCAATTTGGTAAATTCAAATTTATCATTTCTAATATCTCTACTTTTTTTTGAGTGGCCAAGCCAAACACCTTTTAATAATCTATTATTGACTATTTCAAATTGATATACACCGAAATAACCATTTTTATCTTTTATATCGAACCACTCACCAATGATGTAACTTGAACGTATATGACCAAAAAATGCGTACTTTACTTTTTTTGAATAAAACTCAAAATATATGTAATTCCCGAGTTGCTTTAATTCTGAATGACCATGTCTATCGATCTCAGATGAGAAGTCTTGACTTCCACCATCACCCCATAAAATTTCCCATTCGCCATAAAGCTCTGGTGGCTTTTCTCTGAAAATACTTCTAACTGGTAACCAGCTCATATATTTAACAGCTATGTGAGCGATTTTAAAATCTAAGAGACTTTTTAATATCAATGCTATGATAAATGTAGTAATACCTGTGGCAACTGCTACCCAATCAACAGATGAATAAAATGTGGTGACTTGATTTAGCATATTTTCCTGAGTGTTTATTTTTTAAAGTAAAAAATCAAATGCGAAATTTTTATTGGAAATCTGGGCACCCACCTTTTTGGGAGGAGCGTAACGTAACCAAAACGCACGCTACCGCCCGTGGATTACAGCTTCCAATATGCTCCATTAACCAGCGAGGGCAGAAGCCCATCACTGATGAATAGGCACCGGATGGCTATGTTAAGCCAATCGAATCTGGTCACGCTAGCCAAAAATTGACGTAAGTGTCAGTAATGACTGATTTTTTGCGCTGGCTCAATAAAAGGGTGTGGGCGGAGACAGGATTCCCATGGCCCTTGATTTTATTGGGGTTGGTAGGCGTGGTGGGGAAGAGGGTGGTTGGCTTGCCGCTGAGGAGGGGGTTGTTGGGGGCAATCCCGCTCTGCCAATCGGCGCTATAGTGCGGGCGCTGGTTGCCCTGTGCTCCGTGCCCCAAGCTGGCGAGGCGGGGGATCTGCGGCAACAATCAGCTGTTGCAATCACAGCCATGTGCAACACATCGTTATGCAAATATGACCATGCAAACACATCACCAGATAGAGAGGAGATCACCCATGAAGCGTACCATCCTGTTCGGCCTGCTCTGTGGCAGCGTGCTGCTGGCCAATCCGGTCTTTGCCAACGACACAGCCCAGTTGCAGTGCGAGGCGCAGGCCGCGGCCAAAAAGCTGAGCGGCGCCGCCAAGACCAGCTTTGTCGGCAAGTGTGTGAAAGATGCTGCTGGCGCTGCGACCGGCGAGTGCGAGAAGGCGGCCGCCGACAAGAAACTGGCCGGTGCGGCCAAGAACAGCTTTATCCAGAAGTGCGTGAAGACGGGCGCGGCAGTGGATCCGGCGGCCAAGTGCGAGAAGGCGGCGGCCGACAAGAAGCTGGCTGGCGCGGCCAAGAACAGCTTTGTCCAGAAGTGCGTGAAGGATAGCGCCGCCAAGTAAGGCATTTTCTCATCCGGTGTGTTTGCGGGGGGCCATCAGGCCCCCCGCGCTTTTTGGCGCACTGAACGACACCTCTTGTGGAGTAAGGTGCACTTCTCTATGTAGCAAAGAGCGGGATCTGGTTGTGCCTCTCATTACGTCCCATCTCCCCGGTGAGGGAGCCCTGCTCTGGTGGCTTGAGCGAACGGATCGGTTCTCTGGTCAAGGCTTATATTTATTCCCGGTGCCATACCATGCGCTTGGTCAATGATGGTGAGATTCCTCTGCCTCTGCCTCTGCCTCTGCCTCTGCCTCTGCCTCTGCCTCTGCCTCTGCCTCTGCTCACCGGGCGCATCGTCAAAACAGACGAGGGTGCTTGGGCTGATTTTCACAGCCAATCCTGCTTGACTCCAGCGTTAGCAGGGAGTGCTCACATTGACTGATGTCATCTGTGGTGACGGTGTTGTGGCTTGCTCTCAGATATATTAAATAAGGGATGTAACGCTAATTACTGTTTGTTAATAGCGTAATTTTTACTTATCTGTCTCTGCCATTTTTGGCCTCTTGTTTCACGTTAGATTATTCTGATTATGAGGCTGTAATTTCCGGTTACAATTTTGTTCAAGACCATGCCATCTACCAGGGTCACATACCCTTGATTCATATATGTCAGAATTTGTCGTATATGAATGTGCCGAGAATGATAATGTACCTGACAAGGCACCACTAAAGCTTCTGGCGCTGAAAATCTTTATTGAAAATCGCCATGTCATTGATTTTATTTGTTTTTTATTTTGTTTTTGATGATGCGGAGTAACGCGTGTGCTTTACCAGTTTCAAAAGAAATAAATATGGTCTTGAGAGGGTTGGTGCCGTGCGGGTCGTGCTGTGGCGGCTTATTGATATGTCGTCAAATATTAAAGTTATTACTCTGGATCATCCCTTTTTAATATCGGACTTGCTTCAACTGTAATTTATTACAGTTGTTGCCAGTACTATTGGCTATAAGCTCTGCCCTTCTTGATAAAACCTCAAAATCGGGTACTAGAGCATGGGAAAAGGAATTGATGGCGCTACTGTCGCGCCCAAAGAGCGTATAAATATCAAGTATGTACCGTCGACTGGTGGTCAACAGGGAGAAGTAGAACTTCCCCTGACCATGATGGTGGTCGGCAACATGAAAGGACGCACCGAAGATACCCCCATCGAGGAGCGTCAGACTGTCTCCATCGACAAGAATAATTTCTCATCTGTCATGAAAGAATCGGCATTGGAACTGAACTTCACCGTTCCAAATCGTCTGGAAGAGAACAGCCAGGACGAGCTGCCGGTTTCGATCAAAATCCAGTCCCTGGAAGACTTCACTCCTGACAATGTGGCCCAGCAAGTGCCCGAACTGCGCAAGCTGCTGGAACTGCGTGAGGCGCTGGTTGCCCTGAAGGGGCCGCTCGGCAATATCCCTGCCTTCCGTAATCGTTTGCAGGATCTGCTGTCCAGTGATGAGGCTCGTGAGCAACTGCTCAAAGAGCTGGATTTGATCAAGCCAGTCGAGTGATCGGCGGGTTGTATTGACTGAACGAGAAGGAACAAACATGTCTTTGGTCGAAGAACAGGTTCAAGCGGGGGCGAATGCCGTCTCCTCGTCCTCTTTGCTGGACGAAATCATGGCACAAGCGCGCATCACGCCGGTTGATGAGGGTTACAGCGTCGCCAAGCAGGGGGTCGCAGCCCTGATCGCCAACATTCTGGATAGCGGTACTGCCAGCAGTCCGGTCAACAAGGCACTGGTGGACAGCATGATTGTCGAGCTCGACAAGAAGCTCGGCAAGCAGATGGACGTCATCCTCCATGCCAAGCCGTTGCAGGAGATGGAGTCCTCCTGGCGCTCCCTGAAGTTGCTGGTGGATCGCACCGATTTTCGCGAGAACATCAAGATCCAGGTGCTGCACGCCACCAAGGAAGAGCTGCTGGAAGATTTCGAATTCTCACCCGAAATCACCCAGTCCGGTCTCTACAAGCATGTCTACTCCAGCGGTTATGGTCAGTTTGGTGGTCAGCCGGTGGGGGCCGTGATCGGTGATTACGCCTTCACCCACAGCGGACCCGATATCAAGCTGATGCAGTATGTCAGCGCCGTCGGCGCCATGGCTCATGCCCCCTTCATCTCTTCCGTTGCACCGACCTTTTTTGGTGTAGACAGCTTTACCGAGCTGCCCTCCATCAAGGATCTGAAATCGGTATTCGAAGGGCCGGCCTACACCAAGTGGCGCGCCTTGCGTGAATCGGAAGATGCCCGTTATCTGGGACTGACCGCACCGCGCTTCCTGGCCCGTCTGCCGTATGACCCGACCGAAAACCCCATCAAGGGCTTCAACTATCAGGAAGATATCAGCTCGGATCACAATCACTATCTGTGGGGCAACACCGCCTATCTGATGGGCACCTCCCTGACTGACAGTTTCGCCAAGTACCGCTGGTGCCCGAACATCATAGGCCCGCAGAGCGGTGGTGCGATCCACGATCTGCCGGTACACGTCTATGAAGCCATGGGTCAGCTGCAGGCGAAGATCCCGACCGAAGTGCTGATCACTGACCGTCGTGAATACGAGCTGTCGGAAGAGGGTTTCATCACCCTGACCATGCGTAAAGACAGCGACAACGCCGCCTTCTTCTCCGCCAACTCGGTGCAAAAGCCCAAGGTGTTCCCGAACACCAAGGAAGGACGCGAGGCCGAAACCAACTACAAGCTGGGCACCCAGCTGCCCTACATGTTCATCATCAACCGCCTGGCGCACTACATCAAAGTGCTGCAGCGCGAGCAGATCGGCTCCTGGAAGGAGCGTCAGGATCTGGAACGGGAGTTGAACAGCTGGATCCGGCAGTTTGTGGCCGATCAGGAGAATCCGCCGGCAGAGGTCCGCAGCCGTCGTCCGCTGCGCGCCGCCCAGATCAAGGTGCTGGATGTGGAAGGGGAGCCGGGCTGGTATCAGGTTGCCATGTCAGTGCGCCCGCACTTCAAGTACATGGGGGCGAGCTTCGAGCTCTCTCTGGTAGGTCGACTGGACAAGGAATAAGGCCCGATGCCGTATCTCTCTTCCTGGGATAGAGGAAATGCGGCCAGCCTGTTCGATCGCATACGGGGGGAGGGGCTGAGTCCTTCTCCCCGTTCGGAGGTTGAGGAGTTGGTTGATTCTGTCAAGCGGCAGCTCGAACAGATCCTCAACACCCGTCCCGGCAATTGCCGCAGTGCTCCCGAGCTTGGCGTCATCGATCTCAATGACGCCACTCAGGGCAGTGCGGATATCAAGGGGCGGATCCGCGAAGCGATCCGGCAATGCATCCGTCGTTATGAACCGCGGATTGTGCATGTGGATGTCCGTTCACCCGACTATCAGGCGAGTCCGCTCGAGATGTCGTTTCAGGTGACGGCCCACGTGCGGCTGGAGCATATCGAGCAAGTTACCTCGTTCAACGTCCATATGGACAGTCACCGCCACTACCGCATGGTCTGATCAATGTCGCTGGAACATTACTTCAGGGATGAGTTGGCATTTTTGCGCCTGCAAGGGCGCGAATTTGCCGATAGCTATCCCGAACTCACCCGTTTTTTGTCGGAGCAGAATACCGACCCGGATGTGGAACGCCTGCTGGAAGGCTTTGCGTTTCTCACGGGCAACCTGCGCGCAAAAATTGAAGACGAGTTTCCCGAGCTGACCCACGGTCTGCTCAATATGCTCTGGCCAAACTACCTGCGTCCCGTCCCCAGCATGACTATCATGCAGTTTTCGGTTATTCCGGGGGCCATCGCCCAGCCCGCGCTGGTGAAGCAGGGCTGCCAACTCGACAGTCTGCCTATTGACGATGTGACCTGTCATTTTCAAACCTGCCACGATGCCTGGGTCTATCCGGCCGAGATGCGCGAGGTGACGGCGCAAAGTGGCAACGATCTCTCAACCATCTCGCTCGATATTGCGCTGCATGCCCCCTTGCTGCTCAGTGAGTTGCAGCTGGACAAGCTGCGCTTTTTCCTGGGGGGCGACAGCTACACCGCTTATGAACTCTACTTCTGGCTCGCCAACCAGCTCTCCCATATCGAGCTGGAGATAGACGGCAAGCGCTTTCGTCAGGAGGCCAGGGCCCTCGAATCGGTCGGCTTCGAGCGCGACGATGCGCTCTTGCCCTATCCGAACAACGTCTATTCCGGCTACCGGATCCTGCAGGAGTATTTCTGCTTTCCGGAGAGCTTCCTCTTCTTCGAACTCTCCGGTGGCGAGTGGCCCAAACAGCCGCTGCCGGTGAGTGAATTCAAAATTCATTTCTGTTTCGACCGGCCCTTGCCGGCGGAACTCAAGATCCGTCCCGACTCCTTCATGCTCAACTGCGTGCCGGCCATCAACCTGTTCCAGCACGACAGCGAGCCGGTCAATCTCAACGGCCGTCAGGCGGAATACCCGCTCAAGGCGAGCTATCGCTATGCCGACAGTTTCGAAATTTTCTCGGTGGATCAGGTTGAAGGTTGGGTCGAGGGCAATCTGGGGCGCTCTCGGGGCACGCCGCGCATCTATCAGCCATTCGAAAGTTTTCAGCACCAGATAGAGCGGGCCAAGCAGCGGCTGGCACTCTACTACCGGGTGCGGGTCAGGGAGTCGGTGAGTGGTGATGGTTTCGAGCACAGCCTCTCGTTTGTGCGGGGCGATGAAACCACCACGGTCGACCTCGATGAATCCATCTCGGTGACGCTTACCTGTACCAACCGCTCCCGCGCCGCCCGCCTCAAGGTCGGCAGCATCTGCGTGCCGACCGGCAGCTCGCCGTCGTTTGCCACCTTCCGCAACCTGATCCGGCCGACCCGGCCGCTGCGCCCGGCACTGGATGGCAGCCTGCACTGGACCCTGATTTCCAACCTGTCGCTCAACTATGTCTCTCTGCTGCGCCGCGATGCCCTGGTGCAGGTGCTGCGTACCTACGACTTTCCCGCTTTGCACGACAAGCAAGCAGAGCAGGCGTCGCGCAAGCGGCTGGCGGGGATCGAGGAGATCGAGACCAAGCCGGTGGACAGGCTGGTGCGCGGCATGCCGGTGCGGGGGCTCAAGTCGGTGCTCTCCATCCGCCAGTCCGCCTTTGGCAGCGAAGGGGAGCTCTATCTCTTCAGCACCGTGCTGGCCCACTTCTTCTCGCTCTATGCCAGCGTCAACGCTTTCCACCTGCTTGAGGTGGTCAATCTCGATAACAAGGAGCGCTATCAGTGGCCAGTCCAGATCGGTCAGCACTCCCTGATGTGAGCGCCGCCAACGAGGCGCCCCGTTTTAATTTCTTCCAGCTGGTCGAGCTGCTCAACCGGCTCGATGGCGCCGATCAGGAGCGTGGTCTCGATCACCTGCCAAGTGACGAGAATATTCGTTTCAAGGCGACCGCATCGCTGGGGTTTCCCACCAGTGACGTGCTGCAGATTGGCCGCGACGAGAAGGGGCGCCACGAGCTGGAAGTGGCCTTTCTGGGTCTGCACGGCAGCCAGTCGCCGATGCCGGGGTATTACCTCGACTCATTGGCGTGGGAGTACGCCCAGGGTGAGCAGAAGCTCGGCCTGTTTCTGGATTTCTTCCACCACCGTCTGCTGACCCTGCTGCACCGGATCTGGCGCAAGTATCGCTACCACGTCCGTTTTCAGGACGACGGTGAGGATGGGTTCTCCCGCCTGATGTTTGCGCTGGTGGGGCTTGGCAACGACGCCGTCTGCCAGAGCCTGCCGGTCAACCGCGCCAAGATGCTCTCCTATGCGGGCATGCTGGCCAGCCCCAGCCGCTCGCCCGAGGTGGTCGCCGGTCTGGTGGCCCACTGCTTCGATCTGGCGGATGTAGAGGTGAGCGCCTGGCAGTGGCGCAATGTGCCGATCCATCCGGAGCAGCAAAACCGCCTGGGCGGTGCTTGCGCCACTCTGGGGCATGACTTCGTCATCGGTGACAAGGTCAATGATTGTGCCGGCAAGTTTTTATTGAAAATCAATGATCTGAGTTTTAGCCAGTTTCTCGGATTTCTCCCGAACGGGGAGCATTTCCACGCCTTGGTGACCTTTGTCTCCTTCATCTTGCGCGATCAGCTGGCCTGGGATCTGCGGCTTGGCTTCGGTCAGGAGCAGGCCAAGGGGCTGAGATTGGGGGAGGAGCAGAGTGCCCGTCTGGGGTGGAGTACCTTTCTCGGCCAACCGCCGAGTGACCCGTTCGTGACGATCTGTGTACAGGAATAAGCACAGAAATTCAGTGTAGGAATACGTGCAGGAGTGAATGTGGACGACTTTAACCAGCAACTATCTCTGGTGGTGCTTAACAGCGAGCAGCTCGACGGCAGCCAGCAGGTGCAATATCGCTTCGACGAGATGGGAGGCACCCTGGGCTCCTCCGAACAGGATGACTGGCAACTGCGAGACAGGTTGGGGGCGGTGATGCCGGCCCATGCCCGGGTCGAGCTCAATGACGGTCGTTTCTGCCTGTGCGATCTCAGCGGCCAGACCTACATCAATGGTGCTACCTCGCCCATCGGGCGGGCTCGCAAGGTGCATCTGGAGCAGGGAGACGAGCTGGTGGTCGGCCCGTTCCGGCTGCGCGCCTATCTCGGTGCCATTTCCCCCGAGCAGAGCCTGCAGCAGGTGCTGGGCAACCGTCCAACCGAACAGCTTGACGAGTGGCTGGCCAGCGATCCCCACCACACCCAGACCCTGGATGATCCTCGGGCCCTGGCGGTCGACCCTCTGCTGGCATTGCAGCAGGAGCGTGCGGCCCCGAGTCCGTTGGTGGATGCTCGCCTGCAGGCTCAACCGCAGTTTCAACCGGATATGGACACCGTATCCCTCGCTCCATTTTCAGCCGTCGAGAACACCATGAACCAAGAATTTCTGGATATGCCCACCATCGAGAACCACCCCGACTTCCAGCCACTGGAGGGCGTTGATCACGTCGCCCTGACTCCGCTGATGCGTGGTCTTGGCCAGCCGTTGCAGCTGCAAGACACCCAGCAAGCCCACGACATGCTCGAAGAGATGGGCAAGACAGTGCGTGCCATGGTGGAGGGGTTGCTGCAACTGCAAAGCGATCAGGCTGCGCTGGCAGACAAGCACCTGCGCCCCATCGAAGACAACCCGCTGCGCCTTGGTCTCGATTATGACGAGACCTTGGCGGTGATGTTTGCCGAGCAGAAGAGCCCGGTGCACCTGACCGCGCCTGCTGCGGTAGCCGAGAGTCTGCGCAATGTACGCATTCACCACGTGGCGAACCAGCAGGCTATTGGCGCTGCGCTGGACAGCATCCTGCAGGCCTTCTCGCCCGAGGCGTTGCTCGGTCGTTTCGAACACTACCGTCGTACCGGTACCCCGGGTGTGGCCGATGAAGGCTGGGCCTGGAATATGTACCAGCACTACTACCGCGAGCTCACCTCCGCCCGTCAGCAGGGGTTCGACAAGCTGTTCCATCAGGTCTACGCCCAGGCGTATGACCAGGCCGTGCGTCAGCAACAGGGACTGATTTGATGATACGCGCACTGTGGTTTGGGGCCTGTCTGCTGGCCCTGGCCGGTTGTACCACCATGGGCAAGATGGCCGATGTGGCCATGAACCCGGATATCCAGGTGGGGAGCAACGATGACCAGCCCTCCACCCTGGGGCTCAGCCTGTTGGCAGAGCCTGATGTCAACCCCAACGAGAGCGGGGAGGCGGCACCCATCGAGTTTCAGGTGGTGCTGCTGGCTGAAGATTCCAAGCTGCTCGCTACTGACTATGACCAGGTGACGGCGGATGTAGAGAAGGCCCTTGGCAAGAACTACCTGGATCATCAGGACTACACCCTGCTGCCCGGCCAGTTCAAATACCTGCCCCCCGTCAAGCTTGACGAGAAGACCCGTTACATCGGCGTGATTGCACGGTACGCCGATCCGGACAGCGCCGAGTGGCGCAAGGTCATCAAGGTCAAGAGCAAGGGAACGGCCTATCAAATTCTGGTGCACCTGCGCCTGGATGAAGTGGAACTACAAAAAGAAGAAGAATAATCATGTCGAGTCGAAATCGGGTTATCTGGCGTGAAGGGCTCTTTATCAAGCCCCAGCACTTCCAGCAACAACAGAGACATTCAGATTACGCGCTGCACGCGCGTTTGAGCGCGCTGTCCGACTATTTCTACGGGTTGCAGTCGCTTGCCATCAACGAGGATTACCTCGGCTTTGGCCGCATCGCGCTGGTGGGGGCCACCGGTATCCTGCCGGACGGCACCGTCTTCAACATCCCGAACGATGATGTGCTGCCGACCCCGCTGGAGATCACCGATGCCTCGGTGGCCAACCAGAAGGTCTATCTGGCGCTGCCGCTCTCGGTGAGCGGGGTCAACGAGGTCAATCAGGGCGGTCAGGTAGCAACCCGGCTGCAGGCTCATCGCCACGATGTGCGGGATCTGCACAGCGAAGGGGGCGACGTGGTCTCCCTCGAAGTGGGGCGGGTCAGCCTGCGCCTGATGCTGGAGCGGGAAGATCGCAGCGCCTATGCCTCGCTCGCCATCGCCCGCATTCTGGACAAGCGCCCGGATGGCGGTCTGGTGCTGGATCCCAACTTCATGCCCTGCAGTATCAGTGTCTCTGCCATCCCGACCCTCAAGCGCTTCCTCGGCGAATCGGCTGGCCTCGTGGCCGAGCGGGCTCGCAGCCTCTCCCTGCGCATCGCTGCGCCGGGACAGCAGGGGGTTGCCGATGTGGCCGAGTTCATGATGCTGCAACTGCTCAACCGGGCTCAGCCCCAGCTCTCCCATCTGGCGCGTCTTGGCACCCTGCACCCCGAGCGGTTGCACGAGGCGCTGGTGCAGCTTTGTGGCGAGTTGATGACCTTTACCGACGAGTCCCGTCTGCCCCCCGAGTTCCCCGCCTATCGTCATGACGATCAGCAGGTGAGCTTCGAGCCGGTGATGTTGGCCCTGCGTCAGGCGCTCAGTACCGTGCTGTCGCCACGTGCCGTCTCCATCCAGCTGCGCAAGCACCAGTACGGCGTCATGGTGGCCATGGTCAACGAGAGCGAGTTGATGCAAAGCGCCGACTTCGTGCTGGCAGTGCGTGCCCGCATGCCGCAGGAGCAGCTGCGCAAACAGTTGCTGCAGCAGACCAAGGTGGCGTCGAGCGACAAGATCCGCGAACTCATCAGCCTGCAGCTGCCCGGTATCCCGCTGTTGCCGCTGCCGGTGGCGCCGCGCCAGTTGCCCTATCACGCCGGTTACAGCTACTTCCAGCTCGACCGTCAGAGCCCTGCCTGGCAGATGCTGGCGGTCAGCAACACGCTCGCCTTCCACATCGCCGGCGATTTCCCCGAGCTCGACATGCAGCTCTGGGCCATCCGTAGCCAGTGATCGCATCAAGGAAACAAGCAGAGATGACCACGGACATTATCAACAACGAGCAACTGAGCGACCTGCTGTTCGATCACGCCGAGCAGCTGGACATGGATTCGGACTACTGGTTCCGCCTGCGTGGCCAGAGCATCAACCCGATGATCGATGCGGTGACCCCGCTATTGGGGCTGGTACAGCGGGTGCGTCTGTTGTCGCGCTACGACCGGGTGCCCGAGCTTTATCAGCGGGTGGTGACCGAGATCCAGGCCATCGAGCAGGAGTTGATGGCGCAGGGTTACGAGAACGGCGTCGTCCTCTCGTTTCGCTACATCCTCTGTACTTTCATCGATGAGGCGGTGATGGGGCGCGACTGGGGCAGCCAGAGCGAATGGTCCCAACACTCACTGCTGGCCCGGTTTCACAACGAGACCTGGGGGGGCGAGAAGGTATTCGTGCTGTTGTCGCGTCTGCAGGAAGATCCGGTGCGCTATCGCGACATTCTGGAGTTCATCTATCTCTGCCTTTGCCTCGGTTTTGAGGGGCGCTACAAGGTGATGAGCCAGGGCCGTGACGAGTTTGAACGGATCGTCAAGCAACTGCACAAGCAGTTGTCCCTCGAACGTGGCGGTGAGGCACCCAGCGTGTTTCATCTCGACCTCGGTCAGCAGGTATCTCGCTACCAGCTGCGCAAACAAGTCTCCCTGCGCACCCTGTTTATGGGCGGCGCGTTGATCCTGGCCATCATCTTTGGCCTCTATCACCACCAACTCAATAACCAGACCCAGGACGTACTGCGTCAACTGGGCGAATTATTAAAATAAATACTTAAGGAGAGCACGCCTTGATTCGTATAGAGCTACCGGTACTGG
The DNA here is from genome assembly GCF_049174455.1 of Aeromonas sp. 601027. NCBI lineage: Bacteria > Pseudomonadati > Pseudomonadota > Gammaproteobacteria > Aeromonadales > Aeromonadaceae > Aeromonas > Aeromonas sp. 601027. Next base: position 125,808 of record NZ_JAAKTN010000003.1, on the reverse strand, counting down.
TGGAAAGACTCAACCCCATCTGCCGTCACATGCTGGAGGAGGCCGCGGCCCTCTGTGTCAATCATCAGGGTGCCGAGATCCGCATCGAGCACCTGCTGCTCAAGATGCTGGAGACCCCCCTCAGCGATGTGCGTCAGGTCCTCAAACGGGCCGAAGTTGAGGTTGAAGAGTTAAAGAGCCTGCTGCAACCCTCGGCGGCTGATAACGGTTATGGTCAGGGTCATCCCTCCTTCTCACCGCTATTGGTGGAGTGGCTGCAAGACAGCTGGCTGCTCGCCTCTGCCGAGCTGCAACATGGCCAACTGCGCAGCGGCGTCATGCTGCTGGTGCTGCTGATGACTCCCCAGCGTTACCTGCCGGGCTCGGTGACCCGTTTGCTTGCCAACATCAATCGCGAGCTGCTGCGCCAGCAGTTTGACGAGTGGGTGAAAGAGTCTGCCGAGACCCAAGTGACCGTTTCTGCCAACGGTACTTCGACTCAGGCCGCGCTGCCCGCCGATGCCAGCCTGCTAGCCCGCTTCACCGTCAACGTTACCGAACAGGCCCGTCAGGGAACCCTGGATCCGGTGCTCTGCCGGGATCACGAGATCGATCTGATGATCGACATCCTCTCCCGTCGCCGCAAAAACAACCCCATCGTCGTGGGGGAGGCGGGGGTCGGTAAAAGCGCGCTGATCGAAGGGTTGGCGCTGCGCATCGTCGCGAGCCAGGTGCCGGAAAAATTGCGCGATGTGGAGCTGATGACCCTGGATCTTGGCGCCATGCAGGCCGGAGCCTCGGTCAAGGGGGAGTTCGAGAAGCGTTTCAAGGGGGTGATGCAGGAGGTCAAGGACGCCGTGCGACCTGTCATCCTCTTTATCGATGAGGCCCACACCCTGATCGGGGCGGGCAATCAGGCGGGGGGGCTGGATGTCTCCAACCTCATCAAACCCGCGCTGGCTCGTGGCGAGCTGCGCACCATCGCCGCTACCACCTGGGGTGAGTACAAGAAGTACGTGGAAAAAGATGCCGCCCTGTCGCGCCGTTTCCAGCTGGTGAAAGTGGGTGAGCCTAATGCAGATGAAGCCACCGTGATCCTGCGCGGTCTGCGCAGCATCTACGAAAAGGCCCACGGGGTGCTGATCGATGAGGAAGCGCTGCAAGCCGCCGCCCAGCTCTCCGCCCGTTACATTTCCGGCCGTCAGCTGCCGGACAAGGCGATCGACGTACTCGATACCGCCTGTGCCCGGGTGGCCATCAACCTGACCACGCCGCCACGCGCGGTCAGTCACCTGCAAAACGAACTGCGCCAGCGCGAGCTGGAGATCCGTCAGCTGGAGCGCCAGAGTCTGATCGGTCTGGGTGACAACGATGAGCGACTCACAGAACTGAAAGCAGCCCAGCAGACCTGCCGTGACACCCTGCGTGAGCAGGAAGCCCAGTGGCAGCAACAGCAGGGATTGGTGCATCGGATTGTCGAGCTGCGTGCCGCCCTGCTGGCCGATCAGCAGGATGAGATGCTGGCCAGAGAAGCGCTGGATCTCGCCGATGCGCCGCTCGATCCGCAAGCGGCTGCCGAGCAGCTGGCCGGTCTCGAGCGTGAGCTGGCCGAGCTGCAACAGGGTGAGGTACTGGTCTCTGCCCATGTCGACAAGACTCAGGTCGCAGCGGTGATCGCTGAGTGGACCGGGGTGCCGCTTAATCGCATCTCCCAAGGGGAGCTCGATGTAGTGACCCGTCTGCCGGAGTACCTGGGCGAGCTCATCAAGGGGCAGGATGTGGCGGTGGCCCATCTGCACAAACACCTGCTGACCGCACGCGCCGATTTGCGTCGTCTAGGCCGTCCGCTGGGCGCCTTCCTGTTGGTGGGGCCAAGCGGGGTCGGCAAGACCGAAACCGTATTGCAGATTGCCGAGCTGATGTTTGGCGGTCGCCAGTATCTGACCACCATCAACATGTCCGAGTATCAGGAGAAGCACACAGTCTCCCGTCTGATCGGTTCGCCTCCCGGCTATGTCGGCTTTGGCGAGGGTGGCGTGCTGACCGAAGCCATTCGCCAGAAACCCTACTCGGTGGTGCTGCTGGATGAGGTGGAAAAAGCGCACCCCGATGTGCTCAACCTCTTCTATCAGGCGTTCGACAAGGGCGAGCTGGCGGATGGGGAAGGGCGGATCATCGACTGCAAGAACGTGGTCTTCTTCCTCACCTCCAACCTTGGTTTCCAGACTATCGTCGATCATGCCGAGCAGCCTGATGACCTGCTGGATGCACTCTATCCGGAGCTGGCTGCCTTCTTCAAACCGGCCCTGCTGGCGCGGATGGAGGTGATCCCCTACCTGCCGCTCGGTCACGACACGCTAGTGCAGATCGTCGGTGGCAAACTCAACCGGCTGGTCAAGCTGCTCAAGGAGCGTTTCGGTGCCGAGGTGGTGCTGGAGAGCGAGGTGGCCGAGGAGATCCTGCTGCGGGCCAACCGCAGCGAGAACGGCGCGCGGATGCTGGAGTCCGTCATTGATGGAGCCCTGTTGCCGCCGGTTTCCCTGCAACTGTTGCAGCGCCTCTCGGCCGGTGAGCCCATCAACCGGGTGCGCTTCTCGGTGGCCGATCACCAGTTTGTGGCCGAGGTGGAGGGCTGACCATGGAGCAAGCCCTCGCATTCGCCCTGGCCCTCACCTCGCAACGGGATGAACAACATCTCTGCCACTGGTGGAGCTCGACCCTCCATGCCAGCTTCCAGCCCAAAGGACTGCTGCTTGGCATGCTGGATGTGAGCGGCCGCCAGCTGGAGTGCAAAGGGTGGGTAAAGGGGCAGGAGGTTGCGCTGGCGCTGGCGGTAGATGATTTCTCTCATCCACTCGCCTATGTGCTGCACAAGGCGCAATCCCGCACCTGGGATTCCCTCCATGGCGGTGCCCGCATTGAGCACGCCAGTTTTCGCGCACTGCTGGCCAACCTTGGCCAGCAGTGCGGCCTGCACGCCTTTCCGCTCAATGATGGCAACGGCAAGCCGTTTGCCGTGCTGGCGATGATGGACAGTGGCGATGTGTTGCAGGAGTGGGCGGCTCGCCCCGAGCTGGCCAGTCTGGCGCAGGTCTTTTGCAACCAGCTTACCCTGATCCGCGATCTGGGTCGTAGCCGCCGGGATCAGAACGTGTTGCGCGACTCGCTGCGTCAGATCAAGGGGGAGGGGGAGCGCCAGCGCCAGCACGAGAAGTTGCTGGGGGATCAGCTGGTTGGCCAGTCGGCGGTGATCCGCGGCTTGCGCGAGCAGATCGCCCAGGCGGGCCAGCACAAGCTGACCGTGCTCATTCAGGGGGAGACAGGCAGTGGCAAGGAGGTGGTCGCCCGCTTGGTGCACCAGTGCTCCGAGCGTGCCGCCAAGCCATTCGTCGCCATCAACTGCGCCGCCATCCCAGAGAATCTCATTGAGAGCGAGCTGTTCGGTTATCAGAAAGGGGCCTTCTCCGGCGCCCTCTCCAACAAGACCGGGCTGGTGGCGCAGGCCAATGGTGGCACCCTGTTTCTCGACGAAGTGGGCGATATGCCCGCCACCATGCAGGCCAAGCTGCTACGGGTGCTGGAGACCCGCAGCTACCGGCCGCTTGGGGCAGAGCAGGAGTATCACTCCGATTTTCGCCTCATCGCGGCCACTCATCAGCCGCTGACCCGCCATGTGGAGGAGGGGCGGTTCCGTGCCGACCTCTACCACCGTCTCTGCCAGTGTCTGCTGCTGATCGCCCCCTTGCGCGAGCATATCGAGGATGTGCCCCTGCTCTGCCAGCACTTCATGGCCCAGTTTGCCGCGCAGGATGACAAGGGACTGGCTGGTTTGCAGCGCAAGTTCCTCAAGCAACTGCAAAGTTACGACTTCCCCGGCAACGTGCGCGAACTGCGCAATCTGCTGGAGGTGGCCTGTGCCCACACCCGTCATGGTGAAGAGGTGGGGCTTGGCGCCTTGCCGCCGGAGCTGCGGGATCGGGTCTGTGCCGAGCTGCCCGATGCGCTGGATGATTACAACCATATCCGCGATCTGCGCCGGGCCATGCAGCAGTACGAGGCATCGGTGATTGAAGCGCGCCTGCGCTACTTTCAGGGCAATCGCATGCTGGTGGCCGAGAGCCTCAATATTCCCAAGCGCACCCTGGATCACAAGTGCCAGAAACTGGAGGTGAACTGATGAGCATCATGGGTTTGTTGCCCCTGCTGCTGGCGACCGGCAATGCGATGCCTCCCTTCGATATGGCGGCGTGGCAAGCGTGTCGTCGCGAGCCATCCCCTCTGATCCGGCTCGCCTGTTATGACGCCCTTGGCAATGAGGCGACGCAATCAGGCAACAAGGAGAGCACCAAGTCTCCGGCCTGGCTTGCGATAGCGGAGCAGGAGTTGGCCCGTGTGCCGGATAGCTCACCCTTCCTGTTGCGACAGGATGAGGAGAGCGGCACGGCGGTATTGACCCGTCCGGCCCTGCGCGGTGCCACCCTGGCGATAGGTTGTGTCAACAGCATCACCCATATTCGCTTGCGGCTGGATGCGCCGTGGCGCGGGGAGAGTGTCGCGGTTGCGCTGGATGGACAAGCGACTCGTAGCAGTCAGAGCTGGTTTATCCGGGATCAGGGATGGTTGCTCGAATATGGCCGCGGTCTGCCCGCCATCGAGGAGCTAAAACGCTGGATCGGTCATCGTGAATTGCAGGTTCAGGCGGCCAACGGCGCCTTGCTGCGGGTCGATCTCAGCGGCCTGAAAGAGGCGCTGATACCGGTGCGCCAACAGTGTCGCTGGTAGGGGGGGAAGATGAGCTATCAACACCCCTGGTGTAGCCGTCTGCTCACCAGCTTGCCGGATGCACAGATCAAAGGGGCCGTGCTGGCCGATGAGCCTCGCTGGGACTATGTGGAGACCGAGCTGGTCAAGTTGGGCTCCCTTGCCCACAGCCAGGTCGATCTCAATACGGTCGCCGAAGCCTGTCTGGGGTTGCTGGAGAGCCGCACCAAGGATATGCGGGTGCTGGCACAGCTGTTGCGCTGCCTGCAGCACCCCGCCAAGGCGACCCCGATGGGGGCTGCGCTGAGCTTGCTGGAAGCCTGGATCAAGGCTTACTGGCTGTTGGCCTGGCCCGGGAATGCGACCCAGAAGCAGCGATTGATGGTGCAGATCATCAAGCGCTTCGAGGGTGCCCTGCCGAGGGTGAGCGAGAGCGCCTCGGCGGCGGAACTGGCGCAGTTGCTGGCGCAGGCAGAACAGCTGGAGGCCGTCTGGCTGGCCCAGTGCCCTGACAAGGGGGAACTGCTGGATCCTCTGGTGATGGGGTTGAAGCGGGCCCAGCGACAGCAGGTTGCCCAGGCCCAGGCTGATGCCGGAGGTCAACCTGCAAGCAGCGCTGCTGCAGCCACCGCCAGTGCGAGTGGCATGGCGGGCACCATGGTGCTCAGTGGCAGCAGCAAGGGCTCCGGGGTCGAGATTGATAGCTCCAACGATCGGGCATGGCGACAGACCCAGCTCAAGGTGGCGGAGCTGCTGATTGAGCGCCAGCCAGAGGTGGCTATCGGCTATCGGCTGCGTCGTCACGCCATCTGGGCCGGTATCACGACACCTCCCATGACTGCGCAGGGCAACAAGACCCAGCTTGCGCCCATGTCGGCTGATATGGTGGATGAGTATCGTGCAGCCATGGGCACGCCAGATCTGGCGCTCTGGCAGCGCATCGAGCAGAGCCTGACGCTGGCCCCTTACTGGTTCGAGGGGCACAGGCTCTCGGCCGAGGTGGCCCAGAAGCTGGGATATGGCGCGGTGGCGCAGGCGATCATGGCGGAGCTGGATGCGTTTTTGCAGCGCCTGCCAGCGCTGCGGGATCTCACCTTCAGCGATGGTTCCCCGTTTCTCTCCCCCGAGTGCAGCCGCTGGTTGCAGCCTGCCAAGAGCAGTGGGGGCGGCAGCGGACAGGCCGAGCTGGCCGAGGAGGTTGCCTTGCGTCATGGGGAGCAGGGGATTGCCGCCGCGCTCGCCCTGCTTGATGAGCGGATGGCACAGATGAAAGAGCCAAGAGCCCGCTTCCATGCCTTGCTGGTGCAAGCGGAGTTGTTGGAGCAGGAAGGCATGGAGGCGCTTGCGCGCCAGCAATATCAACACTTGTGGCAAGAGGCAGATCGCCTCGGGTTGTCGCAGTGGGAGCCCGGGTTGGTCAGCCGCCTGGCCCCCTATGTCACCCATTTGCCGAAATAAGTGCCGAAATGAGTCATTGAGTCGGAGTTGGATCACATTTTATGTTCAAAACCATCTTTACCTTTCTGCGGCAACAGCTGCCGAAACTGAAACCCTCCTGGCCCCTGCTCGGTGTGGTGCTGTGGGTTGTCGCCCTGATCCTGGTGTGGTGGCTGGGGCCTCACATCGAGATCCGTGATGCCAAGCCATTCGAGCCCTTGTGGGGGCGGGTGGTGTTTACCCTGCTCTGGCTCTGGTTGCTGCTGGGGGTACTCTCCTGGCGGGCATGGCGAAAAATGAAGCAGCTCAAGGCCGAGCGCCAGCATGAGGTGCTGCTGGAACAAGATCCGGTCAAAGGGCTCATCGACAAACAGGCGCAGTTCCTCAATCGTTGGTTGCAAGCCTTGAATGAACACCTTGGCAAGGGGGCGCTCTACGCCATGCCCTGGTATCTGGTGCTGGGTCTGCCCGGCAGCGGCAAGAGCAGCCTGATCCACCGTGCCAATCCGGCCAACAAGCTCAATCCCAGACTCGATACCGAACTGCGGGACGTGGCGCAAGGCCAGCTGGTCGATTGCTGGCTGGGGGAGCAAGCCGTGATGCTGGATCCGGCCGGCGCGCTGTTGTCACAAGCCGAGCCCGAGCTGGATCCGCAAGCTCGCAAGCATGAGCGGCTCTGGTTGCATCTGCTGAACTGGCTCAACGAGCACCGTCGTCGTCAGCCCCTTAATGGTCTGGTACTGACCGTTGATTTGGCGTGGTTGTCTGCGGCCAGCGTGGCCGAGCGCAAGGCGTATGCCCAGCTGATGCGTGCCCGGTTGCAAGAGGTGTCGGCCACCATGAATACCAGGCTGCCGCTCTATGTCACCTTCACCAAACTCGACATGCTGCGCGGCTTTGATGTGGTCTATGAACAGCTGGATAAAGAGGCCCGTGACGCCGTGCTGGGGGTGACCTTCAACCCCGGCAGCAGTCAGGGCAAATCCTGGCAGCAGGATCTGGCGCTGTTCTGGGATCAGTGGGTCGACAATCTCAACCGCAATCTGCCCGAGATGATGCTGGCCCGGCTCGATGCCGCCCAGCGCAACGCCCTCTTCTCGTTTGTCCGTCAATTGGCGGGTCTCAAGGATTATGTGACCAGCCTGCTCGATGAAACCCTGATCATTGAAGAGAGCAAACCACTGCTGGTGCGCGGCGTCTATATCAGCTCCGTTTATCAGCAAGGTGTCCCGTTCGATGCCTTTGCTCAGGCCGCTTCCCGGCGTTACAGCTTGCCCGAGCCGATTCACTCCGCCCTGCGCGGGGAGTCCAACACCTATTTTGTGCGCAAGTTGTTCTCTTCGATCATCTTCCCCGAGGCCCATCTGGCCGGAGAAAACCGGCTGCATACCCTCTATCGTCGTCGCCGGATGGCCATTGGCCTGAGTTGCCTGTCGCTCTTCTCGGCGGCCCTGATCGGTGGCTGGCACTACTTCTACCGGGTCAACGAGGAGGCGGGGCGCAATGTACTGACCAAGGCGCAAGCGTTCACCGAGACCAACGAGGTCGCTGATGAACATGCCTTCGGTGTCAGCCAGTTGCCACGTCTCAACCTTATTCGCGAGGCAACCCTCTCTTTTGGCAACTACCGCGAACGGATGCCGCTAGTGGCAGACCTTGGTCTCTATCAGGGGGATGAGATTGGCCCCTATGTGGAAGGCTCCTATCTGCAACTGCTAGGGCTGCGTTTCCTGCCTGCCCAGATGCAGGGACTGCTGGAGGATCTGAACCGGGCACCGGCTGGCAGCGAGGAGAAGCTCTCCATCCTGCGGGTGATGCGGATGCTGGATGATGCCTCCGGTCGCAACAAGGAGCTAGTGGAGCAGTACATGGCCAGCCGCTGGCAGAAAGCGTTTCCGGGGCAGGGGGCGGTGCAGGAGCAGTTGATGGGGCATCTTGACTATGCCCTTGATCACACCGACTGGCACGCTGCTCGCGCCGCTCGGGATCAGGCTGCCATCACGGCATTTGTGCCGTTCAAGGAGTCGGTGTATGGCGCCCAGCGTGAACTAGGCAAATTGCCTATGTATCAGCGGGTCTATCAGAATCTGGTGGTGAAGGCGGGTGATGTGTTGCCGCCGGATCTCAATGTCCGTGACGAGGTGGGCCCCACCTTCGACACCGTGTTTGCCCTGCGCAACGAGAGCGCTGGTCAGGTGCCGCGTTTGCTGACCTGGCCCGGGTTCAGTGACTTCTTCCTCAAGCAGGACAAGGCGCTGATCGATCTCACCGCCATGGATGCCTGGGTGCTGGGCCAGCGCAAGCTTAGCCAGTTGAGCGAGGCGGATCGCAAGGAGATCACCCGTCAGGTCAACGATCGCTATGTCACTGATTACGTCAACCAGTGGCAAAAATTGCTGACCAATCTGGATGTGCAGACCCTTGCCAGCCCCGAGCAGGCGCTCGATGTGCTCTCGGCCATCACCGGCAACGACCAGCCATTCCAGCGGGTGCTCGCCGCGTTGGATGACAACACCCGTATTCGCAAGATCTCCGATGCGGAAGGAGATCCGGCGCAGGCGATCACTGCCCGGATCGGTCGCCCCTTTATGGCCACCAATGGCGTCTTGACTGGCCGTGGGGAACAGGGGCCGCTGATTTCGGAAGTGAACCAGAAGCTGATTGAGCTGCAGCACTATATGGAGCTGATCGTCAATGCCACCGAGCCGGGACAGTCAGCCCTCAAGGCGGTGCAACTGCGTTTGACCAATAAGTACGCCGATCCGGTCTTTGCATTGCAGCAATATGCTCGTGGTCTGCCCGAGCCGCTCAATCGCTGGGTGGGTCAACTGGCGGATCAGAGCTCGCAACTGGTGATTGATCTGGCGATGTCATCCCTCAATCAGGAGTGGCAGGCGAAGGTACTGGCACCGTTCAACAGCCAACTGGCGGATCGCTATCCGTTCAACCCGGGTTCTGCCAAGGATGTGCCGCTCTCCGAGATGGAGCGCTTCTTTGCCCCCGGTGGCACCCTGGACAGCTTCTATCAGGTCAACCTGAAACCCATGGTGGAGGGGGGCTTGATGGAGGGAGAACTGAGCTCACCCATTCAGGCCGAGCTTATCAAACAGCTGGATCGCGCTGCGCGGATCCGCCAGATCTTCTTCAGCCAGCAGGGCAATCTGGAGGTGCAATTTGCCCTCGAGCCCATCGAACTCACCGCCAACAAGCGGCGTAGTGTGCTCAACCTTGATGGCCAGTTGCTGGAGTATGCCCACGGCCGTCGCAACAAGATCCCGCTGGTGTGGCCAAACACCATGCGCGACGGGGCCGAGAGCAAGATCACCCTGGTACCGGCTGCCCGCGAACGTTCACCGCGCAGCGAGGGCTTTGTCGGTCCCTGGGCCATGTTCCGCCTGATGGACAAGGGGGAGCTGACTCAGGTCAACGAGGCCACCTTTGATGTGCGCTTCCCAGTGGATCAGGGTGCCATGACCTATCGGGTCTATACCGACAGTGCCCAGAACCCCTTCACCGGCGGCCTGTTCAGCCAGTTCAGCTTGCCTGAATCCCTCTATTGATCATGTTGGGGGGCGCCATGCCCCCCACATTTTGGAATCCGATATGTCACAGAATCAACAAGGCCAGCAGGCATTGAAAGTGGGGCGTGACCCCAGAATGTTGCCGGAGTATGAGGCGCTGCGCGCCGAGATCAACAAGCTTAGCCACGCCTCCCGCCCCGAGGTGGATTGGGTCAGGATCCATCAGCTTGCCAGTCAAATCTTTGAAAAGCACGGGGTGGATCTGCAAACCGCCATCTACTTCACTCTGGCGCGCTCCCGCATTCAGGGGCTGAGCGGCTTTACCGAAGGGTGCGAGTTTCTCGCCAACCTCATCGTCACCCAGTGGGAGAGTTTCTGGCCACCGGTGCATCAGGAGCGGGCCCGCATCGAGATGCTCGACTGGTTTATCGCCCGCATCAGCGACGTGATCCGCCAGTACCAGATCAGCCACGAGGACAAGCGGTTGATCTACCGCTGCGAGCGGGCGCTGCAACTCATCAGCGAGAAGCTGCACAACGCCGGTTTGAGCCGCATCCCCCGGGTCGAGAATCTGGTGCACTTTATCGAGGGGTACACCCATCTGTTTGACGAGACCGAGATTGTCATCGTCTCCGATGAGCCGGGCCTCAAGGATGAGCTGCAGATCCCGCCGATGGTATTCTTCAAATCCGACATGGAGAGCGACCACGGCGCCTCTGTCGGGGCAACCCCGCACCTGCCTCAGGGCAGTATCCTGGTGGGGCGCGAGAAGGGGCAGATGAAGCCGACCGTGCTCAAGATTGAGCAGCACCGCAAACAGCGGCCGGCCTGGTTCTGGTTTGGCTGTGGCCTGCTCACCTGCGCCTTGCCCATGATGGGATGGCTTGGCTGGCAACATCAGCAGCAGGAGAAGGTCATCGCGGCGCAACGGTTGCAACAACCCGCTGCAGCGTTACCGCAGGCCCTGAGTTATGACGACATTCGCCAGGCCCGCATCGTGTTGGGGGAGCAGACCCTGCAGGGGATGGAGAGCGAGCTGGTATCGCGTTATCAGGCCCAACTGGATCGGCTGGAGCAGACCTCGCCCCTCTACTGGTACCGTTATGGCGAGGGGCTGCGCAATTCGCTGCAGATGCTCTATCCCGACTCGCTGGCGGTCAAGGCCCTCGACAAACAGTGGCAGACCGCGCTGGCCGGCCAGCAGGGGGATCTCAACCGGGTTCCGACCTATCTGGAGGCGCGCGCCGGGGTCGATGCCCTGATCGATCAGCTGCTGGAGCTGGAGCGTCAGCGCAAGACGGTCACGATTTCCTACCTCAAGTCTCAGCTCTACGAGGTACAGAAGAACCTGATGCAGGAGGTCCCGTTCAGCTTGCGCCTGAGCGAACTGGAGGCGCGAAAAGCGTCGCAGGAGCCTATTACGGCCGCCGAGCTGAAAGGGATAGAGAGTGACTTGAAAGCACTCAATATCCGGCTTTACCAACTGCAACAGGGGCTATCCGGTAGCTGATTGCTCTGTTGTGCGCAACCAGTTGCGCACATTCCAGAGAGTTGCACTGCAGATGCAATGTTTGGCAGGGGGATTGCCCAGTTTGCGCAATCCCTTGCGAATGGATAACTCTATCATCTATCGAAAGAGGTTAACCATTTGATTTTATTTGGCTAATTTCGCCAGTGCTGAATGGCATAGCCTGTGCTGCGGCCTGTTCTGTTTATCCGCTGTTTATCAAAGTCGCCTGTGCCTGGTGCGTTCCACCGGGCACAGGGGCAGAGGGGTGATGTCTGTGCGTCTCCCCACTCATATGGAGAATGACTATGTGCCCCGCTATCGCACTGCTCGGTGACATCGGCACCGACCACGATGGCTTCCCACCGACCCCGGTGATAGCTGCCAGTCCCGACGTGTTCCTCGATGGCAAGCCTGTGGCTCGTCAAGGTGATCCACTGGCGCCCCATGACAAGCCCAACAACCCGCCGCACCCACGGGCCATTGCCAGTGGTGTCGGCTCTGTGCTGGTGAATGGCAAACCCATCGCCGTCACCGGCACGGTAGTGGATTGTGGTGGCGTGGTGATTGGTTCCGGTAGCGGACAGGCAGGATAAGGAACAGAGTCATGGCACAAAGCACAGGATTACAATTTACGGTCAAGGTGGGGGCGCTGCCCGAGAGCACCTTCGTGGTGGCCAGTTTCCAGCTGGATGAGGGGCTGAACCGGCCGTTCAACCTGCAGCTGGAGGTGGCCAGCAGCCAGCCCGATGTCGACTTTGGCGCCGTGCTGGACCAGCCGTGCGAGCTGATGGTGTGGTACAACGGCGAGCTGCAACGCCGCGTATGCGGGGTAGTGAGCGAGTTTGCCCAAGGTGACAGCGGCTTTCGCCGCACCCGTTATAGTCTGCAAGTCAAACCGGCCCTGTGGCGACTGGGCCTGCGTCAGAACTCCCGCATCTTTCAGGCGCAAAAGCCCGATGAAATCCTCAGTATCCTGCTGCAAGAGCATGGCATTACCGATTACGCCTTTGCCCTGAAAAACGAACACGCCCAGCGGGAATACTGCGTGCAGTACCGCGAGACCGACCTCGATTTCGTGAACCGCCTTGCTGCCGAAGAGGGGCTGTTCTACTTCCACGAGTTTGAAGCAGGCAAGCACCGCATCGTCTTTGCTGACGATGCGGCAGCCCTGACTGCTGGCCCTGAGCTCTTCTTCAACCTCGGTAACCGCTCGCTGGAGCAAGGTCCTTACGTGCGCCAGTTCCACTACCGCGAGGCGGTACGGCCAAGCGATGTAGAGCTCAAGGACTACAGCTTCAAGACCCCGGCTTATGGTCTCTCCCACAAAAAGCAGGGCGCAGAGCTCGAGCATCAGCGCGATACCTATCAGCATTTTGACTACCCTGGCCGCTACAAGCAGGACCCGAGCGGCAAGGCGTTTGCCCAACACCGGCTCGATGCGCTGCGCAATGACGCGGTAGAAGGCAGCGGCAAATCCAACAGCGCCGCGTTGCTGCCGGGTCAGCACTTCTCACTCACCGAACACCCCAATGGCAGCCTCAACACCGAGTGGCAAATCGTTCATATCCGCCACACCGGTGAGCAACCCCAAGCCTTGGAAGAAGAGGGCGGCAGCGGCCCGACCGTCTACCACAACGAATTTGGCGTAGTGAAGGCGAGTACCACCTGGCGCGCCCGTATCGGCAGCCCCGAGGCACCCTACAAGCCGATGGTGGATGGCCCGCAAATCGCCATCGTAGTCGGCCCGGAAGGGGAGGAGATTTACTGCGACGAGCATGGCAGGGTCAAACTGCAGTTCCCGTGGGACCGCTATGGCAGCTCCAACGACCAGAGCTCCTGCTGGGTGCGGGTGAGTCAGGGCTGGGCCGGTGGCCAGTACGGCATGATGGCCATCCCGCGCATCGGCCATGAGGTTATCGTTTCATTCCTCGAAGGTGACCCCGACCAGCCTATCGTGACGGGTCGCACCTACCACGCCACCAACCGGCCGCCGTATGAGCTGCCAGCCAACAAGACTCGCACCGTGCTGCGCACCGAAACCCATCAGGGCGAAGGCTTCAACGAGCTGCGCTTTGAAGACCAGGCTGGTCAGGAAGAGATCTATCTCCACGGTCAGAAAGATCTGAACGTGCTCATCCAGAACGATGTCGTCTGGCATATCAAACACGACGAGCATCGGGATATCGACAACGAGCGGGTCACTCGCATCAAGGCCAACGACTACCTGACAGTCGAAGGCGAAAAGCGCGACCAGATCAAGGCGGACTACTCGCTGACGGTGGATGCCTCCATGCATCAGAAGCTGGGGCAATCGCTGCTGATTGATGCCGGCCAGGAGGTACACCACAAGGCAGGCATGAAGATCGTGTTGGAGGCCGGTGTCGAGCTGACCCTTAAAGTGGGTGGCAGCTTCGTCAAGGTCGATGCTGATGGCGTGACGATAAGTGGTGGCTCCATCAAGATGAACTCTGGCGGTAGTCCCGGTTCTGGCTCCGGTTGGGCTGGGCAGATGCCTATCCTGCCTGATGATGTCGAGGCGGTGCCCCCGCGGCCCCCGGTCGACACGGTTCGCCAGATTGCGACTCTGAAATCGGCCGAGCCGGTCTGCGAGATATGTGAACAGCTGGCCAAGGAGGGCAACTAATGGTATTGCCAGCGCTCACCTTGGCAGAAGGTGAACGTCTTTATCTGTTGCTCGATGGCGGGCAGCTCCCTGAGCTTGAGCGCCAACTCTTTGAGGTCAGCGACAGCCCGGCCTATCAGCCGCTCTATCTCTATGCCCCCTGGGATAGCCTGCGGGAGGTCTCTCCCTGTCTGGTGGAGGCCAGCGAGCCCTTGCTCGGCTGGTTCAAGAGCCTGTCAGCCAATACCGGATGGTTGCTCGCCTCCGCTTTGCCTCTCTTGCCGCTGGCGGATCAGTTGCGCCAGCTTATCGAGGTCGAAAGCCCTTACGGCAGCCGCATCTTGCTCAAACTGGCCGCCCCGGAAACCATGGCATGTCTGATGGTGGATGCAGACCCCTGGCTGTGGCGGAAAATTGCACAAGTCTGGCTGCCAACCCGCACCGGTTGGCGCCATTGGCAGGTCAAAGAGACGCTTGCCGAGCCGATGGGCGACACATGCAGACTCACCGATGTGCAATGGGCCCGCTTGGGCGAAGTGAGTTGGCAAAACCAGCTGGATGCGGTTTATCGCCACATGCAGGCGTGGTTTCCCGCCCGGTTGGCGCAGCAGACCGATCCAAAGTGTTGGATTGCCCGCTGGGCCCAACAGGCTTATCAACTGGGATTTCAGACCGAACGCGACTTGCTGCTGTTTTTCAATGTGCTGGGCTTCCTGGGCGAGTCATGGTGGCAGGGTGATGCCTACCCGATCGTGAGCAGGTTGTTGACTACCCCCTCGGCACAGACCCCGTCACAGCGTGTTGAACAGGCAGCCAACTGGGCAGAGCAACACGCCATTGCACAGGAAATAACGTCATGAGCACCCCGAACCAAGCAGCTGGAGCTGCCGGCAACAAGGATTGCAAGAGCCCGGTTGGCACCTGCCCCTTTAAAAATAAAGAGATTGCCCTGGTACCGGTGCGCTATGCCCTTGATGAGCCTTTCGCACCTCCTCAGAAGCAGCAGCATCCATTGCCCGCCGGAGCGGGTTTTGTTTCACCGCTCAAGTTCAAGGAGAGTTGTTATGCCCTGCGCCAGCTGCGCGATGGCTGGCTCTATGTCTATGACGAAAAAGCCAAGGTGTTGGATGAATATGAAGTGAAAGATGCCATGTTCATCAGTCAGAGCAAGGGGAGCAAGGGCCATCTGCTCTACCCGGCGACTCATTCGTTGTCCCTCATTTACTCTCCCCAGCGTTGGACCGGGCGTATCAAGAAAGAGATGGAGAAGAACAACGGCTTGCGCAGTGCCTGGATGCGGCAGGTCAAGCTGGGCAGTTTTGCCAGCACCATGAAGGCCGCACATTGTGGTTTGCCTGATGCTCTAGATAAGGTTGCGGATCTCGGTATGCCAAATAACGGCTTTGTGCTCTCTTGCACTCCACTGGCCAAGCCAGCCGAAGAGGATAAGCAAGGTATCAAACTGTTGGTACACAAGCCCGCGGCTTCACCAGCCGCCTACAAGGCGGGAATGCCGGATCCCCAAAGCGCTATGGTAGTGGCTCTGGAGGATCCGTTGGCCGATCTGGCAGACCTTTCCATGAAGGTCAATCAACTGCTGGCCAAGCGCGAAGCTTTGATGGGCAAGGATGAGAAACTGCGCAAGGCAAACACGCACAAGTTGATGATGGCCGAGGTGACGCGCAATCTGGCCCGGGTGCGCCTCGATGAGAAAGAGTTGCCCGCCTCCGTCAGGGGCAATGTGGCCAAGGTTCATGCCTTTGAAGAGGCGCTGGATGATTATCTTGGGAATCGCTATCTAGTCGATATGGAGAACATGACGGCAGAGCCGGGTGTAATAAGGCTGGATTCTCCTCTGGAAAAACAGGCCGAGGCCAAGTTGAAGGTCCTGCGGGAACAATATGGTTTCAATCCATCCCACAAGCAGGTAAGTCAGTGGAAAGAGCGCGCAGCGTTCCAGGACGAGGTCAATTGGAGTGGCCTCAATGCCTTTATCAAGCAGTATCAGGGGCCACTCAATGAACTGGATCTGGCTGTGGGCCGTGCCCATGAGGACTTGCGCAATGGCCTGACCCGCCTCAAAGCCGATCCGCTGCCCTTGGGGCTCGACAACTGCACGGCCGAAGGGCAAGCCTACCTGCAAACCCTGTTCGCCGAGGCGGGGCAGGCTCTCTCCCTCAGTTGCAGCACAGAGGGCAACAAAAAGACGCTGGAAAAACTGCTCGGCGAGAAGGTCAATGACAACTTGCTGGCGCTGGCCCCCTATGGTTTTGATGCGGCGCTGCACAAAGGACTGAGTGAACAGACGGTCGACAATGTCTGGCTCAGCACCTCCTCTGGCGATATGACGGCACTCTTCGGTAGAACGGCCGACTTGGAGGCGCTACTGGGTGATGACGGGCTCAAGCAGAAACCCTGGTTCCAGGCTGCCGAAGCCGTGATTGACGCCATGAAGGCGGCAGCAACGTCATTGGCCAAGGGGGCACATGCCCAGATCATGGCGGCCATCTTGCCCCACGCTTGGAAGAACAGCCTGGCAGGTAATCTGAGGCTGGTGCTGCTGGAATCACTGCTCGGTGATCAGCCGCTGCAGGTCAACAGCGGCTATCGCCTGCTCTCCAACAGCTTCCAGCAGAAGATCTGGTCCATTACCAAACAGATGGCATCCATCAGCTCACCACCGCCAGGCCACAACACCACAGTGCAGGCTATCAACGGCGAACTGCGCAGTATGCAGCAAAAGCTGGATACCTTGATCGCCCGTGAGATGCCCATGCTGGTGAAACTCAAAGGCGATCTCTACCAGCAGCAGGCCAGGCAATATATCGGCGACTATCTGGCAAGTGTGCGCAGCGGCGTAAATCAGCGCATCACCGCCATGAACGAGAGAGTCCCCAATCTGACTACCTTTGGCGGCTTGGTGGCCCTGCTTAACCTCTGGAACCTGACGGTGGTCATGGCCGGAACGGCGCAAAATGCCCAGTCGGTTGGCCGGTTGCGAGCCAATATACAGCTGGGCTCGGCCTTCGCTTGGACCGGCAATGCCATCGCCGCGCTCTATCAGGGGGTGGTTTGGGAGCAGTTGAAGCCATTGTCAAGAAATGGCGAGCCATTACTTAGGATGTCCTTGAAAGAAGCTGGTGTCGGTGAGCATGCCGCGCTGGTGAAAACCTTCTCGCTGCGTATGCTGGCCTTCTCTGGCCTGGGCATGGCGGCGGCCGGGGCTGAGTTTTGGGATACTTTGCAGGCTAGTAAGGACCCCTTGATAAGCGGCATGGAGAAGACGCTCTTGCAGATGAAAGTGGGCGTATTGGGCGGACAATTCTTAATTTTTTTGGCACAGTTTGCGCAATTAGGCATCAATGGCTTGCTGGGCTATTCATCCATCGCAGCCATCTGTGCAAGCTGGATGGGCATTGGCTTCTTTGTGCTGGGAGCCGCCTATCTGGTCGTGACTGTACTGCTCAATATCTTTAAAACTTCGGATCTGGAAAAGTGGTTATTGCAATCCACTTGGGGCAATAACCCTGCTGGCTGGTCTGCCGAAGAGGAGCTGGCCCGCTTCGAGCTGCTAGTCAATAAACCGGGGGCCAGCCTGAGTGTGGTACGCACGCCCCCCCAGGGGTGGATGGACAGCGGCCGCGCCCAATGGCAATTGCAGCTCTCGCTGCCTGCGCATTTGCGCGGGCAGACCATCGGGCTGAAGGTCATTAGCCAACCGCTCGCCAAGGCTGGCCAGATGATACCTGCCCGCACTAAAGAGGATGTGGCACGCTATCAGGTCGCCATGCAGCCCAAAACCCAGGAGACACAGCGCGGACGTTGGGATGAGCTGGTCTATACCTTGCCGCTGGGGGTCGATATCAATAGCGCCATCAAGCTGGAGCTGGGTTATCTCGGGGGCATGGTGCAGCAAGAATTTATCTTCAAGGGCAGCAGTAGCAGTAGCGGCCCAATCACATTGGCGACAAGCTCCGGCGGCTTGGGTACCATGCCCGCGCTGTTGGTTGGCAAGCAAGGGAACAGATAATGGACAACGCAAACGAAGTCATTGAGGTGAGCGAGCAGGAGACCCCTTTTCATCTGCTACCGCAGGAGGAGCAACAGCGCATTCTCGATGCCAATCAAAAAAGGGTGCGTGAAGCGCCAACCCTCCATGAATGGGATATCAGGGTTCCCACGCCATTAGCCTGGATTATCATCATAATAATGTGCCTCTTCTCGACACTATTTCTCGGGGGGGGAGGGCTGTTATTGACCGCGGGTGAGGATTGGAGCGGGGTATATATTATGTTGAGCGTCTCTGCTGTAATGACACCTTATTTTCGCTATTTGGTTATGGCAGATAAGGATTACCACTACCGGTTAACCACTGAAGGTGTCATCGTTACTTATCAGGATGCGATACCCGAAGCAGCCTATACCATAGTCCGTGGCTTGGCGTGGTTTGGCGTGGTGGTATGTGTGCTCGCGGTCGCCCTACTGGGGCCATTGGCCCTGGTGGGTGCCGGTGGCATGGCGCTTTTCGCTATATTTTTCACTGGTTTCCAGAAAGAGGTAACGACTCTATATCTTGGTTTCAATAAAAACTGTACTTATGTGTGTAAGGTTGTGAAAAAAAAATCTTTGATTAGATTTGAAACGGTTCCTTTCGAAGATGGTGCATTTTCAGATTTACACTGTGAACATAAGGATTTCATCTTCATCCTTAAGCTGCTTATGTCAGAACTTGATTGTAAAGAGTATAGGGAGTTCAATACCGAATTTTCCCTTCGCAGATCCCCTTTAGGCGTCCTTGATGTCGGCCTTAAAAGAAATTTTGATAAATAATGAGCTGTATTGGCAGGGCGAGATATCGAACGTTTTTCAGGCTAATGTCGAGCCAAAAAAACAGAGATGGTTCATCAAATAAGCAGCCCAAAACCCTGGAGACACAGCGCGGACGTTGGGATGATCTGGTCTATACCCTGCCGCTGGGGGGCGATATCAATACCGCCATCAAGCTGGAGCTGGGTTATCTCGGGGGCATGGTGCAGCAAGAATTTATCTTCAAGGGCAGCAGTAGCAGTAGCGGCCCAATCACATTGGCGACAAGCTCCGGCGGCTTGGGTACCATGCCCGCGTTGATGGTCGGCAAGCAAGGGAACAGATAATGGACAATGCAAACGAAGTCATTGGGGCTAATGAGCAGGAGACCCCTTTTCATCTGCTACCGCAGGAGGAGCAACAGCGCATTATCGATGCCAACCAAAAAAGGGTGCGCGAAGCCCCGACTCTCCATGAATGGGATATCTGGGTTCCTACACCATTCGCTTGGCTAATGATTCTAACAGTTACAACAATTATGACGTTGTTCGCTGTGGGTTGCGTATTGCTTGCTGGTGATGGTGATTGGGGGTTTGCTTATCTAGCATTCTGTGTCGCTATGGCAATGACACCGTATTTTCGCTATTTGGTTATGGCAGATAAGGATTACCACTACCGGGTAACCACTGAGGGTGTCATCGTCACTTATCAGGATGCGATTCCCGAAGTGGCCTATACCATAGTCCGTGGCTTGGCATGGCTTGGTGTGGTGGTATGTGTGCTCGCGGCCGCCCTGCTGGGGCCATTGGCCCTGGTGGGTGCAGGTGGTATGGCGCTCTTGGCTGTATTTTTTACTGACTTTAAAAGTGAAGTGACAGAGCATGAAACCATGTTTAAAAAAGAGTGGCCCTACACGCTGTCTATTTCCAATAGGAAAAAAGCTCTGAGATTTGAATCCACCCCCTTTAAATCAGCACATAGCGATAACATATATTGTAAACCTGAGGATTTTGAATGGGTCGTTGAACTGATTAAAGCGCAGATTAGATGCGTCGAGATAAAGTTTATAAAGGGCCATCCTGTCACGTAAAGTTATTCACTAATAACAAGCATAGAGTCGATATGTAAATTAATCTGGGCTTGTTATTTAGATATTGAATGGCGGAGGACAAGCTGGCCCGCTTCGAGCTGCTGGTCAATAAACATTAAGCCATGGGGCAGAGAGGCTGCAATTCAGCTTTTCTGCCCCTTGATTGACCAATAATGGCACTACCTGTAACCGGCCCTGTTTTATTCGCCCCTTTTTCACTCTGCGAAGAATTTCTCATGACCCATCGAGTCCTATGGCTGGCACTGACCGCCAGCATCTTAACCGCCTGCTCTGCCACTGCGCCACGCACTGATACCGAGCTATCCCAAGCCGCAAAGCAGGGGGATGGCCGCGCCCAGTATGAACTGGCCAGACGGCTTGCAACCCAACCCGATTACCCCAATGCCATGCACTGGATGCAGCAAGCGGCCGAGCAGTCTGGCCCCTTGGCCGCCGATAAACAGATCCGCGCCAATGCTGCTTGGCAAGTGGGTGACTGGTATCAGGCCGGGCTCGGGGAGCCCAAAAACCCGACGCTCGCTACCCAGTGGTGGCAGCGCTCTGCTCGCCTTGGCAACAGCAATGCCAGCTATCAGCTGGGCCTGATGTGTCAGGAGCAGCATCAGGGCAAGTTGGTCAGTGAATGCCTCGACTGGTTCGAGAAAGCCGCCAGACGGGATCATGCCGACGCTCAGTTGGTGTTGGCACGGTGGTACAGCACACAACCGGGGGCAGATAGGGACGCCGTCAAGTGGCTTGAGCGTTCTGCAGAGCTTGGCAACCGTGATGCCCAGTACCTGCTGGGCGAGCGCTATGCGCAAGGTAAAGGGGTCGCCAAACGGCCGGATCTTGCGCAGCGCTGGAACGACAAGGCAGCAGCCCAGCAGCAACCGGACGCTTTGCTAAAGCAAGCCAGACAGGCCGCCCCCATCCATGGGTTCGCTGCCTATCAACGGGCGGCCAATGCCGGTTCTGCTGAAGCCGAGCTCTGGCTTGGCCAGGCTTATCTGGCCGGGGAGCTGGTATCAGCAGACCCTGCTTTGGGCCGTTACTGGCTGGAGCTGGCCGCTGCACACGGTTCCCATGAGGCCGAATATCAATTGAGTTTGCAGCAGGTAGACCGGGAGCAGCAGATCCACTGGTTAATGCGTGCTGCTGACGGTGGTGTGACCAGGGCATGGTTAGATCTGGCAGCACTGCAGCAGGAGCAAGGTGAACTGGAGCAGGCCAGAGCCAGCTATGCCAAGGCCGCCCGGCAAGGGAATAGGGCTGCACTCTATGCCTACGGTGAAATGCTGCGTTTGGGGCAAGGGGGCAAAGAAGATTACGCGTTGGCACTCAAGCAGTATCGGCTGGCGGCCCAACAGGGTGATCGTATGGCACAATACCGGATGGGAACCATGCGTGAAGAGGGACTGGGGGCTCCGCGCAACCGGGTACATGCCTATGCCTGGCTGTCATTGGCGGCAACAGAAGGGATGCCGGAGGCGGTGCAGGCTCGTGACGAGCTGGAAGCAGCGATGACCAGGCCGGAAGTCAAACAGGCGCAGAAACTTTCAGAGCACTGGTTTGGCAAGATGCCATCACCGGCGAGGAAAAGCTAAACAGCGTAGCTGCGGGCTCCGGCCTTTTTCTGAATCGAGGTCAGAACGATACGATCGCAGCCCCTCTTCAGCGGGAAGAGGGGCCGCAATAGTGCTCCCTGGCGGGCCGAGTTAGCCGAGGCTGGCCCAGGCCAACCGCAGTTTCAGTCCCGGGCCCGAGCTCCAGCCAGTGGTGGCGCTCACCACTTTACCCTGCTTGATGATGAGGAAGCTGGGGGTGACGCTCACCTGCCAGCGGGCGGCAAGGTTGCCATGCTCATCATTGTGGGTCGGGAAGGTCAACCCCTTCCTGGCCATCCCCTGCTGCAACCTGGCTTGGTCGCCGGAGCGCAGCGCCACTGTCAGCACGTTTTCGCCGTCTCGCCATAGCTGCTCCACTGTCGGTGTGGTAACACGGCAGACTGCGCACCAGCTGGCCCAGTAATAGATCAGCAGTGGTCTGTCCCGACTCATTGTCTGCAGGTCGGCCAGAGTGCCATCTTGCAACAGCAGTTGAGGCAGCGGGCTTTCCTCTGGCAGCGCCGGACTGCGCCAGAGGTCCAGCGCTGTCGAGATAATCACCGCCAACAGCAGCAGCCAGAGGGCCTCCTTGCTCCAACTGCGCAGACGGAGGATCCGGGATGATGTCGCTGTCATGACTGCCCCTTGATGACCAGTGCGTTTTTGACGTTGCCCCCGAGCGCTATATGAGGGAGATCAGCCGATTGCCGATAATTTCCCCCTTGCGCTGCGGGTATGCCCCGCTCTCCCGGCAGGGTCTGTATGATCAGGATATATCTCATCTTGTTTCTCCTTGAACAGGGGCGTTCGCAGCGTGCTCCAGAGTGGCCAGCAGAGTTGCGCGATCCAGCAGGGGAGAGAGGATCTCGCCACCCGGTAGCCCGGGGCCATAGATTTGGTTGAAAGGAATGGCCACACTGCCGCGTTGGCGCAAGAAGCCGGCGATGCTGTCTGAGGGGCGGCTCCAGTCCCCGCGCAAGGCCACCACATCGGGGGCACTCAGTGCTCGTTGCACATCATCGCGCAGCAGCACGTTGAATTTGTTGGCTTTGCAGGTGATGCACCAGTCGGCGGTCACATCGACGAAGACCCGCTTGTGTTGTGCCAGGGCGTCCTGGATGGCCAGCTCCGAGAGAGGCTGCCAGTTGACGCTATCCTGTGGTGGTTTGCCCTCCATGGTGAAGGCGCTGCCGAGCAGCAGGGCGGCGACCAGCAAGCCGCCCAGCGCCAGCCCCAGGGTTACACCGCGAATACCGTGGCGCCATACGACCGCCAGCAGCAGGGCCACCAATATCAGCACCATCAGGATCACTACCCTGTTATAGCCGATATGGTTGCCAAGCAGGCTGAGCAGCCAGAGGCTGGAGCCCAGCATCATCAGGCCGAGCAGGATGCGCAGGCGCCCCATCCAGCGTCCCGGTTTTGGCAGCCAAAGCGCGAGACGGGGCAGGGCGGCGATGAGCAGCCATGGCAGGCTCATGCCAATCCCCAGTGCGGTAAAGACAAGCCAGAGTTGACCGGATGGTGCCCCGAGCGCAAAGGCGACTGCGGTGCCAAGGAAAGGGGCGGAGCAGGGTGTTGCCAGCAGAGTGGCAAAGCAGCCCTGCAGAAAGTGACCGGCCATGCCGTTGCCACCCGCGGTTGCCAGGCGGGTGTTGACATTGCTGGATAACCTGATCTCGAACAGCCCCAGCAGGTTGGCACAGAACAGCAAGGTCACCACGACCATGAAGCCGATAAACCAGACGCTCTGGAACTGGATACCCCAGCCGACGGCCCCCTGGGTGGCGCGCAGCAGGGTGCTCATCAGTGCCAGCGCCCAAAAGGAGACCAGGATACCAGCGCTTGCCGCCAGGAACTGCAAGCGAACCGGGCGACGCTCACGGGTCTCCAGCTGCAGTACTGATCCCAGCTTGAGGGCCAGCACCGGCAACACACAGGGCATCAGGTTGAGAATAAGCCCCCCAAGCAGTGCTGCCCCCAGGATCCAGCGCAGCGAGTGGCCACCAGCGGGTAGTGGCAGGGGATCACCTATGGTGACCTGGCTCTGCCAGGCTTCGTCACCGTTGACCAGTACCACGCCCAGTTGCTGATGACGGATATCCGGTGCATCCCCTTGCCAGCCATCGCTGACCGGAATGCGGGCAATCAGGGTATTGCCCTGCACCTCCAGGCTGGGCTCGCCAAACTCGACCCCCTCCAGCTGCTGGAGGAAAATCTGCGGAGCCCGCCACCCCTCTTGCTGCTTAGCGCTCAGCTGTAGCCGGTTTTGCTGGTAGCCGGCCTGGAGGTTGACGCTCTTGGGCATGGCTTGAGGCAGCTTGCTCATCGCCTGTGCATAGGCAAGGTCGAATCCGTCCGGTGCCGTACCATCCAGAGCAAGGGCAAAAGGGTAGTCGGTCAGGATGCAGACGTTACTGCAGGTTGAAAGGCGTAACGTGCCGGTCAGCGCCTTGCGGTTGCCATGGCCAAGGCTGATGGGAAAGGTTACGGCCTGCTGATACCCCTGGGTCGACATGCCGCTGACCGCGAATCGCTCTGGCACTGGCCAGTGCCATTGTTGAGTGAGTTTGGGATCATCCCAGAGAATTTCAGGGGCAATTCCCCCTTCACCCGGGTTTTGCCAATAGGTTTTCCAGCCGGACTCGAGTGCCAGACTGAGCAGCACCCGGGGCTGTGCCGGATCCCGGCTATCTGCTTGCAGCCGGATTTGTGCGTGATCGTTGCGGGGGCTGGTGAGCCAGCCGGTATCGCTGGCCAATCCGATGGATTGCCACAGCAGGCTGCCCAGCAAGAGGGCAGTCTTGAAGATGTTTGACATGGTGTTGTCTCTTGAAAATGAAAGTCAGGGTGGTTTAAGCCGCGACAGACTCATTCTCGCCAGACACAAAGGGTGAGATGAAGCCGCCGTTCTGGCGGAGAGATATTTCTGGGTGGGGGGAGGGGGGGCGAGCAACGGGACAGTGGTGCCAGCAGGGCGATCAGGAATGCGATGGCAAAGAAGAGCTGTTCGGCGCATTGCAGGCTGGCGGCACTGAGCCACTTGCCGTTGAGCTGGCAACTGCCGGGTTGCGGCGTTGCGGCGCGGCCATCCTCATCGACATCGATGGCGGAGGATGGGGCGGTCAGCATATGGCAGCCAGCGGCTATCTCCAGCTGAGCCAGCCTGGTCAGCGGCTGGAGTGCACAATTGAGCAGCAGAATGCAGACCAGCAGCAGGAGTCTTGTCGCCACGCGTTGTCGCAAAATCATGTTGCTCCTGCCCTCTTGGAATGGGGCACATCCTATCGATCAATGACAGCCCGGGCAAGCCGGTCGGATGAAGCCCCGTTTCTTGCAACCGGTGAGTCGCCACGTTTGCCCTCGTAGCTGGCCGAGTACCGAGCGTGCTGGCCAGATCAGTCTGCCAATGCTTCGGACAAGGGGGGAGTCGTTCAGTTGCCAATCGCCGGTAATGCCCCGCGCATTCCGGCGGTCAGGGCCAACTGCCCCCTCGAGCCCTGAATGGACATGGGTATATGGGATCCATGCCGCGACGAGGAAGGCCGGGTTGGAGATGGTTCATTTGGTGCAAGATCATCTCTTTTGGTCGTCAAAAATTGAAAGCGTTTTCAGAAATCCTTTTCAATTGTGATCCGCTTCAAAGCTTTTTAATACGTCAACCTCTAGCATTGGCCCCACGAATTAGGGGCTAGCGCTCCCGATTTTCCCGCTGTGGGAGGTAACCGGATGATCCGGCTATTTCCTTCGTTACTTTCGACGGTCATCACGGATGGCCGTTTTTTTTTGAGTTATTTCACGGTAAAGGGTCGAGTGGGCGGCGCTTTACCGTTAAAATTCCGCTTTTGCATCTGCCCGTGAGTTTTGATGTCTGCCTCCACCCTCTCTTCGGATAGTTATCTCCTGCTCAGTGCCTTGCAACTGCAGCGTGTCGCCAGTACCCGTCTGTTGCAAGAGACGCTCGGCGCGGGCCATGAGCTCGCCAGCCACCTGACCCGGCTGCACGATGCCGGCCTGATCAGATTGCGCGGGGAGCAGCAGTGGAGCCTGACCGCCGAGGGGACGTTGGCGCTGATCCTGGGGGTGCGGGCCGGTGTGTGCGCTGCCCCTGACTGGAGCAGGGTCTCCTCGGTGACCGGCCAGGATCTGGTTCACGGGCTGGTGCGCGAATTGTGTCGGGGCAAGGCGGGGGAGATCCCGGCCTTTTTCTCTCCCGGCGATCTGCTCACCCTGCTCGATACCGCAGATGCCCATCTGCTGCTGGCGGGCTCCAGCCCTGCCTGGCAGCAACTGCTGCTGGAGCACTTCTCGCTGCAACTCTTGCTCGATGCCCCCTATGAAGAGCGCTGGCCGCTGGCGAATGCGCTGGTGCGTTGTGCCCCCGAGGTGCAGGCCAGGGCCAAAGCGTTCGAGGCGGAGTGGCGCTGGCTCTGCGGTGATGGCGAGAGCTCCGACTCCAGCCTCTTGTGGCCTGCTTTGCAGGCGGTTGCCTCGCAAGGAGAGAGCGGCCCGCTGGGTGAGCGGCTGCTCACGGCCCTTGGCCAGTGGCAGGCCGAGGGTCATGAGGGGCAGTGGCCCCGAGCCTTCAGTGCCTTGCTCTGGCTTGGCTGGTTGCAGCAGGCCGACCCCGTCATCGCCAGCGAGCAGCGCAAGAGGTGGCAGCGCAGCCTTGGCGGACAATTTCCGCTGCTGGCCGATCTGCTCAGCCAGTGGGCCGGTGAGCGGCATGGTCAGGCGGTCGGGCTGTTCGATACCCTGCAGCTGCCGGTGGAGGAGCTGCACTGGGGCTACCTCTGGCTCGATCTCTGCTCGCTGGCCCGTCACGGCGCCCAGAGCGCGCAGGTGGCCATGCTGCACAAGTGGGATCTCTCCCACCTGCTCGATGCCGAACCCCATCATCGGCTGATGGCGTTTTGTCAGGATCTGCTGCGCCTGCTGCTGGGAGAGGGAGCCAAAGGGGCGCCACTTGGCCAACTGCGCAACAGCGAGGCCGAAGACGAAGAGTCAGAAGAGGACGCCGGCGAGGAGAAGGGGGCCGCCTCCGCCAGCTGGCTCAACTGGTTGCAGGGGCTGGGACGTGCCAGCGGTGTGCGCAAGCCGCAGGAGCGGCTGGTGTGGCTGCTTCACGCCGATGGCCCCGAGCTGGAGTGCAAGATCCAGAAACTCAGCACCAAGGGGGAGTGGACGGCGGGCCGCCGGGTCGATCCCACCCTGCTCTCCACCCAGTATGCGGCGCTGCTCGATGAGCACGACTGGGCAGTGGTGCGCACCCTGCCGCGGGTGATGGGACGCTTGCCCCGGGATGTCTGGGCGCCGCTGGCCGATCACCCCCGCCTGTTCAACGCCAAGGGGCAGAAGCTGCAGCTCGCCATCACGGCGCCGCTGCTGCAGATTATCGCGACCGAAGAGGGGATGAGTGCCTTGCTGATCCCAGATGCAGCCGCCCGCGGGGCCCATATCATGCCGCTGGCGCAGGATCTGTGGCAGCTCATCCTCACCCCGCAGCCGCTGCTCGACCGCTTGCCAGCGCTCGAATCCATCCCGCTGCTGCCCGCCGAGGGGATGAGCGAGTTGCAGCGCACTCTGGACGGGATCGCCGATCTGCCTTGGCACAGCCAGGTTGAGGGATTGCACGGCAATGCCGAACTGGCCCCCTGGCCGGGCATTCCTTCGGTGCAGCTCGATTGGCAGGATGGCCAGCTGGCGGTCAAGCTGGTGACCCGCTTTGAGGATCTGCCGCCCCAGCCCCTTGGCAAGGGGGAGGCGATCGTGCGGCAGGGGATCAAGGCGTACTACTACTGGCAGCGGGATCTCGCGGCCGAGAAGGGGCAGGCCCAACTGCTGCGCAATCAGCTTCCCATCGATCTGCCCGGCAGCGAGTGGCGCCTTGAAGGAGAGCAGGCACTGGCATTGGTCAATGCCCTGCCGGAGCTGGTGGATGCCGGCGTGGTCATTCACTGGCATCAGGACAGCGCCCGCCTCAAGAGCCTCGATGAAGCGGCACTGAGCCTGCGCATCGAGCGGCGGCAGGACTGGTTCCAGGTCGAAGGGGCGCTGGCCCTCGATGAGCACCAGATCCTCGATTTGCGCCTGATCCTGCGTCAGCTGACCCCGGGTCAGCGCACCGTCCAGCTCGACGAAAAGACCAGCCTGATGCTGAGCGACAAGCTGGTGGAGCGGCTCACCATGCTGGGGGCCATGCTCGATGAAGAGCAGCGCATCAACAACAAGCTGGCCTATCCGCTCACTCGCCTGCTCTCGGTCATTACCACCGAAGGGGATGCAGCGTGGCAATCCCTGCAGCAGGAGTGGCAGCAGGAGGTCGATTGCCCGGACGAGCTGCTTACCTCCCTGCGGGACTATCAGAAAGAGGGGGTGCGCTGGATGGCGACCCTTGCCCATCACGGTTTTGGTGCCTGTCTGGCCGATGACATGGGCCTTGGCAAGACGTTGCAGGCGCTTATCGTGCTGCGGATGCGCCAGCACCTTGGCCCTGCGCTGGTAGTGGTGCCCAAGTCGGTAGTCACCAACTGGCAGGAGGAGGTGGCCCGTTTCGCCCCCGAGCTGGAGGTGGTGATCTTTGACAATCCCGCCGAGCGCGAGCGCATTATTCGCGAGGCCAAGGCCGGTCAGGTGATCCTCATCAACTACGGCATGCTCGGCAGCCTAGCGGAGTCGCTCAAGTCCCGCCGCTGGTCCAGCATGGTGCTCGATGAGGCGCAGCAGATCAAAAACGCTGGCACTCAGCGCGCCAAGCTGTTGTTCCAGCTGGAAGGGGATTTTCGCCTCGCCCTCTCCGGCACGCCCATCGAGAACCATCTGGGGGAGTTGTGGAGCCTCTTCACCTTTATCAACCCGGGGCTGCTCGGCAGCCTTGGCGAGTTCAAGCGTCGCTTTGGCAAGGCGGTCAAGGATCCCCAGCACATGGCGCTGCTGCGGGCGGTGATCAGCCCCTTTATCCTGCGTCGTCTCAAGCAGCAGGTGCTGACCGAGCTGCCGGACAAGACCGAGATCATTCACCACATCAGCCTCTCCCCCGAAGAGCGCCAGCTCTACGAGGCGACTCGGCGGGAAGTGGTGCAGCAGGTGCAAAGCGCCGATGGCCGCGCCCTGATGCATGTGCTGAGTGGCCTGACCCGGCTGCGCCGCCTCTGCTGCTCGCCGGAGCTGGTGATGCCAGAGTGGTCGCAAACCAGCAGCAAGTTGGACGAGGCGATGGCCCTGCTGGAAGAGGCGATCGACGGCGGTCATCGGGTGCTGGTGTTCAGCCAGTTCGTCGATCTGCTGAGTCTGTTGCGGACCCGCATCGAGCAGAAGTCCTGGGACTACTGCTATCTGGATGGGGGCTGCTCCGCCAAGTCCCGTCAGGACTCCATCCTGCGTTTTCGTCACGAGGAGGTGCCGCTGTTCCTCATCAGCCTCAAGGCGGGGGGCACCGGCCTCAACCTCACCCAGGCCGATACCGTGCTGCACCTCGATCCCTGGTGGAACCCGGCGGTTGAAGATCAGGCGAGCGATCGGGCGCACCGGATGGGCCAGACCCAGCCGGTGACCGTGTACCGGCTGGTGTGCGAGCAGACGGTGGAGGAGAAGATTGTCGCCCTGCACGACGAGAAGCGGGCGCTGGCCGATGGCCTGCTGAGCGGCCAGTCCGAGGTGCGTGGGCTGGATGTGGAGAGCCTGCGAGCCCTGCTGATGGGCTGATTGGCGACGCCGCCTTTCATACCGCCTATCGAGATAGAAAAGGGGAGAACATCCAGAGATGTTCTCCCCTTTCTCGTTTGGGACGCAGATATGGGGTACTCGTTTATCGCGGCAAGGCGGCCCAGCTATTCCTGATCCAGTCACCCCTGATAGAGATAGAGGTGCAGCCGCTCGATGATGGGCTCGCCGCCAATCTTGCGATCTCGCCGCGCCTGCCGGCTCTTGGGGGGATAGTTGCCCAGATGGGTGACTGCAGGCGGGGTATCCGAGCAGAGCAGCAGAGGCAGGCTCGCCTTGATCTGCTGCTTGCGCGGGGTGCGCTCCAGCCAGAGCAGGTTGATCATCGGGTGGGTCTTGACCGGGCGGCGGATCCGCAGCTCGGCATCGGCAGGCAGACGGCGAATGTCGTACACCTCCTGATCCACCATCTTGCTCCACTCCTCGTTGTTGGAGAGGGCCGGTATGTAGCGGCGGCTGCGCTCCAGCATCTCCAGCACCTGTTCGCGGGTGAGGCGATTGATGGTCTGCTTGTCAGCCCAGGTAAAGCCGAGGGATTGCAGCTCCCCCGCCAACAGGGTCAGCTTGCGGTAGACCTGCAGGGTGATCACGCCGGGCAGGGCGGTATGTACCAGCTCGAACTTCTCATCCCGTCCCCCCGCCTGTTGCACCAGCCCCTTGAAAT
This sequence comes from Aeromonas sp. 601027, assembly GCF_049174455.1. Classification (NCBI taxonomy): domain Bacteria; kingdom Pseudomonadati; phylum Pseudomonadota; class Gammaproteobacteria; order Aeromonadales; family Aeromonadaceae; genus Aeromonas; species Aeromonas sp. 601027. The sequence goes on along the minus strand of NZ_JAAKTN010000003.1, from coordinate 96,091 downwards.
CAAGCTTGCGCTGGTTGATCTCCTCAACCAGCGGCTGGAGCTGCGGGGCGGCGGCGGCAGGAAAGCGCAACCAGCCGGGCAGCCGGTGAGTCGCCTTGGTGGAGCAGCCGGGGCGGGCGCTGTGGTCCCGATAAGCGGCGAGGGTGGCCGCCAGTGCGGCTTCACCGTTGAGATAGCCCACCTCAATTTGCTCGATCGGGTCGTGCTCTTCCCCCTGCGCCACCGGGGGGAGGGGATAGACATGGGCCTCCTGCAGCTCGAGCTGGCCAAGCAGATCGGCCAGCTGGTTGAGAGAGGTTTCAATGGCGGCCATCTGTTGACGCAGGGCGGCGGTAGGGGTAAAGGTATCCATCGATGATCCTGTGGTCTGACCCGCTGTTGACGACATCAGGTATGACATTGCTGCGGGTAGCAAAACTACTGTATAAATAAACATACCAGCATGCGGTTGGAGTGCCAAGAGGCACTTTGAGGAGGGGGCAATGTGCGCCTCTGAATGGGGATGTGGTAATGGTTTTATTTATGTTTCAGAGTGTTAAATAAAGATCACCACAAGATCATTAAATTAACAATCACGTGTAGCTCCGCTGTTGCCAGCTGTTCACACCTTGTCCATCCCTGCATATGTAAAGCAGTAAAATGCATATATAGATGGGTGCCATGCAGCACAATATGCTGTGCGACTCTGCTGGCCAACTGTTAAAATAATTATTTGTTTAAAATCAAAGCGTTAAAATTAAATCCTGCCGTTTTTAGACATTAGATTTACTAATGTAACGTATCAAAATTCGTCAATTGAGTCGGCCCTGTTCCCTGACTAAGCTTTGCGCATCAAATAAAGCCCAGTGCGTAAACAAATATTCAGAGGAGCCACATCATGGCCAACATGGCTTATACCGAAACCGGTTACCAGCATTCCAGCCAATTGAATCTGGTTGCTCGCGTTAAAATGACCGTTCTGACCTGGCTGGAGCGCAGCCGCAGCCGTCGCCAGCTCTCCGAGCTGCCCGAGTACCTGCTCAAAGACATCGGCCTGAACGAAGCTGACCGTTATCAAGAGACCACCAAGCCGTTCTGGCGTGGTTGATCTACCGGGCATGGATGCCTTGTTTTTCTGCTGAGTCGTTTGCTGTTCTGCCCCTGTGGGGACCAACTGCCAGGTCTGTTATTGTCTGTTTTATCTCCCCCCGTTTTCCCCCTGTTATTTGTTGATCCTTTTTCCTCTCCTCTTTATTCCACATCGCTACTGTCATTGCTGTCATCGTTCGATTGTTATCACATTTGTATCGTTAATGTTTGAATTTGTTTAAAAAATGATTTTAAGCCACGATGCCTTGCGTATAATCCGGCCATAGTATTCCAGAGCGAGAGGGTGAGACGGATGATTCCCCAGCACGATTTTTTGGCCTTGACCCGCAGCCATGAGTGGCAGCTTGAGCCCTTTGAATTTGCCCTGCCCGATGGTGCGCGGGTCAGCGTCTGGGATACCGGCGTGCTCTGTCTGGAGCCTGCCCGTGGCGCGGGCGATCAGCCGGGAGGACGCAAGGATATCGTCCTCTCCTGCGGTATCCACGGCAACGAGACTGCCCCCATCGAGATCTGCAACCAGCTGCTGAGCCGTCTGCTCTCAGGCGAGCTGAGCGCCCGCCATCGGGTGCTGTTCCTGTTTGGCAATCCGGCGGCGATGAATCTGGGGCTGCGAGAAGTGGAGGAGAACATGAACCGGCTCTTCTCTGGCGCCCACAGCAAGGGGGAGGGGCTCTGCAATCGGGAGCGGATCCGTGCCATGCGCCTCGAGCAGTATGTTAGCCGCTTCTTTGCCGATCCGGCTCGTCCCCGTTACCACTACGACCTGCACACCGCCATTCGCGGCTCGCGCCACGAGAAGTTTGCCGTCTACCCCTTCCCCCACGAGCGGCCTCACTGCCGCGAGCAGGTGCAGTTCCTCGGCGCCTGCGGGGTGCGTACTATTCTGCTCTCCGCCAGCCCGACCACGACCTTCAGCTACTACAGCTCCCGCCAGCATGGCGCCCATGCCTTCACGGTGGAGCTGGGCAAGGTGCGCCCGTTTGGCGAGAACGATATGACCCGCTTTATCGAAACCCGTCAGGCGCTGCAGGAGCTGGTCACTCAGGATGAGGTGGCACTGGAGCCGTGGCGGGCGGATGATTTCACCCTGTTTGCCATCGATCGGGTGATCACCAAAAAATCGGCGGACTTTCGCTTCCTGTTCGCCAGCGATGTGGACAACTTCACCGAATTCCCCCAAGGGTTCGTGCTGGCCGAGGATGGTGAGCTGCGTTACACAGTCGAGAAGCCGCGTGAGGCGGTGGTCTTCCCCAATGCAAATGTGGCGATCGGTCAGCGCACCGTGCTGATGGTGGTGCCGACAAGGCTCTGGGAATAGCGGTGATAGTTTTGCCTGCAGAGCGGTGATGCATCCGCAGGTGGCGCCAAGCCATTGTTTTAGTCGGCGGCTCAGACACAGCAGCGGTTAGCAGCAGTAATAATAAAAAACGGGGCCAGTCAGATGACTGGCCCCGTTTTTTATCGGGTTCAAGCGGTGAGGCTTAGCTGTTGTTCTTCACAAACAGGGTCAGCTCCTGACCGGGCTTGAGGTAATCCCCTTTATCCAGCTGATTCCAGCGCATCACATCGTTGATGGCCACCTGGAAGCGAGCAGCGATGGAGGAGATGGAGTCGCCACGGCGAACCTGATACACCATCGATTTGTCGCTCTTCTTCCCTTGCTTGGGATAGACCACCAGCTTCATGCCTGGCTTGAGCGCCGACTTGGCATTCAGACCATTCCACTTGGCGAGCTCTTCGTGGGAGACGCCGTGTGCCTGGCTGATGCTCCACAGGTTGTCACCCGAGCGCACCTTGTAACTGACTTTGGCCTTCTGGCTGCTACCACGGCTTGCCAGCTGCTGCGGTTTGCTGGCGGAGCTGGCCTTGCTGCTGACCTGACCGTGGGTCGGGATCACCAGTTGCTGACCGCGACGCAGGTTGTTGCTGCGCAGATTGTTGGCCAGCTTCAGCTCGTTCACGCTGACGCCATGATTCTGGGCAATGCGCGACAGGGTATCGCCACTGGTGACCTGATAGGAGCGGGTTCGAATACGCTCACTCTTGGGCAGATCGGCCAGTGCCAGCTCCAGAGTATCGGCATACTCTACCGGTACCAGCAGGCGGTAAGGGCCACGGGGCGACATCACACCACGGCTCAGGGCCGGATTGACCTCCTTGAGCTGTGAGGTACGCAGACCGGCCAGTTGGGCGGCCACATTCAGATCGATCTGGCTGCCGGTCTCCACCACTCGCAGCTTCGGCTCGTTGGCGAGCACCGGCAACTGGATATTGTACTTGTCCGCATTACTGATCATGTCAGCCATGGCGAGGATCTTGGGCACATACATCCGGGTTTCGCGGGGCAGATCGAGCGACCAGTAGTCGGTCGGTTTGCCTGCGCGCTGGTTACGCTGTATGGCGTTGCGCACCCGTCCTTCCCCGGCATTGTAGGCGGCCAGCGTCTGCAGCCAGTCACCGTCAAAGAAGCGGTTCAGGTACTCCAGATAGTCGAGCGCCGCATTGGTGGAGGCCAGCACATCGCGCCGTCCGTCATACCAGTTGTCGTGGCGCAGACCGAAGTTTCTGCCTGTCGCTGGCACAAACTGCCAGAGTCCGACGGCATTGCTGCGGGATCGGGCATGGGGATCAAACATGCTCTCGATCATCGGGACAGTAATAAGCTCCATTGGCAGCTCACGCCGTTCAATCTCCTCTACCATCAGATAGAGGTAGGGTTCAGCCCGGCTGGCAATGGTCGCCAGATGCTTATCATTGCGCAACAGCCACTCACGTTGCTGGCGGATGCGCGGATTGTCCGGAGTTTCCAGTTGCATATCATCGCTGATACGCACCCACAGATTGTCCGTATCTTCCATTTCGTCCAGCTGTTCATCGCCAAACAGGAAATGGGAAGAGTGTTTTTTATGCGCTTTTTTCTTGACCTGGGGGGACTTGATCGGCTCGATTGCCGTTAGCGCCCGGTCATCCTGATGGCTCAGGTTTTGGCAGCCGCTGAGCAACAGCGCTGCCAATAAGGCCGTTCGTACCTTCATCTCGTTCCGGTCATTTTTAGGAAAAACAGCTCGCATCATAAGGGGCAATGGCCCCCTGATCAAGGTTTGTTCAAAAAACGTCCTTCCACTGACGCAGGATGGTGAAGGTATCTACCGGATTTTCCACGCATTTTAGCCCATGTTTTTCAGCAGAAAATTTCACTGAATCCTGTTCGCATCGCAGAAAAATGTTGAAAGTGCGTTCGTCACCCAGCCGGGTTGGCAGACTTGGCAGCCCTTGTTGCCGCAGTTTGCTGATCAGTCCGATCTGATCACGGATCGCCGGATTGTCCGGTTCAACTGCATAGGCAAAGCGCAGGTTGGAGAGTGTGTACTCATGGGCGCAGTAGATCAGGGTCTCGTCGGGCAGGGCGGCAAGGCGCTGTAACGAGTGGTACATCTGTTCCGGCGTCCCTTCAAACAGGCGGCCACAACCGGCCGAGAAGAGGGTATCGCCACAAAAGAGCATGCCGTTGCCGTGGTAGGCGATGTGGCCGCGAGTGTGCCCGGGCACATGGATCACCTCGAGGGCGAGGCCGTGCCAGTTGATCTGATCGCCATCTTCCAGCCACTGACCGTGGTGATCCGGCATCGGGTCAAGTTTGGGGCCATAGAGCCGGGCGTGGGGGAAGTGGGCAAGCAGCTCGGTGACGCCCCCGACATGGTCGTTATGGTGATGGGTCAGCAGGATGGCATCGAGCACCAGCCCCAATGCCTCAAGCCGCTCTAGCACGGGTGCGGCATCGCCCGGATCGACCACCAGGCAGTGATTTTCGTGGCGGATCAACCAGATGTAGTTGTCATTAAAGGCTGGAACTGTGATCACTGGATACATGAGTCTGCTTCTCTTTAGGGAGGGTATCTTATATAACAGGATGGCGTTCGAAACCCCGAGTTGAGCCCTATTATGCAGGTGGCACGTACCGAACAACAAATCGAGATCCCGACCAGCTGGTCTGCATTGCCTATGGGGGACTGGGTGGCGGCCGAGATCCAGGAGCGGCTCGACAGCTGGTGCCCCAACTTGTTCGGGTATCACTTGCTCAAGGTCGGAGCCCTGAGCGCCGAGCTCTCCTGCAAATGTTCATCCATTCGTCATCAGGTGGGTGTCGCGCCTGAGGGACGACTGCTGGACATCTATGGCGATCCCCTCGAGCTGCCGGTGCGAACCGGCAGCGTCGATGCCTGTCTGCTGGCTCACTGCCTCGATTTCTCCGCCGATCCCCATCAGGTATTGCGTGAAGCCGAAAGGGTGCTGACCGATGATGGCTGGCTCATCATCAGTGGTTACAATCCGGTGAGTCTGGTGGGAGTTGGCCACTGTATCCCTTTTTTACGGCGCAAGTTGCCCTGGTCTGCTCGGATGTTTACCCCTGGGCGGGTGACGGACTGGCTGCATCTATTGGGGTGTGAAGTGATGTTTGACGAGCGTTTCGGTTACTCGTTTATGGGTAAACAGAGCTGGCACAGCTGGTGGCGGGAGAGTATCGGGCGGGATTATTGCAAGGCGTTTGCGTCGGTATACGTGATTGCTGCCCGTAAACGGCGTTTTCCACTGATCCCGGTGCGGCGGCGCTGGCAACTGCCAAAGTCCCTCGCCACACCGGGCATGGCCCGTCAGGGCTGGTAACCGGTATCCTCGGCCAGATCCTTGCCGCAGGCGGCATCTCTGGCCAACTCGTCGCACCGTTCGTTCTCCGGATGGCCGGAGTGGCCCTTTACCCAGAGCCACTCAATCTGGTGGCGACCCACTTCTGCATCCAACTCCTTCCAGAGATCGACGTTCTTGACCGGTTGACGATTGGCGGTCATCCACCCCTTCTTTTTCCAGCCGATGATCCACTGGGTGATCCCCTGGCGCACATATTGGCTATCGGTGGTGAGGCGCACCTTGCAGGGCTCGTTGAGGGTTCGAAGCCCCATGATGGCTGCCATCAGCTCCATCCGGTTATTGGTGGTCAACTTGAATCCGGCGGAAATTTCCTTGCGGTGCTTGCCGTAGACCATCACGGCCCCGTAACCACCCGGGCCCGGATTGCCGAGGCAGGAGCCGTCGGTATAGACATCAATCTGTTTTAACATGAGCAATCAATCTGTTTTAACATGAGGCTTGGGGTAAACTAGCGAGTAAGTAAAGCCGAAGTTTGACATAGATTGGATCATGAACACACCCCAACTGAATCGCCAGATCATTCTGGATACTGAAACCACAGGTATGAATACGGCGGGCGGCCCTGTCTATCTGGGGCACCGCATTATCGAAATCGGCTGTGTGGAGGTGATCAACCGCAAGCTGACCGGTAACCACTATCACGTCTATATCAAGCCTGATCGTCTGGTCGACCCGGAAGCGATCCAGGTGCACGGTATCACCGACGAGTTTCTGCGTGACAAACCGTCGTTCAGCCAGATCGCCGACGAGTTCCTCGAGTTCATCCGCGGCGCCGAACTGATCGCCCACAACGCGCCGTTTGACGTGAGCTTCATGGACTACGAGTTCAGCAAGCTCGGACTCAACTTCAAAACGGCGGATATCTGCACCATCACAGATACCCTGGCGATGGCGCGGGATCTCTTCCCCGGCAAGCGCAACAACCTGGATGTGCTGTGCGATCGTTACGGTATCGACAACTCCCACCGTACCCTGCACGGGGCTTTGCTCGATGCGGAGATCCTGGCGGACGTCTACCTGCTGATGACCGGCGGCCAGACCAAACTCAATCTGGCCACCGAAAGCAACGAAAACGAAAGCAATCAGGACACCAGTATTCGTCGGTTAGAGAGCAACCGACCCGCCCTCAAGGTGGTGCGTGCCAGTGCCGAGGTTCAGGCCCTGCACGAGGCGAGACTGGATCTGGTACAGAAAAAGGGAGGAAGTTGTCTGTGGCGGCAATGAGCAAGTGGTGTGCCGGTCTGCTGTTGTTGCTCTCGCTGGGGGCGATGGCGACCGAGGTATTTGCCCCTTCCGATATTCCGCTGCTGGATAACCGCTTTCGCATCGATTACGGCGTGAAGGAGATCACCTTCATCATCAAGCGCAAGCCGGGCACCCCGTCCGTGATCCTGGTTCGCCCCGATGGCAGCAAGCTTTACGTGGGCAAGGTCAAACCCGCAGATGTGGGTTGGCTGGCGCTGCCGGAGCATGATCTCATTACCCTGCGCAATCCCATGCCGGGCCCCTGGCAGGCGATTGGCGAGGTGGATCCCGACAACCGGGTGCGCATTCTCTCCGATATCCGGCTCGATATCGCCGCCCTGCCGATGCAGCTCTATCAGGGGGAGGTGGTCAAGCTCAAGGCGTGGTTGCTGATCAATGGTCAGCCGCCGAAAGATAAATACTATCTCTCTGATCTTGGCATGACCGTCAAGCTGCAATCGTTCAGCGATGCCGATAAGAAAGAGGTCGTGCTGGATCAAGTACTTGGCCACTATCGCGATGATGGCAAGGGGCTCGACGAAGTGCCGGGCGATGGCATCATGACGGCGGAAGTGACGCTGCATGATATTCCCGGTGGCAAGTACCGCGCCATGTTCAGCACGGGCAATCAGGTTTTTGTCCGTGCCCGTTATCAGGATGTTCTGCTTTACCCCTATCCGTTCAGCTATAACTTGTCGCCGCCTTCGGATGAGCTGGGTGCCAAGCTCTCACTGCTAATCGACCGTGATGAGCTGGATCCCGCCTCCGTGGTGGTCAAGGGGAGTGTGACCAGCAATGTGGGCGGCCTCTACGAGTTCAGCGAGACCGCCAGCGACCCCAAGCTTGATATCGATCTCTCCAACATCAAGGAGGTCGGTCAGCATGAGGTGAAAGCAACCCTCTATGGCACCACTCGCCTCGGCCGTGAGCTGAAAATCGAGTTGCCGGTGAAAACCTTCAATGTCTTCCCGCCACCGCCGCCTCCTGTAGAGGTGATGTCGGCCGCCGCTCAGGCCTCCAGCGCCGAGTCTACCGAAGAGCAGCCTGAAGAGGGAATGGGGTGGCTACTTTGGGTTCTGGTTGGGGGTGGGGTACTACTGGTGTTGCTGGGAGGCGCAGGTTTTGTGGTGATGCAAAAACGGCGTGCTTTTAAACGTGCGCTAGCAGCAGCTCAGGCTGAAAATCAACAAAACGGCCAACCGGCAGCCAAGCTAGATCTCAACTTGCCAGAGCAGTAGCCCAGACTCGGGAAAAACGATACACCAGAGAGAAGAAACCGCCCTCGATAAGCAGGGCGGTTTTTTTAGCTCGACCCCTTAGGATAAGGGATTGGCAGCAATCAGTGATCGCCGATATAGACATCCTTGTTCTGCTCGCGGATTTCGAGGAACTTGTCCAGATTGGCCATCATCAGCTCGACCAACTGGGGGTCGAAATGCTGCCCCTTCTCCTCTTCAATCAGGGCCAGCACCTTGTCCAGCGGCCATGCTTTCTTGTAGCAGCGATCCGAACCCAGGGCATCGAACACATCGGCCAGTGCCACGATCCGTCCTTCCAGTGGGATATCGGCCCCCTTCAAACCGCGGGGATAACCGCTGCCATTCCACTTCTCATGGTGATTGCCTGCTATGGTGGCGCCAATCTGGAACAACGCCAGATCGCTGCCGGAGAGCATATCCTGACCGAGTTGGGCATGAGTTTTCATGATCTCCCACTCTTCCGGGGTCAGCTTGCCCGGTTTGTGCAAAATGGCATCGGGAATCCCCACCTTGCCAATGTCGTGCAGTGGTGAGGCCCGTTTAACCAGCTCGCTCTGCTCTTCGCTCATCCCCAGCAGATGGCAGAAAAGCTCGGTGTAGAGCGCGACCCGTTTGACGTGTAACCCTGACTCCTTGGAGCGGGTTTCGACCAGTTCGCCGATGCGATAGATGATCTCCCGCTGGTTGTCGGCGATCACCTCGTTGAGCCGGATATTTTCCAGTGCCACTATGATGTTTTCGGTAAACAGGGTCAGCAGGCTGGTATCGATCTGACTGAGCTGGCGAGTGGTCTCGATATGAAACAACAGGTGGTGGCGCGGGTTTTGGCAGTAGAGCACCATCTGGTTGGTGTTGTAGATATTGCAGCCCCGGGTCATGGCCTGACGCAGTATCTCGGGTGCCTCTGTCAACCGCACCGGGGGATGACCTGGCAGCAGGGGCTCCAGCAGTTGATCCTTCACTTCGTAGGCATATTGTTTTACATCGTAAATCTGGGTCTCTCCCAGATGGAGCAGGGCGCTCAGCTGCTCTTGGGCGCCTTCGACAAACTGACGCAGCGCCCGTTTCTCAAAGATCCCCTTGGAGGCTTCGATGACTTTTTCCAGCCCTTGCCGGTTGCTTTCCAGGGTGCGGATATCCCGATAGGAGCGCAGGCTGGCACGCAGCAGGGTGCGCAGCTTCTGGGAGGTGAGCTCGGTTTTATCCTTGTAGTCGTTGATGTCGTAGTTGGTCACCACGTCATCTTCCGGCGCTTGGCCGGGTTGGCCGGTACGCAGCACGATTCGTACCATCTTGTTTTGCAGCTCTTCACGGACATATTTGACGACATCAAGACCGGCGTGATCGACCTCCATCACCACGTCCAGCAGCAGCAGTGCAACATCCGGGGTGGTGGCCAGCAATTTTTTTGCCTCTGCTGCCGAATAGGCATGCAGAAACTCGATGGGACGATTGTCAAACTCGAATTTGTTTAAAGTGATCTTGGTGATGCGATGCACTTCCGGTTCATCGTCAACAATCATCACCCTCCAGCCTGCTTGCTGCGCGTCGGGGAGGGAGAGCTCGTCATCATCAATAATCAGGATCTGGTCATCCATCATACAATCCTGTTTGGCATCCTGTGCTTACATTAACTGCTTCACTAAGGATAGGAAACTTATTGAGAAATAAAATTTGATCTCGAAAAACTATGGTCGAAATAGGCAAATGGAACCCTGCGTGACAGTGTTGTTGTCCGGCTGCTTTCTTCGTCCAATCATGGGACTAGCGTGCATAAGCCCGTTTCTCTGTTCGGGGGCTGATGGTAGTGATTAGTGATGTTTGAGCCGGATAGACGAGAAATAATCGCATTTGATAGTGATTCCCATTTGTGTGTAGCATAGGCAACACACTCAACGAGGAGCCTCATTGTGTCCCCATCTCTGCCTCCCAATCGTCCCCGTCTGCTGACTGTCAAAGCCATTACCCAGATCACCCCCCATTTGCGTCGTATCACCTTTGGTGGCAGCGAACTGGCTGACTATCCCTTCACCTGCGGTGGGGCCCATATCAAGGTGATGCTGGCCCAGCCCCATCAGGTAGAGCCGGTGCTGCCTGCAATGACCCCGAGCGGCCCGCGCTGGAGTGACCCGGCTGACAAGCCGGTGATCCGCACCTACACCATCCGCGCGTTTCGCCGTGATGAGCAGGAAATTGATATCGACTTCGTGCTGCACGGTGACGGCGGGCCCGCCAGCGCCTTTGCTACCCATGCCAAGCCGGGAGAGAAGGTAATCCTCTCCGGGCCGGGTGGTCCCAACCCTATGCTGCAACCGGCCGATCACTACTGTCTGGTAGGGGATCTCACCGCCTTGCCCGCCATCATGGCGATGTGCGAGGTGATGCCTGCCGATGCCAGAGGGGAAATTGCGATTCTGGTGCCGGATCAGGCCGATGCTCAGCCTTTGACGCTGCCGGTCGGGGTGCGCTGTCACTGGTTTGTCGGCGAGCCCGAGTCCAGCGGCCTGCTGGAGCATGTGATTGCTCTGCCGCTGGTGCGCGATGGTGGCTTCTTCTGGCTGGGTGGGGAAGAGGCGCTGGTGCTGCCGCTGCGCCGCCATTTTCGGTCTGTGCTCGAGGTGGATCGCCAGTCGCTCTACGCCGTGCCGTACTGGCGCCGGGGCAAGAGTGAAGAGGCCTATCACCAGACTCGCCACGATGTGATGGATAATTAAGCGGATGCGAAAGAATACCTGATTCACTCTTGCAAATAAAAATGATTTGCATTTAGTATTGCGCCGTCCCGATGTCAGTCGGTACGGCGCTTTTGTTATTGATGGCTGCGAGTGGCATAGCACAACGCAGGGCCTGCCGTAATGCACTGATGTTCGGGGTGATGGGGCATGGACGACTGTTCATGCCAATGAACTCCATCACTTTGCACCGGGTCTGGCGAGGTCAGACAGGGATGTCGGTGGGGTTGGCCTTGGTTGTTTTATGTGGAGTGTTGATGATGCGTACATCATCCCGACGATTTGCAGTGCATCCGCTGGTGTTGTCCCTTTTTGCCCTGCCAGTTCTGGCCCAAGGGACTGCGCCTGTCACCGTTCATGAAACTATGGTGGTGACGGCGAGTAAAACCCGGCACAGCGAGCTGACCGCCCCGGCCAGCGTCTCTGTGGTGACTCGGGCCGAGCTCGACAAGCTCAATGTCAATGACCTCACCGGCGCTCTGAAACAGTTGCCGGGGGTCAATATCAGCCCTGCTACCAGCTACGGCCGCAGCGAGATCAAGTTGCGCGGGCTGGAGGGGGATTACACCCTGTTGCTGGTCAATGGGCGGCGTATCAGCTCCCGCGATGCTCTTACCTCCGGTTATGGCAATGATTTCGATCTCTCCGCCATCCCCATGGCGGCCATCGAGCGTATCGAAGTGATCCGTGGCCCCATCTCCTCCCTCTACGGCGCAGATGCGCTGGGTGGGGTGGTCAATGTCATCTTGCGCCAACCCGGGGAGAAGACCGAAGCGGCGGCCACCTATACCTTCAGCGACCCCACCGACGGTCACGGCGGGGATATCAACAAGGCGAGTGCCTATGTGGGCGGGGCACTGATCGACAACAAGCTGCTGGCCAACCTGGTGGTAGAAGGGAACCACCGGGACGCCTGGCAGAGCGAGCAGAGCATCAACCCCAAGGCCGATGCCATCGAGCAGCGTGAAAAGCTGGGGATCCTCTCCAACGTCAAATGGCTGATCGACGATCGTCAGGATCTGGATGTGGGGATGAACTACGCCAAAGACGATCGGGAGGCCCACTGGAACAACTACGGCCAGACGCCGCGCAATATCCAGCAGATGGAGCGACTGGGACTCAACGCCACCCACGTCGGCCGTTGGGATCAGTTCGACAGCCGGGTCGGCTATGCCTTCGAGCAGGTTGACCTGTTTGACGACTCCGAACTGATGACGGCGCTGAGCAAGACCAGTGGCGATGTGAGCCAGACCAACCACACCTTCGATGGCCAGCTGAGCGGTAATCTGGGCAGCCACCTGCTGACCAGCGGTGCCGAGTACCGCATCACCGAACTCAAGCATAACGTCAACCTCAAGGGGGGCGATGTCAGCGTCAACCAGAGCGCGCTCTATCTGCAGGATGAGTTTGGCTTTGGCGATCTGGCGTTGACCCTGAGTGGCCGGGTCGATCACCACGAGATCTATGGCACCGAGTTCAGCCCCCGTGGTTATGCCCTCTACAGCCTGACTGACAACTGGGTGGTCAAGGGAGGCATTGGCAAGGCGTTCAAGGCGCCGACCATTGCCCAGTCCAACCCGGATTATGCGGTAGCCGCCTGTCGCGGTCGCTGCGCTGTGGTGGGCAACCCGGATCTGAAGCCGGAAACCGCCGTCAGCTACGAGCTGGGCACCGCCTATGATGGGTCGTTCTGGGGCGCCGGGGTTACCGCCTTCCACAACGATATCAAGGACAAGATCCAGAGCGAGGCATGGACCTCCACCTGGCGTCCGGCGGTGATGACCTATCAGAACGTCAGCAAGGCCCGCATCAAGGGGGTGGAGCTGAGCGGCTGGTTTGATATCACCGATGCCCTGACCCTCTCCAGCAACGTCACCCTGATCGACGGGGAGGACAAGACCAGCGGCAAGGATCTCTATCGGACGCCGGAGCATACCGTCAACGCCAAGCTGGAGTGGCAGGTCATCGAGAGCCTGAGTACCCAGCTCGGCTGGAACTACACCGGCAGCCAGATCCTTCCGGTTCCGCGCATGAGCGGCACCACCTATGAGACCACCGCCGGATTCCACACCCTGGATATCGGGGCAGTCTGGAACGCCACTCGGGCACTGGATCTGAAGTTCGGGCTCAATAACCTGACCAATACCAAGCGTGACTGGGTTGCCACCGAGGCCGATCAGATCCTCGACGGGCGCACTGTCTATGCCGGTGTGGCCTACAAGCTGTAATGGCTGAGCGGGAGCCCGCACTGGCGGGCTTCCGCTGTTGTCAGGGGATCACCTCGGATGACGGCTTTTGTGTCAACAAGATGGCATTGCAATCATAAGGAGTTAAAGGGTGTTTAGAGACCAGACCTCGCTGTTCTGGCTGGGATTGTTCCTCCTGTTCGTACTGCTTTCTCTTTCGCTCGCCACCGGTGCGGGTGTCTATGGTGCCAGCGAGGTACTCGGCTACCTGATGGGGGATGCCCGCTGGGCTGGCGACGAGAAGCTCGCCATGGTGCTCAATACCTTGCGACTGCCGCGCACCCTCTGCGCCATGGTGGTCGGCGCCTCTTTATCTCTGGCGGCCTCCTTGTTGCAGAGCGCGACCCGCAATCCGCTGGCGGAGCCCGGTCTGCTCGGGGTCAACGCCGGGGCCGTCTTTGCGCTGGTGGTGGGGCTCACCTGGTTCGGGGTGGAGTCCGCCTACGGCTATCTGCTCTGGGCCGGACTCGGTGCGCTGCTCGGCAACGTGATTGTGCTGGGGCTCGGCATGATGATTGGCCGCTCCAACCCCCTCAAGCTTATTCTGGTCGGGGTGGCGCTTTCCGCCACCTTCGGCGGTCTCTCCAGCTTTCTGCTGCTCTCCAACAAGATGGTGCTGGAGCAGTACCGCTTCTGGAACCTCGGCTCCCTGTCGGCGGCCAATCTCGATGCCATCATCGCCGTGCTGCCCTTCGTGCTGGCGGCGTTTGTCATCACCCTGCTGCTCTGTCGCCAGCTGACCCTGATGCAGATGGGGGACAGTCAGGCCCAGGCGCTGGGGATCCGCCCCAACCGGGTGCGAATTGGCGTGCTGCTGGCCGCCACCCTGTTTACCGCCAGTGCCATCGCCATCGCCGGTCCCATCGGCTTTGTCGGCTTTCTGGCCGCCTACTGTGGCCGATTGGTGGAGCCTGTGAAGCTGTCGGTGCAGGTCTGTTTCTCCGCCCTGTTCGGCATGCTGTTTCTGCTGTTGGCCGACATTCTGGCGCGCTGGCTGATCCAGCCGTTCGAGCTGCCAAACGGGGTCATTCTGGCCCTGATCGGTGCACCTGTGCTGATCGCCATCGTCCATCGCGGGGGCTTTCGTACCCTGCTGACCGTCAAGTGAGGGGCTGATGCGCACACCTACCGATATGCTCTGCCTGCGGGCCGGCAACCGCTCTTTGCTGCTCCATCTGCCCAGCTGGCGCTGGCTGGTACTGCTTGCCGTGGCGCTGCTGGCGCTTGCTCTGCTGGCCTTGAGTGTTGGCGGCGGCAAACTCGGCTTTGCCGGAGTGGTCAACACCCTGCTGGGGGAGGGGACCCGCCTTGAGCAGCTCACCCTGTTCAAGATCCGGCTGCCGCGCATCCTTGGGGTCGTGGTGGCGGGGGCGGCCATGGGGCTCTCGGGCTGTCTGGTGCAAACATTGGTTCGCAACCGGCTGGCCACACCCGACATGGTGGGGGTCAACAACGGCGCCTCTCTGGCCATCATCGTCTTCTCCCTCTACTTGACGGTAGGCAGCTGGCCCTGGTGGGCCGCGCCCATCGGCGCCATCTTCGCGGCGCTGGTGCTCTATACCCTCTGCCGCAAACCGGGTGAACAGGGCTATCTGTTCGTGGTGATCGGTATCGGCCTCTCCGAGCTGTTCGAGGCGCTCGGCCAGTTTGTGATGTCCACCCAGGCCCTGCTGCACCTGAGTTCCCTCTATCTGTGGAACATGGGCAGCTTTATTGCCGTGGGTTACAGCACCATCACCCCGATTGCCATCCTGTTGCTGCTGCTCTGCCCCTGGATTGTCTATCTCTCCCGCTCGCTGGCGGTGCTGCGCTTTGGCCCCGAGATGGCCAGAGGGCTTGGAGTCAACGCCGATCGGGTGCAACTGGGTATTCTGGCCCAGGCCATTCTGGTGGCGGCGCTCGGCACCGCCATCGGCGGCCCCGTGGTCTTTATCGCCATGGCGGCCCCCATTCTAGCCTCCTGGCTGGTGAAAGACCGGGTGGTGCCGCTCTGGCTGGCGGCACTCAGCGGCGCCCTGCTGCTGCTTGCCAGCGATACCTTGGTCCGGGTGCTGGCCAGCCCCCACGAGGTGGCGACCGGTATCATGACCCGCATTCTCGGCGGCCTGTTGCTGCTTTTTCTTCTTGTTAACGATCGCCAGAGGGCTGACTGATGACGCTCACCGTAAATCGCCTCCACTTCGCCTATCAGCAGACCCCCATTTTGCGGGACATCTCTTTCAGCGTGCCGAGGGGCAAGCTGGTGGGGATCGTCGGCCCCAACGGCTGCGGCAAATCGACCCTGCTCAAGCTGCTATCCGGCCAGATGAAAGCCCAACGCGGCGAGATCCTGCTCAAAGGCAAGCCGCTTGCCAGCTACCCCATGAAGGGGCTGGCGCGGGAGCTCGCCTATCTGCCCCAGCGGCCGACCCTGCCTGCCGGCATTCTGGTGGAGCAGCTGGTGCAGTATGGCCGCCACCCTCATCAGGGCTGGTTCAATCAGTGGGGTGAGGAGGATGCCCGCATGGTGCGTATTGCCTGCGAGCGAATGCAGCTTGAGGGGATCTGGCAGCAGAGCGCCGCGTCCCTCTCCGGCGGGCAGGCACAGCGGGCGTGGCTGGCGATGATCCTGGCGCAGGACAGCGACATGGTGCTGCTCGACGAGCCCACCAGTGCCCTCGATATCGGTCACCAGACCGAGGTGATGGAGGCGATCCATCGCATCACCGCCGAGGGCAAAACCGTGCTGCTGGTGATCCACGATCTGGCGATGGCGGCCCGTTACTGTGACGAGTTGATCGCCATCGGCGAGGGGACCATTGCCGCCATGGGCCCGGCCCGGGAGGTGGTGACCAAGGATCTAATCGACCGGCTCTACCAGACCAGTGTCGACATTCTGCATGCCCCCGGCGACGGGGCGCCCATTATCGTGCCCCGTCGCCACGAACATGGCTGCGCCCTGCGTTCGGCGAGTTGAGCCATATGGGCCTGCTCTGTGGGCCCACCGAGTGTATTCACGCGGCCGATTATCCGGGCCGTGCAACGAGAAGGAGTGAGATGATGAAGCGTTTTGCCGCCCTAGCAGCAGCCATCCTGATGCTGGCCGCGCCGCTGGTTCAGGCGCAGGAGATGCGTGAAGTGACCGATGCGTTTGGCCAGAAGGTGCAGGTGCCAGTCCAGCCAACGCGGGTGGTGGTGCTGAGCGAGCTCGAACTCGACAGCACCCTGACCCTGGGGCTGACCCCCATCGGCGCCGTCAATGGCCGTGGTCAACCCACCTTGCCTCGCTATTTGCTGAACAAGGCGGGCATGGGGATCCAGGTGATCGGCGATCTCGACAGCCCCAATCTGGAGTCGCTGATTGCGCTGGAGCCCGACCTTATCCTGACTGGCCAGACCCGTCCCGAGCTGCTGACCTTGCTGGGGGAGATCGCGCCGACCGTGGTGACCAGCAAGTGGGGTGAGCCGTGGCAGGATAGCTTCCGCCGCACCGCCCACACCCTCAACCGCGACCAGCAAGCGGATACTTTCTTGCTGCAGTATGCCGAGCGGTTGACTCAGGCCCGCAGCAAGCTGGCCAAACATCAGGGGGAGAGCATCAGCATAGTGCGCTGGAACCCCAAGGGGCCGAGCTTTATGTATCAGGGCACCTTTGCCAGCAGCGTGGTTGAATCGATGGGGCTGGTGCGTCCGGGCAAACAACAGGGGACTGGCGCGCCCCATTCACCGGCGCTGAGTCTGGAGTCCCTCAACTTGTTGGATGCCGACTGGCTGGTGGTCGGTACCCTGAGCGCCAGCGGCGATGCGGTGGATGCCATGCGTCAGGCGGAGCAGACCCCGGCGTTCCAGCAGTTGCCGGTGATCAAGGCCAAGCGCTTTGGCGCCGTGGACGGGTCGCTCTGGACCTCCAGCGGCGGCCCACAGGCGGCTCTCAAGGTGATCGAGGATGTGGAGCAGTTGCTGGCAACCCGCAGCTGAACGAGCGCGTTATCTGAGGGATGAAATCTGTGCGAATGAACCACAGATAGAGTATCTATCTATCAGTGGTTCATTAATGTGGATGTTAATTTCTTTTATTGGCTCATTCGCAAAAGAGTGCTTTCGTTTATTGATTAATGTGTGAATTGCTGCACGTTCTGGGTACGAGCCTCGCGGTATGGCTTTTGTCGCCCCCGTTTTTCCGTATGGTATGAGCGTTTATTGGGTCAAGGGTTAATTGCTGCTTGTTCCCGTTAAGTGCTTGCTACCAAAGAGGAATCTAAATGAACGAGAGTCGACGTAGAGTCACCCTGGGGCTGTTGAGTACCCCCCTGGTCGCCACCCTCACCGGCTGCAACAGCAGCAATGACAGCCAGGGGAGTGCGGCGGATTTTCGCACCACCCTGACCGACCGGCTGAGCGCCGAGCTGCACGACGAGCAGACGGCCCGCCAGCTGGCCCCCTTCATCGAGGAGGCCTGCTTCAACATGACCCCGTCCCGGGTCGCCATCGACCAGGCCCACTGCGTCATCGCCTTTGCCTTCGGCAACCGCCCCAACGCCTCGGGCAACCCGGATGAACTGGCCGAGCCCGGCCCCATGAACGAGGCTCTGGCTGCCTGCTGTGCGGCCCTCTATCGGCAAAAGCCGGTGCCCATGTACGTGCAATGGGAGATTGCCCGCTTCCTCGACTCGGCCCGCTATCCGGACATTCCAGCCCGGGATGTCATCTCCATCGAGCCTTACTGGGATAATGAAGGCAAGCTGGTCTACCTCAGCACGGACGGCGTGGTGGAGGCGATTGTCAGGGATTATGCCGGCGGAGATGCCGCCGCCCTTGGCACGGCGGCCGTTATCGGTCACCGCGACCACGTCAAGCGCTGCATCATCACCTGCCGTGCCCGCAAGGTGGCGAGCCATGCCCCGGAGGGGATCGAACTGCCCGTCTGGTACGACGAGCAATCCGATCAACCCTGGACCCGTCGCCGCGACCTCTATGTGCTGCAGGATATCTCGGTTCAGTTGATGGGGGTGGCGCAGGCCAACATAGCCCAAGCCTATCCGAACGGCTGAGGAGGCCGCTCGGCGGATGGTGCAATAACAGAAAACGGCGGGATGATCCCGCCGTTTTTTTTGAAATGACTCTGATTACTGTTTCTGGATAGTGGTTACGGTTAGCTTGCCGTCCGGGTTCTCGGCGTGAAAACGCACCGCATCCCCCACCTTCAGATCCTGGAGCTGGGCCGGGTTAGCTACTCGAAAGACCATGGTCATGGGGGGCATCTTGAGGTTCTCGATCGCCTCGTGCTTGATGCCGACTTTGCCGCGCCCCTCATCGAGGCGGGTAATGACCCCCTTGGTCATCACCATTGCGGCCTGTTCGCTCATCTCACCCGTCTGACTCATATCGTGCCCTTCATGGTGCATCATCTCTTCGGCTTGCAGGTTGGTGTGGGTGGCAAGGCCAAGCAGCAGGGTCAGGGTCAGCGTCTTGTAGTTCATGGTGTTTCCTCGTCGTTGATTCAGATTCTTGGTTGTCAAAAAGGGCGCAGCCACCGGGTTAGCCGGCGGGTTGGTGCTCGGTCGCGCCCAGGTGCCGGCTGCGCCACAGGTAGTAGGCGGCGGGCAGCACCAAGAGGGTCAGCACCAGCGCGCTCACCATGCCGCCGATCATGGGGGCGGCGATGCGCTGCATCACCTCGGATCCGGTGCCGTGGCTCCACATGATGGGCAAGAGGCCAGCGATGATGGTGACCACCGTCATCATCTTGGGGCGTAGGCGCAGGGCGGCGCCGTGGATCACCGCCCGGTGCAGACCCGCCTTGTCCGGCTTGCCACTGGCCACCAGGTCATCCCAGGCATGGTTGAGGTAGACCAGCATCAAGACGCCGGTCTCTACCGCCACCCCCGCCAGAGCGATAAAGCCCACCCCGACCGCCACCGAGAGGTTGAAGTCGAGCAGCCAGAGGGTCCAGATCCCCCCCACCACCGCCAGCGGCAAGGTGGTGAGAATGAGCAGCACCTCCTGAACGCGGCGAAACGCCAGATAGAGCAGCAGCACGATAATGGCGACCGTCAGCGGCACCACGTAGGCGAGGCGCGCCTTGGCCCGTTCCATGTACTCGTATTGGCCAGACCAGGTGAGGGCGTAGCCCGCCGGCAGCACCAGCTGCTTGCCCACCTCGGCTTTGGCCTCATCGACGAAGGAGCCGATATCGCGGCCGCGAATATCGACGTAGACCCAGCCGTTGAGCCGCGCGTTTTCACTGCGCAGCATGGGGGCTTCATCGCTGATGTAGACCCGGGCTACATCCGCCAGCGCGATGCGAGCGCCACTTGGAGTGACCACCGGCAGCAGCTCCAAGCTGGCTACAGAATCGCGATAGCTCTGGGGGTAGCGCAGGTTGATGGGATAGCGTTCGCGCCCCTCGATGGTTTGGCCAACCTCCATGCCGCCCACTGCGGTGGCGAGCACCGCCTGTACATCGGCGATGTTGAGGCCATAGCGGGCCGCTTTGAGCCGGTCGATATCCACCTTGACGTAGCGGCCACCCGCCACCCGCTCGGCGTAGACCGATGAGGCGCCCTCCACCTTGCCAACGATCTGTTCGAGCTGTTGGCCGAGTTGCTGGATCACCTTGAGATCCGGCCCCGCTATCTTGATGCCGACCGGGGTCTTGATACCGGTGGCAAGCATGTCGATGCGGGTCTTGATGGGGGGCACCCAGGCGTTGGTGAGGCCGGGGAAGCGGATGAGGGAGTCGAGCTCCTCTTTCAGCTTCTCCGGGGTCATGCCGGGGCGCCACTGATCCCGGGGCTTGAGCTGGATGCTGGTCTCCATCATCACCAGATCGGCAGGGTCGGTGGCGGTTTCGGCGCGCCCCGCCTTGCCGAACACGTTCTGCACCTCGGGTACGGTACGAATGAGCTTGTCGGTCTGCTGCAAAATCTCCCGCGCCTTGCCCACCGAGATATTGGCTGCGGTGGTGGGCATATACATGATGTCCCCCTCATCGAGCGGCGGAATGAACTCGGAGCCCAGGTACTTGAGCGGCCAGAAGCCCGCCACCGTCACCACGGCGGCGATGGCCAGGGTGGTTTTCGGGCGGGCCAAGACGGCTTTGAGCAGCGGCACATAGCCTTGGCTCAGCCAGCGGTTCAGCGGATTGGCCTGCTCCGCCAGTACCTTGCCACGGATGAAGTAACCCATGATCACCGGCACCAGCGTGATGGCGAGCGCGGCAGCCGCCGCCATGGCATAGGTCTTGGTGTAGGCGAGGGGATGGAACATCCTCCCCTCCTGCGCCTCCAGCGCAAATACCGGCAGGAAGCTGATGGTGATGATGAGCAGGGAGAAGAAGATGGCGGGCCCCACCTCGATGCTCGCCTCGGTGATGATGCGCCAGCGGTTCTTGTCGGTGAGCGCCTCCCGCTCCATGTGTTTGTGGACGTTCTCGATCATCACGATGGCGCCATCCACCATGGCGCCGATGGCGATGGCGATGCCCCCCAGCGACATGATGTTGGCGTTGATCCCCTGCAGATGCATCACGATAAAGGCCACCAGAATGGCGATGGGCAGGGTGATGACCACCACCAGTGACGAGCGCAGGTGGAACAGGAAGGCCAGACAGACCAGCACCACTACCGCGAACTCCTCCACCAGCTTGCCGGAGAGGTTATCGATGGCGCGCTGGATAAGGTCGGAGCGATCGTAGACGGTGACCACCTCCACCCCCTCCGGCAGGCTGCTCTTCAGCTGAGCGAGCCGCGCCTTGACCCCGTCGATGGTGTGCTGGGCATTCTCGCCATAGCGCATGACGATAATGCCGCCCACCACTTCCCCTTCGCCATTGAGCTCGGCCAGGCCGCGCCGGCTCTGGGGCCCGGTGACCACATCCGCCACGTCGCCCAGCAGCAGCGGGGCGCCGCGCACATTGGTGCCGAGCGGGATCTGCTTCAGATCCTCGACGCTCTTGAGATAGCCGTTGGAGCGCACCATGTACTCCGCTTCTGCCATCTCGATGACGGAAGCGCCGGTCTCCTGGTTGCCCTGCTTGATGGCGGTCTCGATTAGGGAGAGCGGGATGCCGTAGGCGCGCAGCTTGTCCGGGTCGACCCGCACCTGATACTGGCGCACCATGCCACCCACGGTGGCGACCTCTGAGACCCCTTCCACCGTCTGCAGCTCGTACTTGAGGAACCAGTTTTGCAGAGAGGTGAGCTGGCTGAGGTCGTGCTTGCCGGTTCTGTCCACCAACGCGTACTGGTAGACCCAGCCCACCCCGGTGGCATCGGGGCCGAGCTGGGGGCGGGCGGAGGCGGGCAGGTTGGGCGCAACCTGGCTCAAATACTCCAGCACCCGGGCGCGAGCCCAGTAGAGGTCGGTGTTGTCGTCAAACAGCACATAGACGAAGGAGTCGCCGAAGAAGGAGTAGCCGCGCACCGTGGTGGCCCCCGGCACCGCCAGCATGGCGGTGGTGAGCGGGTAGGTCACCTGATCCTCCACCACCTGGGGCGCCTGGCCTGGATAGGAGGTCTTGATGATCACCTGCACGTCGGAGAGATCCGGCAGGGCGTCCACCGGGGTTTGCTTGACCGACCAGAGCCCCCAGGCGGTGAGCATGAGGGTCAATAGCAGCACCAGAAAGCGGTTGCCCACCGACCAGCGAATAATCGAGGGGATCATGGCTTGGCTCCCATATTGTGCTGGCTATGGCCCATCCCTTCCATTTCATCTTTTGCCTGCTCCAGAGCGTGGCCGCTGGTCGGGGCCTTCTCCTGATGGATGGTGGTGATGCGGTACTCATCCCCCTCCTGCATCACTTGCAGATGCAGGGTCTGCCCCTCGGCCAGCTTGCTGATGTCGACTCCTTCGGCGACGGTGAACTCCATTTCCATGGCGGGCCACTGCCACTCGGGGATGGGCTGGTGGGAGACCATCAGGGTACGGTTGGCCAGATCGATGCTTTCAACCTCACCCTGGGTCCACACCTGGGCGGGGCGTACCGCCGTCATGCGCTGGAAGTCCGAATCGATGGCCGACTCGGAGTCGAGCAGGAATTGGGCCGAGCTGACGATGTTATCCCCAGCCTCTACCCCTGCCTTGATGGCCACCTTGTCGCCAAACTGGGGGCCCAGGGTGACAGCGACCGATTTGAAGCTGCCATCCCCCAGCGCCAGCACCAGCCGGTCCTGGCTGCCGGTGCGGATCACCGCTTCGCTCGGCACTACCAATTGCGGCTCTCCCTTGCCCGCCTGAATCGTCACCTTGGCGAACATATTGGGTTTCAGGAACTCGTCCGGGTTGGCAAAGCGCAGCCGTACCTTGAGGGTGCGGGTGGTGGCATCCAGAGTCGGGTAGAGGTAATCGACCCGGCCCTGCCAGTGGCGGCCGGGTGCATAGTCGAGGGTCATGGTGACCGGATCGCCCACCTTCAGCTGGGCGGCCTGACGTTCGAACACCTCGGCGCTGACCCACACCTGTTTGAGGGTGCTGATGTTAAAGAGCGCCGCAGCGGGCTCAACATACTGGCCCTCGCGCACCTTGAGCTCGGAGACATAACCGCTGCTGGGGGCGTAAATGCTGATGGTTTCGCGCACCTGGCGGGTGCGCTTGAGGGCCGCAATCTGATCCGCCGGTACCTGCAGGGATTTGAGCTTGCCCTCGGCGGCGCGCAGCAGCAGCGGGTTGGCTGTGTTGAGGGCGAGCAGGTACTCGTGCTGGGCATTGACCAGATCCGGAGCGTAGAGCTCGTAAATCAGGCTCCCCTTGCTCACCTGCTGCCCCTCGCTCTTGATGGCGAGGGTGCGGATCCAGCCTGCCATGCGGGCGTTGACTGCCTCCAGCCTGTCCTCGTCATAACCGACATAGCCCACCGTCTCGATCTGCTGGTGAATAGGCAGCTTCTCCACTTTGGCCAGCCGCACCCCCAGGTTCTGCTGGATCTCGGGGCTGATGGTGACGGTGCCCGGTGAGCCGCCCTGTTTTTCCTCATAGACGGGGATAAAGTCCATCCCCATGTTGTCCTTGGCGGGACCATCACGCTTGTCGCGGGGATCCATGGGGTTGACCCAGTAAAGGGGCGTCTTCTCTTTGGCGCTGGCGCCATCGGAGGTCTGTTTGGCGGCCCAGTAGCCGCCACCAGCGCCAAGGGCAAGTAGCAGGGCCGACATCAGGACGGTCTTGTTCATGACTGGCCTCCGGCGCGGGTCTGCATGCAGAAAGTGCAGGAGGGTAATGCGTCCGCAAAGGCAGCAACCTTGGACGGTGAAAAGTGGGCTGGTGACATAATACGTCTTCTCTTTTGCAGGCCGCC
Source organism: Aeromonas sp. 601027 (assembly GCF_049174455.1). NCBI lineage: Bacteria > Pseudomonadati > Pseudomonadota > Gammaproteobacteria > Aeromonadales > Aeromonadaceae > Aeromonas > Aeromonas sp. 601027. The sequence goes on along the minus strand of NZ_JAAKTN010000003.1, from coordinate 72,537 downwards.
GGTCGGGTGAGGTGCAAGGCATCACCAAAGGGGCTGGCGGCAAACGGGGCGCAACTGTATCAGTGCGCACGGCTCCCTGTGAGCGGACCGGTTTGGCCGGGGCGCAGGGTCAGGCAAGGCGGCAGGAGACGGGCAAGCCGAGGCTTGCCGCTGCCGCAAGAGAAGATCTTTCTAGTGTCGCAGCACCGATAACATCAGGTGTCGGCGCGGCCAGGAGGGGGGATGGGTACCGCGTGATCGCAGGAAGGGATCCCGCAACCAGTTATCAAGCAGTGCAGTTGCGAAGTTACTGCCAAGTAGCAGGGGGAAGATCAGCAGGGCGACCAATACACCCAGCAGAGCTATCGCGCCGAAGGAGAGGGCATTGACGCCGGTCTGCATCTGGCACTCATCGCCCATGGCCGACCCCTCGTCTCCCTGATGGCAGGAGAGGGCCATGGTATCGCTCGGGTGAGACATTGCGGGCATCGCATGAGAGCTCTCGCCATCCGCCATCGCCATGGATGAATCCAACATCACCATTGGCAGGGGGCTGCTTTGGGTCGTCTCGGAGGAGAGGGGAGAAGCATGCCAGCTGATGCAGAGGGTCAGATTGCACACGAGCAGCAGCGCCAGCAATAGCCGGGCTAGCAGGGCAGAGGGCAATCTTGTCGCAAGCTGGGTGAGTGACAATCCGGTCATCCTTCAGGATCTGGTATCCAGACTCTAAACCTTGCTTCTGGGAGAAGGTCAAGGCTAGGGCTGGCGCTGTTGTTGCAGATAGATGTCGCTGTATTTCTCCAGCAGCTGATCTATCCACTGCCTCATGCCCGGCGCTTGCAGCATGGGTTCCAGCTGTTCGAGGGTGCCAAGATGGGGAGATTGTAGTGAAACAGAAATATAGAGCTCACCGCGCTGCAGTGGCCACTGCAGATCAGTCATTCCGCTGCTCGGGTAATTTTCGCTCAAAAACAGGCGGCCGGAAGAGCGGCCATAGGGAACGAAGTCGACCCGGTTACTGGCCAGCAGGCCAAATACCTGCTTGAGGGAGTTGACCCTGTAGATGCGGGTATTTGCTTGCAAAAAATCATCCATTTCGCTGCCAAGGCTGACGCCTATCATCATGGCTCCCCGCAGTCCGGTCAGATCCTCCCGTCGCTGCAGCAAGCGGCTGCCGGGTTGGCGCACGAACACCGCCATGTCATTGATGGCCATGGGCGTTCGGGTAAAGCGGGAGTAGTGTGCTCTCTCTTCGTTGCGCAGCGCACAGATATTGATGTCGACCTCTCCTTTCGCCACTTTCTGCTGACAGCGGGCCCAGGGGCCCACATAGGAGAGATCCACATTGAAACCCAACCGTTGATAGAGGGTACTGACTACTTCGGCACAAACGCCGATGATCTTGCCATCGCTCAGCCAGTTCCAGGGGGGATAATCGTGATGACCACAGGCGGAGAGGGTAGTGGTCGTCAAGGTCGTCGCGAGCCAGAGCTGAGCCAGCATATCCGGATCCTGTGCAAAAAAGTCTCGATGTGTGTCATTGAAGCACACCGCAGACAAAAAAATACCCCCGCACGGGCGGGGGTAGTTTGTTATCGGTGGAACGCCCGTGGAGAGCGTTACGGCTTGGCGCGCTTTTCCGACCCTTTCATGATGAGGCGGAAGAAGAGCGGGATAAAGAAGATGGCGATAAAGGTGGCCGCCAGCATGCCGCCGATCACCGGCCAGCCGAGAGCGTGACGGCTTGCGGCACCAGCGCCGCTGGAGGTGACCAGCGGCACACAGCCGAGGATGAAGGCCAGCGAGGTCATCACGATGGGGCGAAAACGCAGGCGCGCCGCCTCCAGTGCCGACTCGATAAGACTCATCCCCTCCTCGTGCTTCATCACCGCGAACTCCACGATCAGGATGGCGTTCTTGGCGGCAAGGCCCACCAGGGTCACCAGCCCGATCTGGAAGTAGACGTTGTTGGTGAGTCCTACCAGCCAGGTGGCCAGCAGGGCGCCGAACAGGGCGAACGGTACGGCTGTGATCACCGCAAACGGCAGGCTCCAGCGTTCGTACTGGGCTGCCAGGATGAGGAAGATCATCACAATACCGAAGCCGAACGCCATGCCTGCGCTACCGGCAGAGGCCTTCTCCTGATAGGCGGAACCGGTCCACTCCAGCTTGGCATCGTTGCCAAGGGTGCTGTTGGCCACCTCTTCCAGTGCGGCGATCGCCTGACCCGAACTGTAGCCGGGTGCCGGCTGTGCCATGATCTTGGCTGCCTGGAAGATGTTGAAACGCTCTACCAGCTCGGGGCCAGTGGCATCACGGACCGTCACTAGGCTGCTGAGCGGGATCATCTCGCCGGTGTTGGAGCGCACGTAGACGTTGCGGATATCGCTCTTCTTGGCGCGGTAGTCCGCTTCGGACTGCAACTGTACCCGGTAGGTTCGGCCAAACTGGTTGAAGTCGTTGACATAGACCTGACCGAAGGTGGCCTGCATGGTGTCGAACACCGCATTGATCGGCAGCCCCAGCGCCTTGGCTTTCTCGCGATCCAGGTCGAGATAGACCTGCGGCACATTGGCACGGAATGTGGATGTGACACTGGCAAACTCGGGGCGCTCCTTGGCGGCGGCGAGGAAGCGCTGTACTTCGCCCGAAAACTCCTGGGCACTGCCGGAACCCCGGTTTTGCAGGTAGCCTTCCAGTCCGCCGGTGGTGGACATCCCCTGGATGGGGGGCGGGTTGAAGGAGGCAACAAAGCCGTCAGCCAGCCCCATCAGGCTCATCCCCTGCAGAGTTTTGGCCAGATCGAAGGAGTCCTGGCCTGTCCCCTTGCGCTCGCTCCAGTCCTTCAGGGTAATGAAGGTGAGACCGCTGTTGCTGATGATGGCGTTGGAGAGGATGTCGAAGCCCGAGAAGGTGATCACATCCTTCACATTGGGATTGGCCATGGCGAGCTTGTCGAACTGATCCGCCACTGCCTGTGTCCGGCTCATGGCGGCGGCATCCGGCAGCATGACGGCGGAGATGAGGTAGCCCTGATCTTCGTTCGGTACCAGCTCGCCCGGCACTTTCAGGAAGAGACCGTAGATGGAGAGCAACAGTACGGCGATGATGGCAAAAGCGACCCCCACCCGACGGTTCAGGAAGGCCACACCCCGTACATAGCCGCGGGTCAGCTGGTCAAATTTATCGTTGAACCAGACGAAGAAACGGGCCGGTTTGTGATGTCCCTCTTTCAGCAACACGGCGCACAAGGCCGGAGAGAGAGTCAGAGCCACCAGACCGGAGATGGCCACCGAGACCGCGACCGTGATGGCGAACTGCTTGTACATCACCCCTGTCATGCCACCCATAAAGGCGACCGGCAGGAACACGGCGCAAAGCACCAGCACGATGGCGACCACCGGACCTGAGACCTCCTGCATGGCGAGGATGGCAGCCTCTTTGGGCGAACATTTCTTCTCGCTCATGATCCGCTCGACGTTCTCGAGCACCACGATGGCGTCATCCACCACGATACCGATGGCGAGCACCATGCCGAACAGGGTCAGCAGGTTGATGGAGAAACCGAGCACCAGCATGCCGGCGAAGGTCCCGATGAGCGACACTGGCACCGCGATACAGGGGATCAGGGTGGCGCGGAAGTTCTGCAGGAACAGGTAGACTACCACGAACACCAGCACGATCGCCTCGAACAGGGTGTGTACCACCTCTTCGATGGAGATCTTCACAAACTCTGTGGTGTCGTAGGGGATCTGGTACTCGATATCCTGCGGAAAGCGCTCCTTGAGCCGCTCCATGGTGGTGTGCACCGCATCGGCGACTGCTACGGCGTTGGCACCGGGCTGCAGATAGGTAGCGATACCGATGGCCGGTTTGCCGTTGGCGCGGGCCACCAGATCATAATCCTTGCCCCCCAGCTCGACCCGGGCGACATCGCGGACCCGGATCTTGGAGCCATCGGGCATGGAGCGAACTATGATGTTCTGGAACTCTTTCACATCTTCAAGGCGACCCTTGGTCTGCACCGTGTAGGTGAAGTCGATGGGGGTCGAGGTGGGCTGAGCGCCGATCTTGCCTGCCGCAAACTGGGTGTTCTGCTCGCGGATGGCGCTAATCACATCACTCGGGGTGAGTTCGAGCTGGGCCAGTCGATCCGGCCGCAACCAGATGCGCATCGCATAGTCGGTACCGCCAAACAGAGTGGTATCACCGATGCCGGGAATCCGCTTGAGCTCGTCGATGATGTTGAGCAGGGCATAGTTTGACAGATAGGTGGTATCAAACGAGCCGTTCGGCGACTGGAGGGTGACCACCTGCAGGATGGAGGTCGATTTCTTCTTGACCGTTACCCCCTGCTTTTTCACCTCTTCCGGCAGCTGGGCCATGGCGGCCGATACCCGGTTGTTGACGTTGATGGTGGCCTGATCCGGATCTGTGCCGATCTCGAAGTAGACGTTGAGGTTCATCTGGCCGTTGGAGGCCGAACCCGATTGCATATAGATCATCCGCTCGACGCCGTTGATCTGCTGCTCGAGCGGTGCGGCGACAGTCTGGGAGATCACCTCCGGAGTGGCCCCCGGATAGAAAGCGGTCACCGAGACCACCGGCGGGGTGATCTGGGGGTACTGCTCGATGGGAAGCGAGCGCATTGCCGCCAATCCGCCCAGCACGATAATGATGGAAATCACGCTGGCGAAGATGGGACGCTCGATAAAAAACCTGGAAAACATACGAGCTCCTTACTTGGCCGCTGAGTGGCTGACCATCTTGGCGGTGATGGCTTTCATCTCGTCGGCAGAGACAGGTTTCACCACGCTGCCGGGGCGAGCCTTCATCAAGCCTTCGACGATGTAACGGTCACCGGCATTGAGGCCGCTGTCGATCAGCACCCCCTCGGAGACCACCGGGCCCAGTTTGACCGGACGGGGGATCACCTTGTTCTCGGCATCGACCACCATCACCATGCGGTCAGCCTGGGACTGGACGATAGCGCGGGGCGGCACCACGATGGCATTCTTGCGGGTGCCCAGATCGATGGTCATACGGACAAACTGGCCGGGCAGCAGCACGCCGTCCTTGTTATCGAAGATGGCGCGGGCACGGATGGTGCCGGTCTGGGGATCGACCCGGTTGTCGGAGAAGTTGAGCTTGCCCGCTTGTGGGTAGACAGAACCATCGGCCAGGCGGATATGGGTGCGCCAGTTGGTGGCGTCCTTGGCTTCAATGGTCCCTCTCTTGACCGAGTTCTCGAAATCGAGGCGATCCTGCTCCGAGTAGGAGAAGTTGACGTAGAGCGGATCAAACTGGGTGATGGTAGTGAGCAGGCCGTTGTCGCCACTGGTGGAGATAAGGCTCCCCTCGGACTGGGAGCTCTTGCTCGCCATGCCGTTGATGGGGGCAGTGACCTTGGTATAGCTGAGGTTGAGCTCGGCCTCCTTCACCTTGGCCTGAGCGGCCTGATGGCTGGCGATGGCCGCTTCATAGTTGGCGATGGTGTCGTCATAGTCCTTGCGGCTTACCACCTGGCGCTTGAAGAGGGGAATGATGCGATCCCGATCGGCGCGTGCCTTGTTGAGTCTGGCCTGCTCCTGGGCCAGGGTGCCTTTGGCCTGCTCCAGCGCCACCTTGTAGGGCTCGGGGTCGATCAGGAACAGTTGCTGGCCGGCGGTAACCGGTTGGCCTTCCACATAAGTGCGCTTGAGCAGGATGCCACTGACCCGGGAGCGCACATCGATCTCGCGAAAGCCGGCAGTTTCGCCAACCATCTCGGTGGTGAGCGGCACATCGGTCAGGGTCGCCTCGTTGACTACCACGGGCACGGCCGGCATGGTTTGCGCCGTCTGGTTTGTTTCCCCGCCACAGCCGGCCAGTGCACCGGCCAGCGTCAGAGCGAGCATCCCCTGTTTGAATAATCCTGCTCTGGTGTTTGGCTCCATCATCATTTCACTCCTGTTGGCCCGATTGCGGCCATCATGCACACCTTTTTTTTCGGCTGACGTGATTAACTTCATGATTACAAATTAACTCATTGGATTATTGAAGTTTTTCAATCATAGAGCATGAACATTGAACCCAAGCTGCTTGATCGAAAAAGTTCTCTCTGTTCTTCACAACAGAAGCCGTTCTGCTGCTGAAAAATGGAGTAAAGAGTATCATATGAGAACGAGATTGCCGACCGGATAGTGCTTACGATGACAATAGCCAGGAGGAAAAAAAGGGGGGGGAGTATTGTGGCGGGCGAGAGGAGCCCTCGCCCGCACTCAATCAATCAATCAGGCGAAGCAGGCCCAGATGGGAGCGTGGTCGGAGGGTTTCTCGATGCCGCGCAGCTCATAGTCGATACCTGTCTCGGTCACGCTGTCCTTGAGGGCGTCGGAGGCCATGATGAGGTCGATGCGCAGGCCGCGGTTCTCGTCAAAGCCCTTGGAGCGGTAGTCAAACCAGGAGAAACGCTCGCACTCGGTGGGATTGGCGGCGCGGAAGGTGTCGGTGAGGCCAAACCCTTTCAGTCGCTCCATCCATTCGCGCTCGATGGGCAGGAAGGAGCACTTGCCATCCCGCAGCCAGCGTTTGCGGTTCGCCTCGCCGATGCCGATGTCGAGATCGGTGGGGGAGATATTCATATCCCCGATCAGCACCAGCTGGTCGTCCGGGGTGTGGTTGGTCTCGAGGTAGTGCTGCAGATCCTCGTAGAACTTCTGCTTGGCCGGGAACTTGGTCTCGTGATCCTGGCTTTCACCCTGCGGGAAGTAGCCGTTCATCACCTTGATGAGAGAGCCATCTTCGCGTTCGAAGGTAGCCATGATCATCCGGCGCTGGGCCTCTTCGTCGTCGGTGGGGAAGCCTTTCTCCACCTTGACCGGCTTCTGTTTACTCATGATGGCGACCCCGTAGTGGGCCTTCTGGCCGTGAAACTCCACGTGATAGCCCATGGCCTCCACATCGGCCAGCGGGAAAGCCTCGTCGTGTACCTTGATCTCCTGCAGGCCGATCACATCGGGTTGGTGCTTGTCGATGATGGCTTGCAGCTGGTGCAAACGGGCGCGCAGGCCGTTGATATTGAAAGAGATGATCTTCATGTCCGGGATGCTCATGTCATTTTTATAAGTGGCTATTGGACTAGGAATCGGCGGTGGATGCAAGTTTGGCCGCGGGCCTGCATCAGTGGCAGGCACCGCGGGGTGGGCAGAGGTGTCAGCGGGTCATCTTTTTGACGAATACCACCACAAACAGCGCCAGCGTAAAGCTGCCGGTAAAGGCTTCAAAGGCGGCGAAGATCCTGGAGAGGCCGACCGGAGTGAAGTCACCGTACCCCAACGTGGTGAAGGTGACCACGCTGTAGTAGAGGCATTCGAGCAGGAAGATGGCATTTTGCTCGAGCGGGGCACCGGGTTGGTAGATGAGGTGCTCGCCCTGAAAATGCAGTCCGCAGAAGAAGTAAAAAATGCTGCAGATAAAGATGAGCAGCAGAGAGAAGAGCACCACCCTCATCGGGGCCTCGCCATAGCCGCAGAAGAGATCGACCACCCAGGAGGTAAAACGCTGGGTCGACCAGAACGGCAGTTGCAGGCGGCGCATGGTGAGCTCCTGCTGGATATAGTTGCCGGACATGGTGAAGATCCCCTGCGCCTCGGAGGCTTTGCGCAGATCCCGGTAGGTCTCTTCCGCCTCCTTGAACCAGATGCGCGCCTGTTTGGGATCCCGTTCGCGGCGCCCCTTGCGATCCTGCATCACCCGTTTGCCGGTCTGCATGTTGTCGAGCCGGGTGTTGTGCCAGCGGATGCCGAGCAGGTTGACGTCATCGAGGGTGGCGCACTGGAGGTTGGCATCACTGAGATCGGCTTTCATCAGGCTGCCGCCCTTCATGCGCAGGCCGTAGAGGTGACCACCGCGCAGGTTGGCGCGATAGAGGTTGCACTGCTCCAGCAAAAATCCCTGATCGGACTCCTTGTTGACCAGATTGAGGCCCGCCAGATTGGCCCGTGACAGCTGCAGGCCGTGGCAGAGTCCGCCAGCGCGAACGTACTGTTCAAGCGCCTCGGCGGTGTGGGCTTCCTGATGGGTATGGTGGGGATCATGCCAGTGGCAGAGATCGTGCTCGCCAGCCTCTTCACTGCAGTGGCGGCCATCGGCCACCAGATAACGACACATCGCCATCTTCGTTTCCCTCGCATTGCCGAACTGGTTTCAGCATAGGCGGGGAAAAGGGGGCGCGGCGGGGTCTTAGCTGAACTGGTTGAACTCCTGGCGCAGCTTGCGAAAACGCTCCTGCTGGGCCGGGTTGAGGGGGATGCCGTCGAGCACGTCCAGGGTATCTTTGCACTCGGCACCAAATTCCGGACTCTTGCGGTTTTTCTGCATCAGTTGCAGCAGCACCTGGATCTTGTTGAGGGCGGCACCGGTATTGGCGGGAGCACGGCGCAAGGCCTCGCGAAAATGGCCGAGGGCCTGCTCCAGCTCGCCGCTCTGATAGGCCTTGATCCCCAGATCGTTGAGCTGCTGGTAGCGCTGACGTCGCTCCAGCACCGTCTTGTCATCCCGGGTTGCCTGAATGCAGGTGGTGAGCAGCCGATCTTCGTCCTCCGCCAGCAGCCCTTGCAGGCTTTCGGCATATTCAAACTCGCCGAGCTGGTAGAGGGCAAGGATGGTCTCGCCAAGCAGGGCGGGGGGCATGGTGGCCGGTTCATCAAGCCAGTTCTGATTGGCGCGATAGAGCATCTTCTTGCCCTTGAGCAGCTCGCCCAGCGCAATCTGCACCCGGGCCTGACAGATCTGCTCGAACACCGGGTAGTTGAACTCCGACATCATCAGCGAATCGCGGATGCGCGACAGGGCAGAATTGACCTGCTTTTGCAGGTTGGCGATGTGGTAGCTGTCGTTGCTGTTGAGGGCGTAGAGGGTCAGGGTCTGGATATAGGCCCCCAGATAGTGGGGGGTGCGGTGAATGGAGTTGCGGGACAGGTCGATCAGCGACAGCAACACATCCTTGGCCTGGGCATAGTCGTGGCGCAGCAGGCACACCTCCGCCAGTCGGCGGGAGAGTTGCACCGACTGGGGGGAGATATCCACCGCCCGCCTGAGCTCTTGCTGTGCCAGTTCATCGTTGCCGAGGGCGAGTTGGGATTCCGCCAGCCAGAGGTGAGCCTCCACCATCAGCGGGGTATTTTTGAGGGTCGCCTGCAGATGGCTGACCGCCTCTTCATGGAGCCCCAGAGTGTTGCACGCCTTGCCCAGCGTCAGGCGGGCCCAGCTGTTCTCTTGGCCGGCCAGCAGCTGGCGCATCAGGGCGCGAGCCTCCTGTGCTTCACCCAACTTGAGGTGGGTATCGGCCTGCAGGCAGCGGCAGTAGTTGGCAAAACGGGGCACCGCATCGGCTCGCTCGGCACAGGCGGTAATGAGAGCCTGGAAGTTGTTGTCGGCCAGGGCGGTGAATACCGGTGCCAGGGCATGACGCCGGGCGAGGGCGCGTCTGAGGCGAAACGAGAACTGCTCCTGGGAGAAGGGCTTCATCAGGTACTCGTCTGGCTCGGCCTCCAGCGCACTCAGCACCATGGCGCGGGAGCTGTCGCTGCTCACCATGATCACCACGCTCTGGGGCGGGATCAGGCTCTGGTCGCGCAGACTCTCCAGCAACTGGCGGCCATTTTCGCCGACCCCCAGATCGTAATCAATGAGATAGATGTCGAAGCTGCCCTTCTGGCAGCGACGCCGTGCATCCTCGGCGGTATTGGAGTAGGTGATGTTGCTGATACCCAGATTGATCAGCATCGCCTTCATCATCACCTGAAACGAGCGCTGCTCATTGACCATCAGAATGCGTTGTGGCTTGGCAGGGCTCTTCTTTTCTGACGCGTTTTCCGGTGTCTGCATTGTTCTGGGTCGAGGCGCTACGGGTTGATGGGAGAAAGTGTGCCACCAAAGCGTGTCAAGTGGCAATCAATGTGCTTTTGTCACGCAACTTTCAGTTTCCATGTCACGCTCTGCGCCTAGTGGCCAGGGCGATGTGGTTGATCCATATCAAATAAAGCTCAGATGGGGTGGCAGCACGCGGCACACTTTTTAGACTGATAGAGGGGGCAACGACAAGCCCCGGTCACATATAGGCCCCATCAGGCAGGTATCAGGGCCTGCCTCTGTTAGTCCATGAATCACGGAGGGATCAGAGATGAGTTTGCTACCAAGCCGTACCAGTCTGTTCGATGACCTGTTTCGCGATATGGCGTCCGGCTTCTATATTCGCCCCTTGCACGGGGACCCCTTGCCGAGCCAGATCAGGCTGGATTTGAAGGAGAGTGATGGCAACTATGTGCTGCAAGCCGAGTTGCCGGGGGTTGCCAAAGAGGACATCCATGTGGATATCCATGGTAAACAGGTGACGCTGAAAGCGGAGATCCGCCAGTTTGACAGCCAGAACAAGGATGAGCGAACACTGCGCAGTGAACGCTATTTTGGCAGTGTTTCACGCACTCTGGAGTTGCCGGTCGAGGTGGCGCTGGACAAGGTCAGCGCCAGGTTCGAGAACGGTATCCTCACGTTGCAACTGCCCAAGCAGGTGGAAACGCCAGCCCCTCACCGGGTGACCATCGAATAGCCCGTGACAAGTTCATCATCAACCGTAATGAGAAGGCCCCGTTATCGGGGCCTTCTGTTTATCAGTGCTTTTCTGTCGGTTGCTTCGCCAGATAGTGGGCGAATTGGGGCGTGTACTTGGCCTTGAACCCCTGTTCGGTCTTGATGATGAGATAGACCGCCAGCTTGTGCTGTTTGGCAAATGCCATACCCGCTTCGGGCCCCATCACCATCAGCGCGGTATCGAGGGCGTCAGCCTCAAGCGCGGTCGGGGTGATCACGCTGGCGGAGACCAGCTTGTGGGTGACCGGCTGGCCGGTGGCAGGATCGATGATATGGGAGTAACGCTGGCCATCCAGCTCGTAGTAGTTGCGATAGCTGCCTGCGGTGCTGAGCGCCATACCGTTGGGGATGACGATATCGGAAAACGCTCCCGGCTGATCGGAAGGTTCGACGATGGCCACTCTCCACGGTGAACCCTTGCTGTTGTGGCCCTTGCTGCGCACTGCACCGGCCACTTCGATCAGGTAGTTGTGTACCCCCTTGCTCTCGAGCAGGGCAGCGATTTCATCCGATGCCGCCCCTTCGCCCAGAGTGGATAGGTCGAGATAGAGAGCCGGGATCGTTTTTTCGAGCAGGAAGTGATCCCCTTGCGGGGTCAGGGTCAGCTTGTCGATGCCCACCTTGTGGCGGGCGGCGGCGATGGCCGCCTCATCGGGTCGCTTGACCGGCCGTTTGTCCGGGCCAAAGCCCCATAGATTGACCAGAGGCCCCACGGTCACATCCAGCTTGCCGTTGGTCAGTTTACCGGCATCCATCCCCTGCTGGACTATGATGGCCATGGCGGGCGGGATGGCGAACGGGGTATTGGCGGGCCCCTGATTGAAACGGGAGATGAGCGAGCCCGGATCGTAGGTGGAGATCTCCTTGTTCATCCGGGCCAGCAGGCTCTCAACATCGCTTTTGAGGGCGGGCTCCCCACCGGGGTAGCTATCGCTCAGGGTCACCACATAGTAGGTGCCCATGGTCTTGCCCTGAATACGGGTCTGGGCAGGCGGGGTGGGCTGGCAGCCGGCCAGCGCCAGCAGCAGGGTCAGCAGCAGGCCGCGCAGGGCCGCCACGGGGGTTATCGCAATCATCCGGCGCTCTCATCTGGAGAAGGTTCATATCGGGGCGCTAGCTTAGCCAAGGGGCGCCCGCCGGGCGAGCCCTGATGGGGGCAATCGGAGGGAAAAGGGCAGAAAAAATTAAACATTTTTGAACCTGTGGCTGGAGCGGGTCGTATCGTCCATCCGTGAGGGAGAGAGTGGCGAGTAGATCACCGTCTGGTGACCTGGCCCGCAGCTTTGGCCAAAAGCCATAGCCGATTGAAGACAATTGAGTAAAATGAAGGTCGATTTAGACGGCATCTTTGCGAAGCGTTAACCGCATCCGCCAAGTCGTTGCCATCCATTGCCAATCAAAGGAGAAGATGATGAAAAAGGCGATTACCCTGCTGTTTCTGAGTACCCTGGCTGCCCCCGTGCTGGCGGATGAGTGTGCACTGGTCATCGAAGGCAATGATGCCATGCAGTACAACCTCAAAGAGATGAGCGTGCCGGCCACCTGCAAGGAGGTGACGGTCACCCTGAACCACACCGGCAAGCTGCCTGTGACCGCCATGGGACACAACTGGGTGCTGGCCAGCACCGCCGACTATCAGACCGTGGCGACTGCCGGGATGAGCGCCGGGGCCGAGAACGGCTATCTGCCCAAGGATGATCCCCGTGTGCTGGCTCACACCAAGCTGATCGGCGGCGGCGAGAGCAGCAGCGTCACCTTCAAGACCGACGGTCTGGCGGGCAAGGATCTCACCTTCTTCTGCTCCTTCCCCGGCCACTTCGCCATGATGAAGGGCTCCTTCAAGGTCAACTAAGGTGCTGGCCGGCATCGAGCCGGTTGCCTCAATAGCAAAAGCCGGGATTTCCCGGCTTTTTCATCTCTGCTGTTTGTGTGTGGCGTGGCATGACTGCACACCGCCGACTTTTGCGCTATTTGGCCTGCAGGGTAAAGAAGGCGATGGCGGTCTTCTTTTGGCATTCGAAGTGAATGCTCTCTTCCCCGGTCACCACCAGCGTCTCGTTGATGGCCACCTCTTTGCCCTGCACGGCCAGCTGGCCGCTCAGCAGGTGACAGAGGTAGGTCTTCTCTGGCTCGAGGGTCAGGGTCAGCGGGAAGGGGAGGTTCAGCACCCGCACGTTGGCGCTGATGCGATCCGGATGGTAGATAAGCCCTAGGTCGGTCACCTCTTTTTTCAGCAACTCGCAGTGGGTCTCCTCATCGCCGCTAAAGTGCGCTGCCTCGAAGGTGGCGTAGGGGTGACCGTTGAGCACAAAGCCAGCCCCGCTCACCGGCAGCAAAATGCGCTGATAGCCGGGAAAGGGGGAGAAGGGACCCGCGCTCTTGATGGGGGCCGAGCTCAGTCGATAGTCAAAGTCGAGTTTGGCAAGGCTGCTCCCCTTGGGGGAGATGAGGATCTGGCTGGTGGTGCCCTGCTGGTTTTTCCAGGGCATCTTCTGGTGGTCAGACTCTTTAATCAGGGTGATCACGGGCACTTCCTCACGATAAAAAAACGCAGGGAGCCGGGGACATCAGCCCCGGCTCCCTGATAGAGATTGGCGATGGTAAAGGCGATCAGCCCTGACCATCCAGTGCTGCCAGCCGCGCTTCCATGGCGGCGAGACGGCTCTTGAGCTCGTTTACCTCCTGCTCCAGCTCGCTCAGACGGTCGGCGGCAGGGGAGGCATAGGCAGCCGCAGGGGCGGCATCCATCATCGTCTGAATATCCACCTCACCGCTGAACAGGTGGGCGTAGCGGGATTCGCGCTTGCCCGGCTCGCGCGGCAGCTTGACCACGTAGGGGCCACGCTCGATGAGCTGGGTCAGCACCGCATCTACCTCGGTGACATCATCGAAGCTGCAGAGGCGGTTGGTGCGCGAGCGCAGCTCCCCTGGGGTTTGCGGGCCGCGCAGCAGCAGTTCGCAGACGATGCCAAGCTCCTGGGCACTGAATTTCAGCTCGCCAAATTCGGTGTTGCAGAATCTGTGCTGGTAGCGGGGCACCCGGGCGTTGAAGCCTGCAGTGTTGACCACCAGCCGCTTGCGGATCAGCTCGTCCACCACGGCGCGGATATCGAGCTCGGAGAGATCCAGCACCGGCTCGCGGTTGCTCTTCTGGTTGCAGGCGTTGACCAGTGCATTAAGGGAGAGGGGATATTGATCCGGGGTGCAGATCTCTTTTTCAATCAGACAGCCGATGACGCGGGCTTCCAGTGGGCCAAGTACTAACTCCATTTCCTACTCCCTTCCAAATCGAGACATCAAGAGCCCCTATCTTAGTCATGGTCCGCGCCGCGTCTAGCGTTGCGCGCCATTTTTGCGAGCTGATCAGGGCGTTGGCGAAAGGCTCGCCAACGCCAGAGGTCTCCGCTTTTAGCGCTGCCCCTGATAGAAGCGCGCCTTGTCGGCATACATGGCGTCATCCGCCACCCGGCTCAGCTCCGCCAGCGGGGTCTGGTCGCTGCTGCTCCAGCCGATGGCAAAACGCAGCGGGAAGCTATGCTCCCCATGTTGCACGATGGCGTGCTGCTGGCTTGCCTCCAACCTGCCTGCCAGCTGCTGGCAGGCGAGGTGATCCGCCTCTGCCAGCAGCACGAATTCGTCTCCTCCCATTCTGAATATGCTCTCATTCTGTCGGCACAGCGTGCGCAGTAGTCGTGCCATCTGGATCAGCAGGGCGTCGCCCGCCTCGTGCCCATACTGGTCGTTGGTGCGCTTGAGGCCGTTGAGGTCGAGCATGAAGAGGGCGAGGTGACGCTCCGGATGGCGCGCCAGCACAGCCTGATAGTGATGGAACATCTCTTCGAACGCCTGGCGGTTGGGCAGGCCGGTGAGGTTGTCGGTGCGGGCGACCCGTGCCAGTTCATCGGTAAAGAGTCGCCCCTCGATGCCCACTGCCAGTTGCTTGGCAAACAGCCGCAAGATAGCCCTGTCCTCCGACTCCAGCCCTTCGGCGCTCACCATCAGATAGCCAAACAGCACGCCACTCTGGCTGCCGGGCAGGGTCATGATCTTCCAGAGTGCGTTATCCCACTGGCATTCGGAGTGTTTGACCTCCTCATCCATCAGTTGGGTCAGCTTCTCCTGCAGGGCATCCCGCAAGGGAGCATCGACCCCCTGGGTCAGGGAGTAGTGGGGCTGGCCATCGCGGCGGATCACCAGCCCCCAGCGGTGACCGGGATAGAGCTGGGAGAGCTGCAACAGGGCGGAGCTAGCCAGCTCGGCGATATCCACATCCAGCTGCTGGTGCAGACCGAACTGCAGCCAGGATTGCAGCACATGGCGGCTGCGCTCCTCCCGGCTCAGGGCCGAACGCAGGGCGGTCGTTTGGGATGCCACCTCTTGCTCCAGCTCGTCATTGAAGCCGAGCAGCCGCTGGTTGAAGGCCTCTTTCTCGCTGTTGGCCTGCTGCAGTTGTTCGTTCTGTTGATAGAGTGCCCGCACCTGGGCCGAGATGGTGTAGGCCATCTCCTGCAGCAGTTGGCGTACCTCGTCGTACTCCACAAAGCGCAGCGGTGCCTGCCGTTGCTGGTAGTTGCCCTTGCCATAGCTGCGCACCAGCGCGGCCAGCGAGCGCAGCGGTCGGGTGAGCCAGCGGGTAAGCCAGACACAGCCGATGGCCACCAGCAGCAACATGACGGCGATGCTGATGGTGAGCAGCTGCTGGGATTTGTTCAGCTCGCTAACCCTGTCATCGCTGTAGCTGTAGAGGGTGATGGTGGGGGTAATCATCTCTGCAAGTTGTGGCCAGCCGATAGTCAAGAGCTGCGCCATCTGGCTGGGGACCCGGTCATCCATGTCTCTGGTGTTGTCATGTGAGCCCTCGTAGAGAGGGGTATCTCCTTGTGAAATGACCAGATACTCGCTCCCCTTGAGATAGGGTTCCAGCAGCTGGGCCATCTGTCGCCAGGGGAGGATAGCCATCACGAAGCCGGAAGGGGTCTGCATCACGCCAGCACGCTGGTGATTGCGATAGATGGGGGCCACCAGCGCCAGTCCGCCGCTGCGGTCCTGCTCCATATCGCCGATCAGCAGGGGATCATCCACAGGCATCAGCAGATGTTTACCCTGTTTGGCTTCCCGCGTCTTGCTCCAGGCCATCAGCTGTGGCATCAGGTTGCTCGATTCAAGGTGGGAGGCCCGGCCGTTGATGTACTCCACTACCCGACCCTGATCATCGATCAGGTAGGCCGAGGTCAGTAAACTGTTGGACTTGATGAAGGTAGCCAGCGCCAGCCGGGCATGACTGGAGAAGAGAAAATTCTCGAGTGCCTGATTGAGCACCCGGTCGTTGCTGAGTTGCTGAAGTTGGGTGCCGATCAGCTCGCTGCGAAAGCGTGCCTCACGGGTCATGCTGGTGAGGGCCCGTTCCAGCTGGGATTGTTCGCTCTGGGCAATGATCTGGTGCTGACGAGCCAGCAATATGCCGCTCACCAGCAGCGCAGGCAGCAGGGCAACGGTGAACAGGATGACGATGAGCGTGGGGCCGAGACGAAAGGTACGGTGGCTCATTTTGACTTGACCTGCCGGTATTGCTGATCAGCCAGTTGCTGCATGTAACGGGCCGCATCAGCAGCACTGCTTCCCTCCTTGAAACGCTCGAACCCCTTGTCCATCGCCTGCCAGGCAATGGACATGGCACTGTCGGAAGGCATGGGAGTACTGAGGGTAAACTGTTCCAGCAGCACCTTTTCGTGCGGGGCGGGGCGTTGGTTGATGGCGGCAAAAGCCCGCTGATTGATTGGCAACAGCGCTCCCTGCCGATAGATCAATTGCTGATTATCGTCCCGCTGGATGAAGGCTATCAGGGCTTTGATGACGGCCTGCCGCTCTTCATCTGCCATTGCCCAACGAGAAACACTGAGAACGTAGGCTCCGCTCATGGAGTGCATCGGGCGCTCTTCCCAGTGAGGCAGCAGGGCCACCCCAAGCCGTTCACCCATGTTTTTCACCAGGTCATTGAAAGCCCAGTCCCCATTGACCAGATAGGCACTCTTGCCCTCGTTGAAACGGGCCAGGGCGGTGTCATAGTCGCACTCGGGATCGACCCACTGTTCGCTGGCGACGGTGCGGTAGGCCTCCAGTGCCTGCACCATGGCCGGGTTGTCGAGGGTTATGCGCCCTTCGGTCACCGGCGAGCCACCAAAGGTAAGCAGAAACGCCGCAAAGTAGTACATGTCGTGATAGGGCCAGCTGACGGGGGAGACCCCTTGTGCAAGCAAGGGGGGAGTAATGGCGTTCAGCTCTTGCCAGCGGGTGATTGGGGTTGAGACCAGTGTCTTGTTGTAAAACAGCATCAGATGGTTGCCCTGCATCATGGGCATGCCCCAGCGCTGCCGGTCGAGGGTGACATAACGCAGGGCGCTGGCCATCAGCGCGGGGGAAAACCACTCGGCCGGGATGGGGGCGAGGGTCATCTGGCGATAGAGGCCGATAAAATCGGAGGGGATCAGCATCAGGTCGGGCAGCCCCCTTGCCTGAGCCGCCAGCAGGATATCTGCCTTGATCTTGCCCGGCTCGATCTGGGTGACGTGAACCTTGTGATTGCCTTCCTGATTGAAGCGGGTGACCACGTCGTCGATCACATACCCGGCCTGCTGGGAGTGCCACAACTCCAGCACTGGCTCCTGGGCCCGCAGTGGCTGAATGCCAGAGAAGATGCAAAGCAGCAAAAGATGATAAAAAACGCGATCTATGGTCATGTTACCATCACATCTGTACCTTGGATCAGAAATGAAAAATGTAACAAACAACCGCTCCTGTCGGTAGTGTGGTGGATCAACTAATTGAGTTAAGAGACAAAAAGCCCGGCGCTTGGGCCGGGCTGAGGGATAAATTGCTTATCCGGATTATCTTCGAGGCATCTATTGTGGATGTTGCTTGAGGATGTCGTATATCTCCTCTTTCAGTTTGAGTTTCTGTTTTTTCAGATCCCTCACCTCGGCGCTATAGTCGCTGGCGTGATGTTTTTCCAGCTTTCTAATCTCCGCATCCAGGTCGTTGTGCAAGTCAAACTTCTTCTGGAAATGGACATCACTGCTCTTCAGTTTCGAGATAAGTTCTCTGTACTCTGGGAACATGTAATGGAGCCTCCTTGGTTTCGTTTGATTGTGCCTTAGAGACCAAACTACCCCTTACCCCCCCAGATAAATGTGATCCGGATCCAATTCGGCAACAATGGTTTGCTGCATAAAGAGTATGTTTTTTAACTTCTTGAATCAAAAGCAGATCAGACATTCATTAGTCAGAGGGAGAGGGAAAAACTGGAATCCTGATCACAGTTGTGACGGCGGGATGATGGCCGTTAGCCGGTAAACGGCAGCAAAAAAGGGGCATAGAGCCCCTTCATGTAACCGGTATGGCGTTTACTCTTTTTTCTTTTTCTTCTCGGGCAGCGGCTTGCCGTCGCGGTGGATCACCTTGCCCGCCTCAAAGCCAATCTGGGCGGCCAGCTCCTCCAGATCCGCCGACTTGGCCTGATCCCCGATGGCGTAGCGATAGTTGGCGATGGAGAGTTTGTCAGCCACCGGCGTGCCCGGGACGATAGGCTCGCGCCAACCCTGGCCGATGTGAGCCACCAGGGTGCCATTCATCAGCAGCTCGCCGACGATTTCCTGGGTCGGATTGCCCTTGCCGTAGGTGAGACCCTGTGCGTGCTTCTTGCCGACCAGTGGCTCGTTGCTGGCTGGGATCAGCTTGGTGCGGATCAGCCACTTGGGCTTTTTGGTGTTGCCCACCGCCTTGCCGGTCTGGTACTCGTTGATCTTGATGGTCTTGATCATCTGGGCCATGAAATCCTTGGTCAGCGCCTTCTGGGCATCGCTGCTCTCATCGATAACGATGGGGGCCACATACCAGGTCTGGGTGGCTTGAGTCTTGGGTGCAGCAGGGGCAGTTTGCGCTATGGCCAGGGGGCTGAGCAGGATGGCAGCCAGCAAGAGTCCTATCTTCTTCATTGTGATTCCGCTTTTGTTTCAACAAGAATTTTGTTTTGCCAGCGACGACTGCGCCAGCGCCAGAACATGGCCAGACCGCGCACCCACTCGTCGCAGGCCAGCGCCAGCCAGATACCGACCAGTCCATAACCCTGCATGATACCGAGGAAATAGGAGAGTGGCACGGCAATTCCCCACATGGAGAGCAACGCCATGTAGAGGGGGAAACGGGCATCCCCGGTGGCCCGCAGGGCGTTGATCACCACCAGATTGAAGGTGCGGCCGGGCTCGAGGATAAGGCTGATAAGAAACAGTTGCGCCACCTGGGTAATGATGTCGGCATCATCGGTAAAGAGGCTGATGATGGTGCGGCCGTTGAGGGCCGCCGCCACGGCGATGACGCAGGTGACCGCCAGCCCGAGCTTGAGGCTTTTGAGCAACTGCTGATAGGCGCGATCGAACTGTCTGGCCCCCGCCAGATGGCCGATGATGATCTCGTTGCCAAGGCCGATAGAGAGGCCAAACAGCAGGATAAACAGGCAGATCTGGAAGAAGTAGGACTGGGTTGCCAGCGCCTTGTCACCCAGCAGTCCGACAAAGGCTGTCACCACCATAAACTGCAGCATCCAGGAGAGATTCTCCCCTGCCGCCGGCAGGCCGATATGGAGCACCTTGCCGAGCATCTCGCGGCTGGGGTGGACGATATCGCGCACCACCAGTCGAATGCCGGTCTTGCGTGATACCAGCCACACCAGCAGCACCACGCCGACCAGTCGGCCCGCGACCGTGCTGATGGCGACACCGGCGACACCAAGCTGGGGCAGGCCGAACCAGCCGTAGAGCAGCAGCAGGTTGCCGACAAAGGTGATGAGGTTGACAATGAGGGTCACATACATCGCCTGACGGGTATGGCCGTGGGCGCGCAGGGTGGCTGCCAGACAGAGGGCTGCCGCTTCCGGTAACAGGCAGAGACCGATGATCTGCAAGTAAAGCGTCCCGTCGCTCATCAGATTGGCTGGCAGGTTCATCAGCGCCAGCATGGTGCTGGCGCCTGCCATCACGCCTATGGCGGCCACCAGACCGATCAGCAGGTTGAAGCCGATAGCGGTGTGGATCACCACCCGACTCTTCTCCCGATCGCCTGCCCCCAGATACTGGGTGATCACCACGCTGGTGCCGATGCTGACGAAGCTGAACAATGTGATGGCGAGATCGAACACCTGATTGCCGACCGCCAGTGCGGCCACTCCCTGATAGGAGACGTGACCCACCATGAAGGTGTTGAGGGCACCGGTCAGAAAGTGCAGGGCGAGATCGATAAAGAGCGGCCAGGTCAGCGCAAAGAGGGTGCCCGGGCCTGCTTGGGATTGAGATTGCATGGCATGTCCAACAGCTGGGAGGGGACGGGGGAGTGCCCTCTGGGGGCGCATTTAACACCAAGGCAAAGGCCGGTGCAATCCTTGTGCAGGATTGCACCGGCCAGGGGATTGTGCCAAGGGATCAGGCAGGCGTGGCACCCGCCTCCTGTTCGCTTGGCAGGGTGAGGCGTGCCGAGTCAGGCAGGGCATCATCTTGCGGCCAGTTGGAGCGGAGGGCATCTGTGGTGCTCTCCACTACCTCGTCATCCCGGAACACCGGCTCGCGGTAGCAACGGGTCATGCGCAGCGCCTGATACATGTCGGGGCAGAGGATGATCCCCTCATCGCCCACCCGGACGCCCGCCTGTTTGAGCCAGTGGGTCATCTGGCCGTGGCGACCCGCCATCACCATATGGATGCCGCGCCGCTTCAGATCCTTGTGCAGCTCCCCCACCATGCTCATCACGCTGATGTCCTGATGGGTGAAACAGGCGACCGCATCGATCACCAGGCACTTGGGGGTTCGGGGATCCTGCACCAGCAGGGCCATTACCCGCCGTTTGAAGTAGGGGGCATTGAAGTAGGTGAGCGGCGAATTGAAGCGATAGACCAGAATACCCGGGATCGCCTTGGCCTGTTCGTTGTCCCCCAGGGTGCGAACTACCCCTTCATCATCCATGCCAAGCAGCTGATCGGTGGGGCGCATCACATTGCGCAGGAACTGGAACAAGCCGAGCAAAACCGCGAGGGTGATCCCTGGGATCACCCCCATGGTGAGCACGCTGATAAAGGTGACCAGCGCCAGCCAGAAAGCGGAACGATCGGAGTGGCGGAGGGCCCAGAGGCCACGAAAGTCGGTGAGCGAGAGTGAGGCCATTACCAGCACCACCCCGAGGGCGGCGGTCGGGATGTATTGCAGCGGTGCCGTCAGATAGAAGGTGATGATGGCAATCACTGCTGCGGCGATGATGGAGACCAACTGGCTCTTGCCGCCGTTGGCGTCGTTGACCGCGGTGCGCGAATCCGCGCCGCTGATGGCGAAACCCTGGGAGACTGCGGAGGCGAGGTTGGCCATACCGAGGGCGCGAAATTCCTTGTCCGCGTCGATCTCATAACCGTTTTTGGCGGCAAAGCTGCGGGCGGTCAGCATCATGGAGACGAAGCTCACCATGGCGAGGTTAAGGGCGGGCAGCACCAGCTCCCGCATCAGACCCGGTGGGAACTCCGGCATCTGGAACGCGGGCAGGCCGGAGCCCACGGCCCCCAGGGTGGCGATTTCAAACTGGCCGAGATTGAACCCCCACACCAGCGCAGCGGTCACCACCATGGCCACCATGGAGGAGGGCCATGCTGGTTTGTAGCGCTTGGCCAGCAGCAAGGTGAGCAGGGCTACCAGACTCATGGCCAGGGTCGGCAGATGGGTTTGGGTAATATAGGTAGCCCCGCTGGCGATCCGCTCGATGAGGTAACGTTCGCTGAAAGTGAAGCCGAAGATCTTGGAGAGCTGGCCCACCATGATGGTGATGGCCACACCATTGAGCAGCCCCATCAGGATGGGGCGGGAGAGAAAGTCCGCCAGCACCCCCAGCTTGAAGCGGCTGGCAATCAGGCACCAGAAGCCGGTCATGGCGGTCATGGTCATCACCAGTTGCCAGTGACGGGTTGGGTCGCCTGCGGCCAGCGGCGTCACCACGGCGGCGATGACCGCACAGGTGGCGGCATCGGGGCCGACAATCAGCTGGCGGGAGGTACCAAACAGGGCGTAGACCAGCATGGGCAGGATGCAGGAGTAGAGACCGACGATGGCACCTACCCCGGCAAGCTCGGCATAGGCGATGGCGACGGGCAGCGCCACTGCCGCCACCGAGAGTCCGGCGCGAAGATCTGGCATCAACCAGGCGCGCTGGTAATGCAGCAGGGCGGCGAGGCCCGGTAGCCAGCGTTCGAGAGAGAAGAAGTCGCGCATTATTTAACCCATTGAGTTACAACCAGCTTTTCCCCTAGTGTGCCCAAGGTTATCGAAAGATTGCAATCAGGTTATGGCCAGTTTACCTGAAGGTCAGGCCAGATAGCCTGCCAGCGTTTCTCCTTGATGCGCTGGGTAAAAATCTGTTTGTCCTGACGACATCTGGGGTTGGCACTCACTTGCAGCGACCAGTTGATGGTAAAGCCGTAGGGGGCAAGCCACTCGAACTCGCCATCTCGGGTGAGGCGCACGCCGATGCAGGTGGGCACTTCGACCCAGTGGCTCAGCGCCTCAAGGCTGCTGGCAAACGGCGTTACCAGCTGCCGCGTGTGCATGCGGGCCTGATTGCGCACTTCCCACTGCTGATCCGGCAGCCGCTTTGCCAGCCAGGCTTCATGCGCCGTCTCGGCCAGCCCTTGCGGATCGGTTTTGTCGAGATAGATAAGGTCGATATCGTTGAGCGGGGTGGGCTCCGCCTTGTGGTGAAGGTGATCCCAGATGAGGTTGCGGATAAAGCCTGCTCCCAGCGCCCAGTCGGGCAGATTGAGCTCGGCCGCGGCTTGCAGGCAGGCCATCCGCTGCGGATCGGCCCGCAGCAGGGCTTCTGTTTTGGCTTGGAATTGCTGTTCGAGGGCGGAGTTCAGAGGTTCAGTTGTTGGCATTGCGGCGTAACCAGACATCAATGTAGCGGCAGCTCGGCACTATAGTGAGCCCCTCCGCCTGAGTCCAGTTGAAGAAGGCACGCGCCAGCTGATCGGCAATCCCCTGCACCCGCAGCTCGGGGGGCACGAAGGTGCTGTAGGCGTCGATGGTCTTGGCATCGAGCCGCCGGTAGCGCAGTCTCGACTCTTTACCCTCCACCATACAGATGAACTGCTGCTGGTTGGCCTGATGGATGATGTCGCTCATGGTGGGCACCTCTGGCATAAAGTTGGGTCTCTCGGCACAACATAACTGTTAGCCAAGGTATAGAACAGATAATGAGAGCCCGTGGTCAATATCATCCCCCTTTGACAGAGGGCGCATCGATATCGCGATGTAGATCAAGGTGCCCGATGGTGAGTCGGGCACCGCGTTAGTGTCAGCACAAGAGTGCTGGCAAAGGGGAGGGATCAGACCCAGGCTCGCTCCAGCAGGGTGAGTAACTGCTCACGGTCGGCGTCCTTGCGATTGAACAGTAGGGCACCGTCGTTGACCGCCAGATCGCGGATCTCGGTCAGTAGCGAGCGATCGCTTACCCCAGCCTCGCTCATGGTGCGCGGCAGCTTGACCGCTTGCCACAAGGTGTCGCGCAGGGAGCGAATGGCTGTGATGGTCGCCTCCGCCCGCTGATGGGCCGGGGTGGCGGCAAAGCGCTCTGCCCCCACCAGCGGCAACAGCAGCCGGGCCAGCTCGCTATCCACCTCGGGGCGGTTGTAGTCGAGCACGGTCGGCAAAAAGAGGTTCATGCACAGCCCGTGGGGCAGATGGCAGCGGGCTCCCAGACTGTGACCGAGGGCGTGCACCAGCCCCACCATGGAGTTGGAAAAAGCCATGCCAGCCAGCGTGGAGCCTTCCGCCAGTTGCAGCCGCAGCTGTTTGTTTTGCGGGTCGTGGATGATTTGCGGCAGGGCGCTGGCGATCTTCTCCACTGCCATCAGGGCCAGCGCATCGCTCACCGGGTTCTTGGCGGTACCGATAAAGGCCTCGATGGCGTGGGTCATGGCGTCCATGGCGGTGGCGGCGGTGATATTGAGGGGCAGCCCCTGGGTCAGGCGCGGGTCTAACACCGCCAGCTGGGGCAGCAGGAAGGGGGAGGTGAAGGGCACCTTGCGCCCGCTCGCCTCATCCTTGATCACTGCAACCAATGTCACTTCTGATCCTGTGCCCGCTGTGGTGGGCACCACCGCCAGCGGCTTGAGGGGACGGGTCAGGCAACCGGCGCCCGAGTAGTCGAGCAGATGATCCCCCCCCATGGAAGTGAGAATGTTGACTGCCTTGGCGGTGTCGATGACCGAGCCGCCCCCCAGCGCCACCAGACTGTCGCAGTCGAGCTCGCGATAGCGTTTGGCGATCCGCTCCACCACGGCGGTGGAAGAGTCGGCCGGGATCTCGTCCCAGATGGCGGCAACCGGCAGCTCCCCCTCGGCCAGCACATTGGCCAGCAGGGTGGCAAGGCCGGTGGCATTGACCCCCTTGTCGGTCAGCAGCAGCGGGCGATGGGCACCCAGGCTGGCCAGCTCGCTGGCCAGCTGCTCCAGCGCCTGTTCACCGGCCAGCAGTTTGACCGGGCAGAAAAAATCGTAATAGCGGCTCATTTCAAGGCTCCTTGCGCGTTAGCCGGTCACCAGACCCAGATAGATGTTGCAGGCCCGGCCAAGCTTGTTGGTCGGGGCGGGATAGTGGCGCAGCAGCGGCCGCGCGATAAAGGCGGGCAGGATCAGGGACTGCAACTGCTCAAGTCCCCGCACCAGATGCATGGCAACGGTCAGATCCCCCTCCACCAGCAGCCGGTTTTCGCCAAATGCCTGATTGACCCCGAGCCGAAAGCTCAGGGCGCGAAAGGCGATATTGGGGTGCTTGAAGCGCACCCGCAGCGGATGGATGGTGGCATGGGGGGCGACTGGCGCGCTGGGATACCAGCGGCCCCCCTGCTTGTGCATGTTCATGGCGTAGCCGATGCCGCCCACTTCGAGGCGAATAGCCAACCCGTCCGGCAACGGCGCCAATTCACGGCGTACTGCCTCGTCGGTGCGGGCGGCGCGGCAGAGGGTACGACCCACCACCCAGAGCAGTGTGGTGATCCAGAGGCGGCGGCCAAGGGCTGCCGCAGGTTCAAACATCCGAGTTTGCATGAGGATTGGCTCCTGAGATGGCTGACCAGAAGAGGGCAAAGGCACTGGCTTGCCAGTAGTCGTCCTGTCCCAGCTCCGGTTGATCGACAAACAGTGATGCGCAGGCGAGGAACTGGCCCTGACACACCTCCAGCAACAGTGGTGCGGGAGCCTGCATCAGCTCGCCGCTGGCCTGCCCCTTTGCCAGCAGGGCAGGCAGAAAGCGCAGGGCATCGTTCAGGATCTGGCTGCGGGCCGGTCTGGCCAGCAGCGGGGAGTGAAAGAAGCCCAGCACGAATTTGAGCTCATTGGGGTTAGCCTGCATCCACTCCATCGCCAGCTGCCAGTAGTGGCGGGTCTGGTCGTACAGCGGCAGGGTGGGATCTGCTTCATGGATGGCGCTCCCCATCCGGGTTTTCACATCCTGATAGAGGGCGAGGATCAGCGCCTCCTTGCTCGGAAAGTGGTGGAACAGAGTGCCGTTGGCCACCCCGGCCGCCTTGGCGATACGGGCGGTGGCGGCCCCCTGCAGGCCATCTTCGGCGCAGAGGGCGAGGGCGGCATCCAGGATCTGGCGGCGCTTGTCGGTCATGTTTTGTGGCTGCGGGATAGCCTGGTTCATGGTCATCTCCATCAGCGCAGGAAGAAGGCCATCATCAGCTTCTGGATCCAGCTGTGGTAGGGGGGATGGATCAGGGAGCCGGTGGTGAACTTGCCGCGGGCCAGCACGGTTTTTGCCTTGGAGAAGGTAAGAAACCCCTCGTGGCCGTGGTAGTGGCCCATACCGGAGGCGCCGATGCCGCCAAACGGCACATCGTCGGCAGCCACCTGAAACAGGCTCTCGTTGATCGCCATGCCGCCGGAGTGGGTCTCCCGGGTCACTCGCGCCTGCAACTCGGGATCGAAGCTCATCAGATAGAGGGCCAGCGGGCGGGGCCGCTCGGCCACATAGGCGAGCGCCTCCTCCAGGGTGTCGTAGGGGATGAGCGGCAGCAGCGGCCCGAAGATCTCCTGCTGCATTACCTGACACTGACCCGGCACCCCGGTCAGCAGATGGGGCACCAGCAGGCGACGCTGGTCGTCGCGGGCCGGGCTGCCACAGGGATGGAGCTGGGCACCCGCCTGCTCGGCTTCATCGAGCCAGCTGACGAGACGTTGATACTGGCGGTCGTTGATGATGGCGCCGTAGTCGGCGCTATTGAGCCCCTGCGGGTAGAGCTTGCTGAAGTGGCGGCGATAGGCGGCGATAAAGTTATCCACCTCGCTGCGGGGCAGCAGCACATAGTCGGGGGCGACGCAGATCTGCCCAGCGTTGAGGCTCTTGCCGAAGATCATCCGCTCGACCGCGGTGGCGACCGGCATGTCGGGGGCGATGAGACAGGGGCTCTTGCCACCCAGCTCAAGGGTGAGGGGGGTGAGCTGGGGCGCGGCGGCGGCCATCACCAGCTTGCCCACCATGGTGGAGCCGGTAAAGAGCAGGTGATCGAACGGCAGTGAGCTGAACGCTGCCGCCATCTGGGCATCTCCCTCGATGATGGCGATCTCGTTTTCGTCAAACACGCTGGTGAGCATGGTGCGCAGCACGGCGTTGGTATGAGGGGTGAACTCGGAGAGTTTCAGCATCGCCCGGTTGCCCGCCGCGATGGCGGTGATGAGGGGGCCAAGGCTCAGCATCACCGGAAAGTTCCACGGCACGATAATGCCGACCACCCCGAGCGGCTGGAAGTGCACCTCCACTTTGGCGGGGGCCAGCAGCAGGCCGGTGTGACGGCGGTGGGGCTGCATCCAGCGTTTGAGCCGCTTCTGGGTGTAGTTGATCTGCATGATGCAGGGCAGCACATCGGCGATCAGGCTGTCGTAGTGGCTGCGCTGACCATAATCTGCCGCCAGCGCCTTGCACAGCTGTCCCTTGTGGGCGAGCAACGCCTGTTTGAGTTTGGTCAGCTGCGCCCGGCGCTCGGCCAGGGTAGGCATGGGGTGAGCCAGACTCGCCCGCTTGAGCCGCGCCAGCTGATCCGGCAGGGACATCTTGATGGCGAGGATATCCTCAGGAGTGTGTTGAAGCTGCGCCGCACCCATGTTGTTCTCCGCATGAAAAATGACCGACTGATTAGTCGGTCTAAATCTAGCTGTTTGTTACCGGAATGTAAAGCTGGCAAGCTGTCTGCCGTTCACCATGAGCCGGACGCAAGAGAGAACTGTGTGTCTCCCCACACTTTTGTGGTTTGCTCGTTGGTGACTTATCTAATAAGGGGTAGTTTTTGGCTATTAACCTACACGGAGAGAGCACTATGACCAGGGAACTGAACAGCTTGTTGGCCCGGCTTGAAGATGTGGTTGAGCGGATGCCGGATTGCTTCAACACCTACGAATTCGCCCAGAAGCTGGCACTGCAATATCAGCCGGAATTCTTTGCCGCGGGCCACTCTCTGGCCGAGCACGAGGGCAAGGTACTGCGGGTGCTGCACCAGAAGATCGCCGAAGCGCTGGCGGGTAGCGAGATGGTGATTGAAGGGGCGCTGCTCCCCTGCGTCACCCCCTGGGGGGAGAAGGCGACCTCACCGCGTTGGCACCGCAAGCACTGAGGATCCGGTCAGGCAGATCACTGCCAGATAGCAGATAACGAACAACGATAAAGGGCGCGGCGCTGGCAACAGGGCCGCGTTTTTTATGCTAATTGTCGCCAGCAGCGCCCCCGCTGCCGGGAGCAAAGGCCCGCTCTGTGATCCCATGCCGGGATATGGGGCCGTCAGCCGGGTAGACTCTCCCTTTTGTCGCAGGGTTTGTCACCGTAGGAATTTCTCATGACCCATAAAATCATTCTGGATACCGACCCGGGTATCGACGATGCCATGGCCATCCTGTTTGCCGAGGCCCACCCCGCCATCGAGCTGCTCGCCATCACCACTGTTTTTGGTAACGCCACCATCGACAATGGCACCCGCAACGCCCTCTGGCTCAAGCAGAAGTACGGCATGAAGGCGGATGTGGCCAAAGGTGCTGCCGCCCCGCTGCTGCGCGAGCCGGTTGGCCCCACCACCATAGTCCACGGCCCGAGCGGCTTTGGCGACATGGAGGCGGGGGAGGTGACTATCGCTCCGGATCCTCGCCCCGCTTGGCAATATATTGTCGAGGCGGTGAAAGCCGCGCCGGGGGAGATCACCATAGTCACTATCGGCCCGCTGACCAATCTGGCGCTGGCGCTACAACAGGCGCCCGAGATCGTCTCGCTGGTGAAACAGGTGGTAGTGATGGGCGGCGCCTTTGGCGTCAACGGCCATCGTGGCAACGTGACCCCCTATGCCGAGGCCAATATTCACGATGATCCCGATGCCGCCGACCGGGTCTTTACCGCCGATTGGCCTGTGGTGATCATCGGGCTGGACGTGACCCAGCAGAGCTTCTTCAGCAGCGCCTATCTTGATGAGCTCAAGGACAAGGCGGGAGAGCCGGGCCGTTTCCTGTGGGATGTGAGCCGCTTCTATCTGCGCTTCTACTCCGAGAAACTGGGGCTCTCCGGTTGCCACGTCCACGATCCGTCCGCCATCGCCTATGTGATTGATCCGACCCTCTTTACCCTGCGCGAGGGGCCGGTACGGGTTATCACCAGCGGTCCGGCCATCGGCCACACCCTGCAAAAGTTCGATGGCAAGCGCCACTCCCACGATGACTGGGCAGCCTATCGTCCGCAGCAGGTCGGGGTGGCGGTGCGTGATGAGGCGCTGCTCGCTCTCTATCGCGAGACGCTGGTGGGTTGGGGCAAGGATTGCTGAGCAAAGGGGCGCTATAGCGCTGAGGCGGGGGCTGTGATCGGCGCCAAACAATCGGGGCGCATGGCCGCTTATACTGCCTGATATCAAGAGCTTGGGAGGGATGAAGATGGCTTGGATTTCCTTGATCGTAGCGATTGCGCTGATCTGGTGGTTGATGAAGCTGGGGCGTGGCGCCCTGTTCGAGATCCGCCTTGCTCCCGGCAAGGTGGTGGTCAAGCAGGGCAAGGTCTCACCCGCTTTTATTGACCATGCCAAACAGATCCTGCGCCACGATACGGTACGCGGTCGCATTGTGGGGCAGCGCGATGGCGATGGTGTGAAGTTGATCTTCTCCCGCTCTATCCCCGAGCCGGTGGCACAGCGGTTTCGCAATATCTTCCCCTATGGCGATTACCGCCAGCCAACGGCGCCACTGCCGGGGCCAAAATCCCGCAAGGGATAAGCACCGGAACCTGGTTAATCAATAGCAAACGGGCCTCCAGTGGAGGCCCGTTTTTTATGGCACTTGGCCAAGAGAGGGCTGACAGCCCTTACTCCTTGCCGTGCAGCTCGCGCTGGGCCTTGACCGCCGCTGCCTTGACGGCGGTGCCTTGATTGCCCCAGGAAGCGCGCAGGGTGTTGACCAGCTCGGCCACCTGTTCGTCGTTGAGAGCCCAGCCATAACCCGGCATATGGTAGCCGATATGCCCCTGCGTAATGGGCGTCTCGGCACCGTGTAGCAGCACGTTGATCAGGCTCGACGGATCGCTCGCCAGCACGGTGCGGTTGTTCACCAGCGAGGGGATGACGTGGTCATTGCCCTGGCCGTTGACCCCGTGACAGGTGGAGCAGTACATGGCGTAGTCCGCCTTGCCGCTGGCACTGGCATAGGCACGGGCCCCTTTCTCCGCGACCGGCTCATCTTTCAGATCGGTGAGATAGGTGGCGATGCTGGCCAGATCGGCGTCGCTGAAATACTGGCTGCTGTGAGTGATCACTTCCCCCATGGGGCCAGCGACCGCTTCATGTTGGCTGCGGCCGGTTTTCAGCAGATCGATCAGCGCCTGCTTGCTGTAACGGCTGCCGCGAATGTCGGGGGCATACCAGCCATCCAGCGCCGCCCCGCTTAGGTAGACAGGGTCCGCCTCAGTCAGCGCTTTCTCCTGCATGCCAAGCCCGCGCGGAGTGTGGCAACTGCCGCAGTGACCGGCACCCTGCACCAGATAGGCGCCGCGGTTCCACTCTTCGCTCTTGCCTGCGACCGGGGTGAAGCGGCTGTCATCGTGATAGACCCAGTTCCAGCCCATCAGCGGCCAGCGCATGTTGAGCGGCCAGGGGATGTCGCTCTCCTTGTTGGCGATGGCCAGCGGCTGCACCTCCTTCATCAGGTAGTGATAGAGATCTTCGAGATCCTTATCGCTCATCTTGGCGTAGGCAGTGTAGGGCATGGCCGGATAGAGGCGATGCCCATCGCGGGCCACCCCTTCGCGCATCACCTTGATGAACTCCGGCAGGCTGTAATTGCCGATGCCGTGACTCTTGTCGGGGGTGATGTTGGTGGCAAACACGGTGCCGATGGGGGTCGGGAACCCTTTGCCGCCAGCCAGCGGTTTGCTTGCCTCGCTGGTGTGACAGGCGGCGCAATCGCCCAGCTTGGCCACATACTCACCTGCCGACATGGCGGGAGCCGCGTGGGCGGCAAGGGCGGGCAGCGCCAGCAGCAGGGCGCTGGCAGTCAGTGACAGGGCGCGGCTCATTGGGCACCTCCCTTGGTCATGGCGACCAGCTCGTTGACGGCGCGCCATGCCTCGTCGATGGCGGCGTGGGCGTAGGGACTCCAGCCCGAATCCGAGTTGGCGATTGTGATGTTGCCGACCGGCTTGCGTCCCAGCTCGATCCACTTCTCGCACTGCTCCTCGTCATCAAACAGGGTGTTGGTGACATAGGAGTAGCCGTGGGACCAGCGGTTGACAGTGATTGCAAGGATATCCTGCTCATGGTTGAAACCGGCGCTGCCCAGCATCCCCTGCAGCTGTTCGCGGATCATCTGTTCATGCTGCTCGAACGGCATGCCGAGGATCATGGCGCGCCCCTTGCGGGACTGTTCGCGGGCCGACAGGCCGCTGCCCGGCAGGGTTGGTACATAGACCATGTGCAGGCACATCGGCTGATCCGGGCTCTTGGGATGCTCATAGCCACCCATGCTGACCGGATAGTCCAGCTTGACCCGGCTGTAAGGGGCTGCCGGGGAGTAGACCTCGTGCACCCCGAGCTTGACGAAGGCTTGCCAGTTTTTGATCACCACCTTGGTGTAGACCAGCGGCGCCTTGACGTTCTGGCGCAACGCCTCTTTCTGGGGCTCCGGCATCTCGGGCACCATGTAGGGGATCATCATGTTGTAGCCAGCCATGATCGACTGCCTGGCACGCACCCGGTGCAGTTTCCCTTCTTTGATATAAGTGACGTCCACCGCCAGTTTGCCATCGGCGAGGCGCACGTTTTTCGCCTGCAGGGCGGTACTGCCAAGGCGCAGCTGTACCTTGTGCTCCGGCAGATCGAGCTTGCTGTAGTCAAACTTGGCCAGCACCACATCCTGCATGGTGTGACCCGGCGCCACCTGCGGGATGAGTTTGCGCACCATCAGGCGGGTGAGGCCGGCGTTGCCATCCGGGAAGTGGAAGATGTAGGGATCGTCCAGCTCGGCCTGCTCCTCGGCATCGAGCGGCGTCAGGTTGAGGCCGCCAAAGCCGGGCAGGGCACAGAGGCGGGCGTCGGCGCAGGCGGTGGCATCGATGCCGACGGCCTGAAAATCGTTGGTTCGTTGCTGGAAGTAGGTGATGGCTCGTTCGCTCAGGCCCACTTTGTCGCGCAGGAAGGTGGTGTAGCTGTTGCGGGTGATCCACTCATCCTGCTGCTCGCGGGTCATGCCGCTCAGGTAGTCGGTCTTCTCTTCATGCAGGGCCAGCAGGGCGGCCTTGTCGGCATCATCGAGCGGGAAGTCACCGATAAACTCCGCCAGCGGACGGCCATTCAGGCGATCGCGCGGGATGTCATCCGCTACGTTATGGCCCGGGTCACCGTTCACTATCTTGTTGACGCCAAAGTGCTTCTCGTCGAAATAGACGCCGCGGCTGAGCCCCAGATCCGGATAGAAAGTCTGCTGGAAACCTGCGGCCAGTTCGTCGATGTTGACCTCCAGCGCCTTGAGCAGGCCGAGCGCCACCGGGCTGTAGACCGAGCGTGGTGATTGCAGGGATTCACTGCCGCCGTAGCCCAGCCGCAGGCCATCGGGGGTGGTGAACTCGTTACGCTTGGCGTGGCCGCCGAAGTCATCGTGGTTGTCGAGCAGCAGGATCTTTTTATCCGCGCCGAGCAGTTGCTGATAGAAGCAGGCGGCGGCCAGACCGCTGATGCCGGCGCCGACGATCACCAGATCGTACTCCCCCTCAAGGGGAACATTGGCAAAGTCATACTGTTTGCCATCGCGGGCGATGCTGTGGGCCGGTTCGAAAGAGCCCGGGTGGTTGCCGCGCAGGCCGGTGAGGGCGGGCGGGTAGACCAGCGTCTTGTCAGCCAGCGCGCTGCCGCCTTCGGCAGCCTTGAGCAGGTTGATGGGGGCGATGCCTGCTGCGATGGTGATGGCGACGCCATTGAGAAAATCTCTGCGTGTGATGCTCATGGCAATCCCTGTTGTTTGAAGCGTTGAAAAAAAGCACAGAGCTGAAATGGTAGCTGGCAAGCAGCAAGGGGACGCAACCTACCGTCATATCCCGGTAGAGTCCATGGCTTTGATAATAACTTATTAAACAAAATGATGAAGCTTGTAATGGCCAAAACAGGGGTAGATGTCTCCACTTTGCATATTTATGAGACAAAACCTTGCCGAATCCATGGAATTAATTTGAACTCATTTTGATTAATTGTGGTTTTGATTGAGTTCCTTTTCGTTTTTCATATTTCCAGAGGGCACAAAAACAGTGCGGAAATAGTGTTTGTATTTTATGCGGATAGCTCAACTCCCGTTATTTGACCATGAATAGCACAAGGTTAATTGCCGCTGGTTTTGTCTCTTGAACTCAAGATTGATTGAAATAAAAGCAGGGTGCGATGAATTAATGAGCGGCCGGTTTTATGCAGCCGGTTATTGGTCACGGGTTAACAACTGTTACATGCAAACGCCAACCTGGGCACAACATCGAGATTAATTTTTCATGTTGTTCACATAGTCAGGTTTTGTTCAGAATGATGCGTTTTTTTTACAACTTTAGCTTTGCGAAGATAAAGGACGCTGCATGAAACCTTTTGCATTAAAGAGGGGTTTGGGTGCTTTGCTGTTGCTCGCGGCCGCCGGCATGCTGACTGGCTGTGACATGGCTCTGATGAGCCCCAAAGGGCAGATTGGTCTGGAACAGAAATCACTGATACTGACGGCCCTTGGCCTGATGTTAATCGTGGTGATCCCTGTAATTATTATGGCCGTGGTATTTTCTCGTAAATACAGAGCTTCGAATACCGACGCCAAATATACCCCTGACTGGTCTCACTCCAACAAGATTGAAGCGGTTGTCTGGACCGTTCCCGTCATTATTATCGTTATTCTTGCCACTATTACCTGGAAAACATCTCACGAACTGGATCCTTACAAACCGCTGGATTCCACGGTGAAACCGATTCAGGTCGATGTTATTTCCCTCGACTGGAAATGGTTGTTTGTCTATCCAGAACTGGGTATTGCATCGGTTAATGAATTGGCTTTCCCGGTCAATATGCCGGTCAATTTCCGGGTCACCTCCGATACCGTGATGAACTCCTTCTTCATTCCGCGTCTGGGCGGCCAGATATATGCGATGGCGGGTATGCAGACCAAGCTGCACCTCATCGCCAACGAGCCGGGCCAATATGACGGCATCTCCAGCAGCTACAGCGGTGCCGGTTTCTCGGGCATGAAGTTCAATGCCATCGCTACACCGGATCAGGCCGGTTTTGATGCCTGGGTTGCCAAGGTAAAGGCGTCGCCAAAACAGCTGATCACCATGGATCAGTTCAATGCGTTGGCCAAACCGAGCGAGTTCCATCCGGTGGAGTACTTCTCCAGTGCCGATCCGAAACTGTTTGTCACTCTGATCAACAAGTTCATGGGTGACATGAAGCACGGCCAGCATCAGGGGATGACTCATGAGATGCCTATGGCACAGGGGGAGACCATGACCCATCAGGGGATGGATCACTCACAGATGAACCATGGCGACATGGCGCAAGACGAACACATGGATCATGCCGGCCATATGAAGATGGCAATGGATGACAACTCTGTGAAAGCGGGATCCGAGGAATAACGATGTTTGGAAAATTAACGCTCGACGCCATTCCGTACCATGAACCCATCATCATGGTGACGGTGGCCGGAATCATTCTGGGGGGACTGGCCATCGCCGGTCTCATCACCTATTTCGGCAAGTGGCAATATCTGTGGAAAGAGTGGCTCACCTCGGTGGATCACAAGCGCCTCGGGATCATGTATCTCATCCTCGGCATGGTCATGCTGCTGCGCGGCTTCGCCGATGCGGTGATGATGCGGACCCAGCAGGTGATGGCTTCGGCCGGCAGTGACGGCATTCTGCCACCGCATCACTACGACCAGATCTTCACCGCCCACGGCGTTATCATGATCTTCTTCGTGGCGATGCCGCTGGTGATCGGTCTGATGAACATAGTGGTGCCGCTGCAGATCGGTGCCCGTGACGTGGCCTTCCCCTTCCTCAACAACGTGAGCTTCTGGTTCACCGCCGCCGCCGTGGTGCTGATCAACATCTCCCTCGGGGTTGGTGAATTTGCCCAGACCGGCTGGCTGGCCTATCCGCCGCTGTCGGGACTGGAGTACAGCCCGGGGGTCGGGGTCGACTACTGGATCTGGAGTCTGCAGATCTCGGGGTTGGGCACCCTGCTGACCGGCGTCAACTTCTTCGCCACCATCATCAAGATGCGCGCCCCGGGCATGACCATGATGCGCCTGCCAGTGTTTACCTGGACGGCTCTGTGCGCCAACATCCTGATCATCGCCTCCTTCCCGATCCTGACCGTCACGGTGGCCCTGCTCACTGCCGACCGTTACCTAGGCACCCATTTCTTTACCAATGACATGGGTGGCAACATGATGATGTACATCAACCTGATCTGGGCCTGGGGTCACCCCGAGGTGTACATTCTGGTGCTGCCGGTGTTCGGGATCTTCTCCGAAGTGGTGGCCACCTTCAGCAAGAAGAAGCTGTTCGGTTATACCTCGCTGGTGTGGGCGACCGTCGCCATTACCGTGCTCTCCTTCATCGTCTGGCTGCACCACTTCTTCACCATGGGTTCCGGCGCCAACGTGAATGCCTTCTTCGGCATCACCACCATGATCATCTCCATCCCGACCGGGGTGAAGATCTTCAACTGGCTGTTTACCATGTACCGCGGTCGTATCGAGTTCA
Organism: Aeromonas sp. 601027; assembly: GCF_049174455.1. Taxonomy (NCBI): domain Bacteria; kingdom Pseudomonadati; phylum Pseudomonadota; class Gammaproteobacteria; order Aeromonadales; family Aeromonadaceae; genus Aeromonas; species Aeromonas sp. 601027. The sequence goes on along the minus strand of NZ_JAAKTN010000003.1, from coordinate 37,597 downwards.
CCTCGCCCATGTTGTGGACCGTCGGCTTCATAATTACCTTCAGCATCGGCGGCATGACCGGGGTACTGCTCTCGGTACCGGCGGCCAACTTCGTGCTGCACAACAGCCTGTTCCTGATCGCCCACTTCCACAACGTCATCATCGGCGGTGTGGTGTTTGGCTGCTTCGCCGGTATCACCTACTGGTTCCCGAAAGCGTTCGGCTTCAAGCTCAACGATGTCTGGGGCAAGCGCGCTTTCTGGTTCTGGATTGTCGGCTTCTTCGTTGCCTTCATGCCGCTCTACGTGCTGGGCTTCATGGGCATGACCCGTCGCGTCAGCCAGCATCTGGATCCCCAGTTCCATGGCTGGCTGGTCGTGGCTGCCTGTGGTGCCGCGCTGATTGCCGTGGGTGTGCTGTGTCAGGTGATCCAGCTGGTGGTCAGCATCCGCGACCGCGAGCTGAACCGCGATCTGACCGGTGACCCCTGGGGTGGCCGTACTCTGGAGTGGGCAACCTCTTCCCCGCCGCCCTTCTACAACTTCGCCATCGAGCCGAAGATCAAGGGGCTGGATGCCTTCTGGGAAGCCAAGCAGGACGGTTCTGCCTATCAGCAGCCCGAGCACTACGACCCGATCCATATGCCCAAGAACACTGGGGCCGGGGTCATCATCGCAGGCTTTGCCACCGTGTTTGGTTTTGCCATGGTCTGGCACATTTGGTGGATGGCCATCGCCGGCTTCATCGGCATGATTGCGAGCTGGATCATCCACAGCTTCAACGACGACGTGGATTACTACGTGCAGGTTGACGAGATCGAGCGGATCGAGCGTCAGCATTTTGAAAATATCAACAAGGTGGCGTGAAGCAATGGCGACCGACGTTCTACATCACACTCACGACGGTGCCCATGATCATGGGCACCACGATGCCGGAGCCAACAAGGTATTCGGTTTCTGGATCTACCTGATGAGTGACTGCATCCTGTTTGCATGCCTGTTTGCAACCTATGCAGTCCTGGTCAACGGCACCGCCGGCGGCCCGAGTGGCAAGGATATCTTCGAGCTGCCGTTCGTGTTTGGCGAAACCATGCTGCTGCTCTTTAGCAGCATCACCTTCGGTTTTGCCATGCTGGCGATGAACAAGAACCAGCTATCCGCCGTCAACGGCTGGTTGCTGGTGACCTTCGTGTTGGGGGCCGGCTTTATCGCGATGGAGATCTACGAATTCCATCACCTGATCGCTGAGGGCTACGGCCCGGATCGCAGCGCCTTCCTCTCCGCCTTCTTCACCCTGGTCGGTACCCACGGTATCCACGTGACCAGCGGCCTTGTCTGGATCATCGTGATGATGGTGCTGGTGGCCAAGAAGGGGCTGACCGATCGCAACCGCTCCCGCCTGATGTGCCTGAGCCTGTTCTGGCACTTCCTCGACGTGGTGTGGATCTGCGTCTTTACCGTGGTCTATCTGATGGGGGCAATGTAAATGAGTCATTCCGTTGACAATCACGGCGCCAGCCACGGCAGCGCCAAGAGCTATCTGACCGGCTTCGTGCTGTCAGTCATTCTGACCGCGAGCCCGTTCTGGATGGTGATGGATGGCTCCGCCTCCCACGGGACCGTGCTGGCCACTGTGGTCGGCATGGCGGTGGTGCAGATCTTCGTCCATCTGGTCTACTTCCTGCACATGAACACCTCGTCCGAAGAGCGCTGGAACTTGGTTGCACTGGTCTTTACCGTGCTCATCATCGCCATCGTGATCGTGGGTTCCCTGTGGATCATGTACAACCTCAACATCAACATGATGGTCCACTGAGCAGGCTGGCAATGATGATGAAGCAATACCTGCAAGTGACCAAGCCGGGCATCATCTTCGGTAACCTCATCTCGGTTATCGGGGGATTCCTGCTGGCCTCCAAGGGGAGCATGGACTTGCCCCTGTTCATTCTGACCATGGTCGGTGTATCACTGGTGGTCGCCTCCGGTTGCGTGTTCAACAACTACATCGACCGGGACATCGACTGCATCATGGAGCGCACCAAGAACCGTGCTCTGGTGAAGGGGCTGATCGCCCCCGGCGTATCGCTCTGGTACGCCACGGCGCTCGGCATTGCGGGCATTGCACTGCTCTACTTTGCGGCCAATCCGTTGGCCGCCCTGCTGGCGGTGCTGGGCTTCATTGTCTATGTGGGGGTCTACAGCCTCTACATGAAGCGTCACTCGGTCTACGGCACCCTGGTGGGCAGTCTCTCCGGCGCCGCGCCACCTGTCATCGGCTACTGCGCGGTGAGCGGTCAGTTCGACTCGGGGGCGCTGATCCTGCTGGCGATCTTCAGCCTGTGGCAGATGCCGCACTCCTATGCGATCGCCATCTTCCGCTTCAAGGATTATCAGGCGGCCAACATCCCGGTATTGCCGGTGGTGAAGGGGATCCCGGTGGCCAAGCTCCACATCACTCTCTACATCCTGGCCTTTATGGTGCCGACCCTGATGCTGTTCCTCGGCGGTTATGCCGGCTACAAGTATCTGGTGGTGGCCACCGCGGTGAGCGTCTGGTGGCTTGGGATGGCGCTGTCTGGCTACAAGCAGCTGGTGGATGATGCGCTCTGGGCCCGCAAGCTGTTCATGTTCTCCATCGTCACCATCACTTGTCTCAGCGTGATGATGTCGGTGGATTTCCAACCGGATGCCGCTCCCGTGCTGGTGAGCATGCTGCCCTGATAGTGTGAGTTGTGCCCCTAAATGCATGAAATCCAGAGCCGGGAACTTTCCCGGCTCTGTTATTATGGGGCCGCCCCGTCGGGCACTTTTCCCGTATATCGGGCGTGGCATGGCAGCTGTCGGCCACCCCGTTACTCTTCTTTTTCTCTGACCTATCGAGGCCATCATGAATGATTTCACCATGACGAGGGGCGAGCGCCGAGCCACCTGGGCGCTCGGCTCCGTCTTCTCGTTGCGCATGCTCGGCATGTTTATGGTGCTGCCGGTGTTGACCACCTACGGCATGTCTCTCGCGGGGGCCTCCGAGGCGCTGATTGGCCTGGCCATCGGCATCTACGGCATGACCCAGGCGCTGTTCCAGATCCCGTTCGGTCTGCTCTCCGACAAGGTGGGCCGCAAGCCCCTCATCGTCGGCGGCCTGCTGATGTTTGCCCTCGGCAGCGTGATCGCGGCGCTGACCCACTCCATCTGGGGGGTCATCCTCGGCCGCGCCCTGCAGGGCAGTGGCGCCATCTCGGCCGCCGTGATGGCGCTCTTGTCTGATCTCACCCGCGAGCAGAACCGCACCAAGGCGATGGCTTTTATCGGGGTGAGCTTTGGCATCACCTTCGCCATCGCCATGGTGACCGGCCCCCTTATCACCCATGCGCTGGGGCTCTCCGGCCTGTTCTGGCTGATCGCCCTGCTGGCGCTGGCGGGCATCGCCGTCACCCTCTGGCTGGTGCCGACCCCGAGCGGCCACCTGCTCAATCGCGAGTCCGGCATGGTGAAGGGGGGGATGCGCACCGTGCTGACCAACCCGCGCCTGCTCAAGCTCAACTTCGGCATCCTCTGCGTGCACACCCTGCTGATGTCGAGCTTCGTGGCGCTGCCGCCGCTGCTGGAGCGCGCCGGCTTGCCCCGCGACAGCCAGTGGCAGGTTTATCTGGTCACCATGCTGATCGCCTTTGTCAGCGTGGTGCCGTTCATCATCTATGCCGAGAAGCGCAGAAAGATGAAGCTTGTGTTCCAGATCTGCGTGCTGGTGATGCTCATCGCCGAGCTGGTGCTCTGGCAAAGCGGCCTGCAGCTGTGGGGCCTGCTCGCCGGCCTGCAGATCTTCTTCATCGGTTTCAACGTGATGGAGGCGCTGCTGCCCTCTCTGATCAGTAAGGAGTCGCCCCCCGGCTACAAGGGCACCGCCATGGGGATCTACTCCACCAGCCAGTTCATCGGGGTGGCCATCGGCGGCAGCCTCGGCGGCCTGCTCTACAGCCTGGGCGGTGGCGCCCTGGTGTTTGGCGGCTGCGCCGCGCTGGCCCTCGTCTGGCTCGGGGTCAGCCTCACCATGGCCGAGCCCCCCTATGTGAGCAGCCTGCGCATCGTGTTGCCGGAAGGGGTGGAGGCCAATACGGCTCTGGAGCAGAAGATCCGCGCCTGCGACGGGGTGAGCGACGTGCTGCTGGCCGTTTCCGAGCGCTCTGTCTATGTCAAGGTGGACAGCAAGCGCATCAGCCGCCGGGATCTGGAGCTGCTGGTCATCGACGGCTGGCACTGATCGCGCTAAGCTCGGTTCGGATCTGCAACTACTTGTTTTTGAAAACAGTCTGGAGGCGAAATGAACTGGTATATCTCGGTACTCAAGCAATATGCGGTATTCAGCGGGCGGGCCCGTCGCACCGAATACTGGATGTTCGTGCTCTGCAACGTCGTATTCATGCTGCTGGTGGGGATGGTGGATCGCTTGATTGGCAGCGACAAGGAGATCCTGAGCGCTATCTACTCGCTGGCAGTATTGCTCCCGTCCCTCGCCGTGGCGGTGCGCCGTCTGCATGACACCGACCGCAGCGGCTGGTGGCTGCTGATCGGCCTTATCCCCGTTATCGGTACCCTGGTGCTCATCTACTTTATGGTCTGCAACGGCCAGCAGGGGCCGAACCGCTTCGGTGACGATCCCAAAGCGGGCCCCTCGCAGGGCTTTATCGCCAGCTGACAGGTGCGGTGAAACGTACAAACGAAAGAGGGAGGCATGATGCCTCCCTCTCTGTTTCAGTGACTTGGGCTGATTGCAGGTTCGTTAGCGTTCAATCAGCGGGGCCGAGCGGTAGCTCCACATACCGTAGGTACGCAGCACATCGCGGTAGATGCCGAGCAGCTCGCTCTGGCTCACGCTTGCCAGATCCTCGAGCGGCTTGTCGGGGAAGCTGACGCTCACCACCTGCAGCCCGGCCGGGCCGGTCTGGTCGCAGGCGGTTTCAAGCACCGCCTGACCGCGGCGCACATGGCTGGCGGAGCTCACCAGCACCGCGTAGTTGATCTGGTGGCGGGCGAGGGCATAGGCGCTGTAGAGACCATTTTCCACCGTACTGGTGGCGTAGTTCTCCTCGATGAGGCGGCTGCGGTCGATGCCGTGATTGGCCAGCCAGTCGGCCATCAGCTTGCCCTCGGTCTGGTGATTTTGCGGCACCCCGCCGGTGAGGATGATGAGCGAATCTGGATCCGCCTTGGCGAGCTTGAGGGTGGCCTGCAGCCTGCCCAGCAGGATCCGGTCCATGGTGCCGTCGGGGTTGAGGGCATAACCCAGGGTGACGATGGCACGTTTGCCCTCTTTGCTTGCCTTGAGCTGATCCTCGGTCAGCTCGGTCTGCAGCGCCATGGTGGTGACCCGCTGCACCCTTGCGATGATCTTGTCCAGATCGGCGGCGCGTCCGCCGTTGCGATCTGCCACCTTGGCCAGGGCAGTGCGCGACGCCTCCTTGTTGCCCTTCACCAGCTGCCAGATGGCGAGGTAGCTGTTGATGTCGAGGTCATCGGGGGCGACCGCCTGCGCCTGCTCCAGCAGCGAGATGGCGCGGTCAATATTGCCGTTGTAGATCTGGGCGTTGGCCGCCGAGATGAGCAGGTCGGTGCGATAGGGTTCGAGTTTGTAGGCGGCCAGCAGCCGGTTGGTGACCAGCTCCATGTTGCTCGGCATCTTGGCGGTAAAGCCGGCGTGGGAGATCTTGGCCGGCGATTTGTAGATCTGCTGCGCCTCGGCCAGCAACATGTCCACCACCTGGCGCTTGCTCACCAGGGTATTGAGGTCGCTCTCTATCTGCATCGAGCTTTCGGCCGCCTGCAGGGCGAGGGGGGAGAGAGCCAGCAGGCCGCTCAGCGTCAGGGCGAGAAGGGTCTGTTTCATCGAAGATTCCTCGGTCGGGCTGATTGCCACTGTGCGCCGCCAGTTGGCAGCGCCTAGCAAAGTCGCGTCAATTCAGTCGGTTAGTACCAAAACAGGCGGGCAATATAGCAGTTATCGGGGCGTCAAACTGTGAGTCGGGGCGAGTCGTGGGGGATGAATCGCGTTCCCGGCTGCTCTGCCAGAAGGGCAGGGGGAGCTGTTTTCCCCCTGCCATCGGCAGCATTGGTTCCCCAACCTATCTGTTACCTGGATAGGTTGATTCTCAATCTATCGAATTTTGAGTTAGTTCCACATCGGGGAGACACGGGCTTCCAGCGTCTCCTGCTGCTCTTCGGGCATGTCGCTGAAGAAGTTGAGGTGAGTCTGCTCCTCCACTTCACGCACCGACACCCGGTAGTCGGCGATCTTGCTAACGGGAATATCCTGTTGCGGCATGATAAAGGCGATGGCCTGCAGTTTGGCCGGATCCATCACGATCTTGTAGTAGGCGCTCGGGATCGTCACCCCCTGACCGATGGACTCTTCAGAGCCGGTAAAGATGGGGCCGGTGATCACCTGCACATCCTTGCGGGAAACCGCCCACTTGTTCACCTTGTCCTCCAGCACGCGCCACGCCTTCTGGTTGAGCACCCCGATCTGAGGTGTCATGTTGCTCAGCAGGAAGCTCTCTTTCATGGTGTTCTTGTTCGATTTCATGTCCCCCGCCGGGGCCTGATGGCCACGGTCGTAGCCCGAGCCCTTGTAGTCGGAGAGGGTGGCGCGGTAGGCAACCGGGATCTCCCTGTCCTCGGCGAAGGCATCCTTGCGCGGCACTGTGCCCTGTGCGCTTTGGGCGGTCATCCGGTAGGAGACCCAGTCCGCCACCTTGTAGTCGTAGTTGTAGCCGACCGCATACCCTTCACGGCAGAGCTTCTGATCCGATTCGGAGGGCAGACCAAAGCGCACGTGGTCGCCACACGTCCAGTGGGCTGCCAGCAAGGGGGTAGTCGTGAGGGTGAGGGTAACAGCCAGAACCAATTTATTGATTTTTATCATTTTTGTGATGCTCCAGTTTAGTAGGCGGAGCCATTTGACATGAGATCTGACTAGCGCTTCAATTGCTGTTTTTTTACACGTCACAGTTCTGTGACGGCTCGCCAAGAACGGTGATGTGACTGGTTAATATGTTTTAAATCAGTGGCTTGGTCGGTGGGATGATATGCGGTTGCTTAGCAGGTAACGAAAAGGGGCCAGTGATGGGCCCCTTGTTATAGGTGGAGTCTGACGGTTATCAGGCGGCGTTTGCCTTGTTGCCCAGCGTGCGGGCCAGCAGTGCTTCCGGATTGTGGATCGCCTCTTTGGTTTTCACATCGATGACCTCAATATTGGTGAAGCGCTCGCGGTTCTTGATGGCCACATCGTGGGCGAAGATGACGCAGCGGGCGTTGGCGACATCCTTGGCGGTGATGCGGTTGATGATGCCGTTGGCGCCCTGGGTCTCGACCTTGATCTTGATCCCCTGCTTGGCGGCGGCCTTCTGCAGGCTCTTGGCGGCGAGGAAGGTGTGGGCCACGCCAGACGGGCAGGCAGTGATGGCCAGTACGTCTGCTTCTCCTTCCGCTTCAATGACTTCGAAGCTGGTTTGGGTGGTAGTGACGTCATCTTCTTCGCTCACCGGCTTCTTCAGCAGGTTGACGATGATGGCGGTGGTCAGGGCGCCGAGGATGGTACCCAGGATGTAGCCCATCTTGCCTTCAACAACCGGCAGGACAATCCAGCCACCCCAAGGGGCGTGGTTGATACTGTGCATCATAAAGCCGGTGATGTTGCCGACGATACCACCTGCGACGATGGCTGGGATGACACGCATGGGGTCCGCGGCGGCAAACGGGATTGCACCTTCGCTGATACCGATCATGCCCATGATGGCGGCCGCTTTGCCGGATTCACGCTCCTCTTTCTTGTAACGCTTCGGAGACATCAGGGTAGCCAGTGCCATACCGAGCGGCGGCACACAGATGGCGATGCCGACGCCGCCCATCAGCCAGGGCTGGGTGTTGACCTGAGTCTGGGCAAACAGGGTAGCAACCTTGTTGACCGGGCCGCCCATATCGAAGGCGGTCATACCACCCAGAATGGCACCCAGCATCACTTTACCTGAGCCCGCCATGCTGGAGAGCCAGTGGTTCATCCCTTCCATCATGGCGGCGATCGGGGCACCGATCCCCCACATCACGATGCCGCACACCAGAAAGGTACCGATCAGCGGATAGATGAAGATGGAACCGAGGGAGGTCATGGAGTCAGGCAGCTTGATCCGTTTGAGCTGATTGACCACGAAACCGGCGATAAAGCCCACCAGAATGGCGCCGAGGAAACCGGTTTGATAGTGCTGAACGGCAATCCAGGAGCCGATCATGCCCGGGGCCAGGCCCGGCTTGTCAGCCAGCGAGTAGGCGATATAGCCACCCAGCACGGCGGTAAACAGGGTCAGACCGGCGATCCCCATGGTTGCCATGTCTTTGAGGAAGCCCGCTTCCGGCACGGCGCCCTTGCCGCTCATCATCACCGACAGTGACAGCAGCACACCGCCCGCCACGATGAAAGGGATCATGTGGGAAGTACCAAACAGCAGGTGCTGCTTCATGGTATTGAGGCGATCCTTGAAGGTGCGCTCTTCGGGTTCAGCCGGTGCAGTGGCAGCCGGTTTGGCGGCTGGGGCCGGTTTTTGCACTTTCGGGCCTTGCTTGAGCAGGGTCAGCGCTTGCTCGACGGTGGTGGCGGCTTTCATCTGCTCGATAAAGCCCGGTTCCAGCAGACGGGTGGAGAGCTCGGCCAGCACTTCGATGTGGTGGTTGGCGCCGCCATCCGGGGAGGCGATCATGAAGATAAGCTGGGTCGGTTTGCCATCTTCGGCGCCGTACTCGATACCCTGACGGCTGACACCGATGGCTATGGCCGGACGGCTGACCGCCTTGCTCTTGGCGTGGGGCAGGGCGACACCCTGCTCGAAGCCGGTGCAGTCCAGCTGCTCGCGGGCCCAGATATCCTTGACGAATTGCTGTTGATCAGACACGGCGCCATCGCGCGCCAGCATCTGTGCCATCTCGTCGAACAGGGCCTCCTTGCTGGTGGCCTTCAACTCCAGGCAGATGAGTCTGCCGTTGGTCATGGTGGGTAACATCTCACTCTCCTTCCCTGTAAGGGCTAAGTCATGCGTTGCGAATTGGGCTCATTATTGCCCTCAAGGGTAGGGTTGGACAGGCGATGAATGTAGCAATAACTGGATTTTTGTTGCATGGTTTTGCTGGTGTGATCCAGCTCGCAAAGTGTTGTTCTTTAACTCAGTAGTGGTTTTTGTTTAATTAATGGCAGGATGTGACAGCGGTCAAGATATGACAGAAAAACCCTTGTAATGGGATTTACAGCCATTTTTTGCGGTTTATTGCCCGATTTAAGGCATATTTGAGAAAAACGGGTTAATGGTTGAACCTGGGCTTCCCACTGGAAAATAAAATGGCCCAGCGCTGATTGGATTTTATCAATCCATCTGGCGTGGGCCGTCGGGTATCACAAAGTGACATTTTCGGATTGCGTGCTGAATGTCACCTCAATGCTATCGATCGTTACTTTTGTGGCGGGGTATCGCCCATCACGAAGTGGAGGTTGCCCCCCGGTATAAACTCCTTGTGCTCGAAGAAGAGACCATCCTTGAGCGGTTTGCCATTGATGGTGACCGACTGGACATAGCGGTTCTTGGCGCTGTTGTTATCGGCGATGATGGTGAAGGTTCCCCCCTTGACCGGGATGGTCGCTTTGGCAAATAGCGGGCGGCCAATGGTGTAGACGGGATCTGCCGCATTCACCTGATAGAAGCCAAGTGCTGACATCACATACCAGGCAGACATGGAGCCCACATCCTCGTTGCCTATGATGCCTGCCGGGGTGTTCGAGTACATGGTGTCGAGGATGTAGTCGACCGTCTCCTGAGTTTTCCAAGGTTCCGATGTCCAGTTGTAGAGGTAGGGGATATGGTGGGAGGGTTCATTCCCGAAGGCCACCTGACCCATCATCCCGGTCATGTCAGCGGTCTCCGACCCCTGACTCTCGGCGGCAAAGGTGGCGTCCAGATTCTGCTTGAAGGCCTCTTCTCCGCCCATCGCGGTTTTCAGACCCTTGATGTCATGGGGCACAAACCAGGTCCACTGCCAGGCGTTGCCCTCGGTATAGTTGCCGGTCTCATGTTCGGTGCCATAGGGATCAAACGGCGTCATGAAGGCGCCATCGATCATCACCGGACGCATGAAACCGGTCACCCCGTACTGGGCGTATTCGGCCGCATTGTGGTCGAAGTAGCGCTGATAGCCGTTAGAACGGGCCAGATAGCGCGCTTCGGCCGCCGGGTTGCCGGCCGCCTTGGCGATCCGGGCGATGGCCCAGTCATAGAAGGCGTTCTCCAGACCGTAGGAGACCGACTCGAGGGTGTAGTCAGCGAAGACGGGCTGACCGTCGATCCGCTGCACTGCCGGGGCAAAGCCGTTCTTTTCGATGTAATCGATGTGGTTGGTCAGGGTCTTGTCCAGCACCGCCTTGTCCCACTCGGTCGCCAGCATGGGGTAGTTGGTATAGGTGGAGGAGTCGATGGCGGCCGTGAGCGCCAGATTTTTCTCCTGCGCAGTGAAGGCATCGGGGTATTTGGTGATGGCGTCGGCAATCACCACCACCGCCGGATAGCCCACCATGGTGCCTGTCTCATCCCCCAGATGCTCCCACTTGGGCAGCAGGCCGCTCTCCAGATACTTCTGGAGCAGGTTCTTGGCATACTGCACGGCGCGGGTGGGTTCGGTGATGGTTTTAAGCGGGTGCAGCGCTCGCTGGGTGTCCCACAGTGAGTAGACCGAGAAGTTGGGCTGATCTTCGCTTGCCTGGCCATAGTGGATGGAGTAGCTGCCTTCCCCCTTGGCCTGCGCCCCTTTGCCCATGCCGCGGTAGTTGCCATCCACATCCTGATGGACGATGGGGGCGATCTTGGTGTGGTAGAGGGCGGTGTAGAAGATCTCGTGTTGCTCCTTGCTGCCCCCCTCGATGGTGAAATTGAGGGCGTTGGCCCACTTCTCGCGGGCGTTGGCGCGGGCCTCGTCAAACGAAACATCCCCTTCGGCCTGGTAGTTGTTCCATGCGCCGGTGGCATCGACCGCCGATAGGGCAACTTTGGCGTTCAGTTGGGCTGAGCCGCCCTCTTCAAATTCGACGTAAGCGGTGACATCCGCTTTGGATTTGGCCTTGTGCTCGGCGCTCAAGCCCTCTACCGGCACACCACCAGCGAGGATGTAGACCTCTTTGATCTTCTTGTCGAAGGTCGCATGGAAGAAGATCTTCTGGTTTTTCGCCCAGCCGGAGAAGTGAGTCGCATCTCGCTCGCCGGTGATGGTGTAGCCATCTTCGCTGACGGTGAGTTTGTTGCGCAGCGAACTCGATCCCCAGTCGCTGTTGAGGATCGAGTTCAAATCGATCTTCAGCCGTTGGGGTTGCCCCTGCGGATAGGTGTAGCGGTGAAAGCCCACCCGCTCGGAGGCGGTCAGCTCGGCCTTGATGCCATTCTCGGCGATGCGCACCGCATAGTAGCCAGGCTCGGCCTGCTCGGATTTTTTGTCCATTTTGACCGAGATGGCTTTGCGGTAATCATCGCTTTGCTCGATGTATTTGGATTTATCTTCGGTAAAGGGCAGGAACAGAATATCCCCCAGCCCCCCCATGCCGGTGCCTGAGAGGTGGGTGTGGGAAAATCCGAACAGGGTATCTTTGTCAAAGTGATAGCCGGAGGAGGAGTGCCAGCCTATCAACTCGGTATCCGGCGAGAGTTGCACCATGCCCTCCGGTACCACAGGGCCGGGAAAGGTGTGACCGTTAAAGCCAGTGCCAACGAATGGGTTCACATATTGCAACACATTGGTTGGCGTTGGCTTTTGATCGTCGTTATTGTCGCTGCTGTTATCTGAATCGCAGCCGGATAACATGGCTACTGTGCTGGTCAGGGCAATGGCCAGAATATTTTTCTTGAACATATTGAGCGGCTCCATCGGGTAGAGGGTGAGCAGTCATGATCTATTTTTATGAGACCGGAGCGATCCCTGAGCAATATTGGTGCTCGATGGCATTGATCCCGGCGAGCACTATTATTCCCATGCCATCTGTTTCATCGACAGAGTAAAAAAGTGTCATTCACTAGATTTTTGTGGCAAGGCAGTCTGTTTGTGATCCGGGTATCATGTAATTGCGTGCGGTATATTTTTGAACATTTTTGTTAGTGAACAAAAAAGAGGCCCAAAGGAAGCTTTGGGCCTAAACATATATTGGCAATCAATGATGGTTATTTATTATCTGAGCGGGTCGGTTTTTGCGCCGTCATGATAAATTTCAGTTCACCACCTGCCCGAATATCGCTGTGGTTGAATGTCAGGTTTTCCCCCAACGGTTTGCCATTGATGGTGACGGATTCCACATAGATATTTTGGGGGCCATTGCTTTCGGCGCTCACGATGAATTTCCCGCCATCAATATCCATCGTCACCTTGTCAAACAGCGGCCGACCTATGGTGTAGACTGGGACTCCCGGCGTGACCTGATAGAAGCCCAGCGCACTCATGATGTACCAAGCGGACATTTGCCCCACATCCTCATTGCCAATCAGCCCTGTGGTGGTCGGGTGGAAGAAGCTGCGTACCGCCTGATCCACATACTCCTGGGTTTTCCACGGCTCTCTGGTCCAGTTATAGAGGTAGGGGACATGGTGATCCGGCTCGTTACCCATCACGAACTGGCCGATATAGCCGGTCATATCCCCTTGCGAGGTATCGGCGTTGGAGTTGGCGGTGAAGAGGGCATCCAGATTCTTCCGGAATCCCTCCTCGCCCCCCATCACCTCTTTGAGCCCCTCGATATCGTGGGGAACAAACCAGCTCCACTGCCAGGTGTTGCCTTCGGTAAAGTCCTGCCCCCTGTGCTCGGCCCGATAGGGCCAGAAGATGTCATAACGGCTGCTGTCGTTGGTGTCACAGTTTTGTGGTGGTGTAACGGGATTGCCGTTTTTATCGATGGCGCAGGAGGGGTAATTGTTGACCCAGCTGCCATCGTAATTTTTGGGGCGCATAAAGCCGGTCGCGCCATATTTGCCATATTGCGCCGGGTTGTAGTCAAAATAGGCGCGCCAGGTAGTCGCCCGGGCCAGATAGCGGTTCTCGGCAGATTTGTCGCCAGCCAGTCGGGCCAGCTGGGCGATACACCAGTCATAGTAGGCATTCTCGACACCGTACGAGACGGACTCGTTGACCAGTTCATCGTACTTGTCCTGCGCCATGCCGCCCTCTTCCGGCTTGAGTTTGACGTTGGCGGGGACATAGCCGTGCTGCTCGGCATACTGGCCGTGACGGGTCATCACGGTGAAGCGCTTGTCGCCGTTCCAGGGATCCTGATAGGGCACCCAGCTTTTGGTCAGCGCGAGGTCAAAGTTGGCGGAGACATTGGCCGCCTGCAGCGCCAGCTTTATCTCTTCCTGTGTGAATGCATCGGGGTATTTGACGATGACGTCGGCGATGATGGAGACCGCCGGGTAGCCGACCATCTCGCCGGTATAGTCGGAGTGCAGCTCCCATTTGGGCATGATGCCGCCGGTTTTATATTTGTTGAGCAGATCGTGCACATAGTCGATGGATCGCTCTTTTTCGATGATGGTCTTCAATGGGTGAGCGGCGCGGAAGGTGTCCCACATGGAGTAGACCGAATAGTTGGTAAAGCCCGGCTTGGCCTGATGCACCTTGCCATCCATTCCGCGATATTGACCATCCACATCCTGATAGACGAAGGGGGCGATGTAGGTGCGATAGAGCGAGGTATAAAACATCGTCTTGTCGGCATCGCTGCCACCCTCCAGGGTGAACTTATTGAGCACTTTCGCCCATGCCTGCTTGTTCTCCTGCACCACCTGATCGAAGCGGTAGTCATGTTCATCGGCGCGCAGGTTGGCCATGGCCCCCTCAATGCCGGTGCCCGAGATGGCCATCTTCATGGTGATGGGCCGTTCCCCTTTGGCAAAGTTGAGCTGGGTCACCACATCCCGTACCCGGGGTCTGGTTTCGCCATACCCGATGTAATCGGCCAACCCCACCTCGGTGTCGTTGCTCAATTTGCCATCGACATAGAGGATCTGATCCACAAACGGCTCGGAAAACTCGGCGTAGAAAAAGACCGTCTGCCACTGCCCCCACTCGTTGCTGGTTCTGGCTCCGGCAATGGCGTTGTCGCTCACCCGCTTGAAGTAAATATTGCGGGAGTGGTTACCGTACTGCTCCAGCAGCTCGTGCTGCAGATCAAGCTGGACTTTGCGATCTTCACCCGCCGGATAGCTGTAACGGTGGAAGGCGACCCGCTGGGTGGCAGTGAGTTCGGCCTTGATGCCGGTCTCCACCAGATCCGCTTTGTAATAGCCTACTTCCGACTGTTCGCTCGTCTTGTTGATGGTGACCGGGTCGGTATTGCTGCCGATGAAGGGCAAGAAGGCGAAATCATTGAGATCCCCCTTGCCTGCCCCCGAGATATGGGTGCTGCTGAAGCCGGAAAGCTTGGCCAGATGGTGGTGATAGTCGGAAGGGGATCCCTTGCCATTCCAGTTGGCCGGATTCCAGTTGTCCGGGCCCGGCTGGATCATCCCTTCCGGCATGACCGGGGCCGGATTGACATTGCCCAGCCCATCGGTGCCGATCAGCGGATCGACATATTGCAGCACCTGCAGGGCATTATCGGGGCGGCCATTGTCAGTAGTCTCATCGTTTGTGTTGCAGCCATAGAGGCCAAGCAGGGCTGTCACCATGATGGCCAGCTTGTGGGGTTTGAACATTGTTGTTCCTCAAATTCCGGAGATGAAAAAGCGGCAAGCCGGGTGGCTTGCCGCTTGTAGAGTTACGGGGTCGGTTGCTGGTTGGTCATCACAAAACGCAGCTCACCACCGGGACGGATCTCGCTGTGGGCGAAGGTGTTGTACTGGTTGAGTGGCTTGCCATTGATGGTGACCTCTTTGACATAGAGGTTGTCCGGGCTGTTGTTCTGTGCGACCACGTTGAACTGACCGTCGGGCAGGTTGATGGTGACCTTGTCAAAGATGGGACGACCGATGGTGTAGGTCGGGTCGCCCGGGGAGATTTGATAGAAGCCCATGGCACTCATGATGTACCAGGCCGACATCTGGCCGACGTCTTCATTGCCGATCAGGCCATCCGGGGTGGTTTTGTAGAACTCCTTATAGACCCGGTCGAGGTACTCCTGCGCTTTCCAGGGCTGGGCGGTGCGATTGTAGAGATAGATGACGTGGTGTGAGGGCTCGTTGCCATGAATGTACTGCCCGATGTAACCGGTCATGTCCTGATGTGCTTCGCCCCCGTTGGGGTCGGCGTTGAACAGGTTGTCGAGCTTGTCGTTCAGTCCCTGCTGGCCACCCATGATCTCGGTCAGCTTGTCGAGATCCTGCATGAAGGACCACTGCCACTGCCAGGCATTGCCCTCGGTGTAGTAGAAGGCATCCGACTTGTAGGGATCGAAATCGGCCGCCGCGTATTTCAGGGCGCACGGGTCACCGTTTTTCAGCTCGGTCGGTACGAAGAAGCCTTTGCCATCGGCATTGCCAGCCTGGGGATCCCAATGTTTGAGCGAGTTGTAGGATCGTGCCTTGAACTCCTGATAGGTAGTCATGTCGCCCGCGGCTTTCGCCATCTCGGCGATGGTCCAGTCGTAGAAAGAGAACTCCAGCGAGTAGGAGACCGAGTTCCAGTTGGGATAACGGACGCACTGCTCTTTCTCGTGATAGCTGAGCTGACCGGCCATCAGCGAGCTCAGGATGTCGTCATGGATCTGCGGGTAATCGGCAGGCCGGTAGTGGGCCGATTTGACCGAGGCTTCCAGTGCCTCTTGCGCATCGATCAGCCCCTTGGTCACCGCATCGGCAAGGATGGCCGCCGAGGGGTAGCCAATCATGGTGCCGGTTTCCGAGCCGTGGCCTTCCCATTTGGGCAGCAGGCCGAACTCCACGTTGGATTTGCGGATCAGATCCTTGGCGTAGAGAGTCGCCTGTGGCGGGTCCATGATGGTCCACATGGGGTGAACGGCGCGGAAGGTATCCCAGGTCGAGTAGATGGAGTAGTTGGGGGTATCGCCAGGTTGCAGGGTGCGCAGGGTGCCCTGCATATCAAGATACTTGCCATCCACATCGTAGAGCTCGATAGGGGCGATCATCATGTGGTAGAGGGCGGTGTAGAAATTGGTCTTCTCGGTTTCCGTCCCCCCTTCGGTTTTGAGTGTTGCCAGCTTTTCGGCCCACGCGTATTCGGCGTCTGACTTCACCTTGGCGAAATCAAAGGTGGGGGCTTCCGCCTCCAGATTCTTCTGTGCTCCTTGCCAGCTCACCGCCGAGATACCGACCCGGATCTCGATCGGTTGGTCACCCTGGCCAAAATTGAGGTAGGCGGTCAGGTCATCCCCTTGATAGACGCTGTTGGGGCGCATCTCCCGGGTGGGCATCTTGTCCTGCTCGCCCAGCATGGCCCTGGCCACAGGTTGGTTGAATTTGGCGTAGAAGAAGATGTTCTGGCCCTGATGGTTCTGTCCCTGGAACCAGCCAGTGGAGGTTTTGCGGCCACGCAGGGTGTACTCATCCACCACTTCGATTTTGTTTTTCAGCGATTGGCCGTTGTTGTTCAGCAGGGTATGACCCAGATCGAATTTCACATTCCGATCCGCTCCTTTGGCGAAGGTGTAACGGTGCAAACCGACCCGTTTGGTGGTGGTCAGTTCAACCTCAATCTCCCCCTTGTTCAGTCTGGTTTTGTAATAACCGGCGCTGGCGTGCTCATTGGTTTTGTCAAAGGCGTTTATCTGGGCGTCGGCCATCTCGGCGTAGGGCAGTACCAGAATGTCGCCCAGATCGGTGGCGCCGGTGCCGGAGAGATGGGTATGGGAGAAGCCGTAGAGCGGAACATCGGTTGCGACGATCTCGCCCGTGAGATAATTGGAAGAGTCCCAGTAGCCGGAGGCTGAGTGCCAGGGGTTGAGTCCGCTCTCGTGATCGGTGTTGGAGCCAATAAAGGTATCCGGCGAGAGCTGCACCATGCCGGCAGGGCGGGTGGCACCGGGGAAAGTGTGGCCTGATGCGGCGGTGCCTATCATGGGGTCAACGTATTTCAGTACCGACAGATCGACAACCGGAGTTACCGGTTTCTCGATAGCGGTAGACTCGCTCTCACTGTTGCAACCGGCGATGCCACCGGTCAGTGCGGCAATCACCGCAAGAGAAAGAAGATTGCACTTGAACATGGTCATTCCATTTTTGAGTGGTGATGGGGGAGGAAGTCCTCCCCCGAACAGGTGATTAACGGGAACCGGCAGGCAGGTCGCCTTCGTGCAGGAAGGTGCCGATACCTTGCGCGGGCGGCAGATCTTCCGGCTGGCTGCCCCAATTCTGGTTGGGGCTATCGCCCATCACGAATTCAAGCTTGCCGCCACTGAGGATTTCCTCATGGGTGAGGTAGCTGCGATTGAACTCGCTGCCATTGAGGCGAGCGGACTGGATGTAGATGTTGTCGCGGCTGACATTCTGGGCCGTGACGGTGAACTGTTTGCCCGCACCCACATCGAGCGAGGCGGTTTCGAACATGGGGGTGCCAATCTCGTAGATGCCGGAGGAGGCATTGACCGGGAAGAAGCCCAGCGCCCGGAACACGAACCAGGCAGAGAGGGTGCCAAAGTCATCGTTGCCACAGATGCCGTCAGGGGTGTTCTTGTAGCAGACGTTGGTGGCTGCCACGATGGCGGCCTGTCCCTTCCAGGGCTGTCCTACGTAGTTGTAGAGGTAGGGCACATGGATATCGGGCTCGTTGCCCTGCACATGCTGTCCCACGTTGCCGGTGTTGAATACCGGGAACTGGTTGTCGCCAGCGTTGCGATCCGGATAGGTACTCCAATACTCGTCCAGCCGTTTGGCAAACAGTTCGCCCCGTTTGGCCTGAGGATTCTGGGTCTGGTCGAAGCGGGTCATCAGATCGACCAGGCCATGAATGTCATGTTGAACGCTGAAGGCGTATTGCCAGCCGTTGGACTCGGCGAATGACCAGTTGAACATGTCGGGGCGCCAATCCTTGCCCACTGCCCGGCCGGTTTTCGGGTCTACCCAACCGGCATCAATGAAGTTGCCAGCGTAGTCGCGGGCCTTGAACCACCCCTTGTACTGCTTGCCGCCAAAGTCAAACTGCGCCTGCCAGTTCTTGGATCGATCGGCAAACTCCTGATAGCGGGGGTCACTTTCGCCAAATACTGCCTTGATCGATTGGGCGATCGCCCAGTCATTCATGGAGTACTCCAGCGAGTAGGATGAGGTCCAGGCATCCTTGAAGGGGGAGTGAGATTCCCAGTCATTGCCCGGCGGTGTGTCATGCAACTGGGCAGGTACATAGCCTTGCTGCTCGTACTCCTTGATCCAGGCGACCCCCTGGCTGGTGGCTGCGCGGGCGTCGGTGATCATGGCGGTCACCAGTCGCTCCTTGATCTCCTGACGTTCCGCATCGCTGAAGCCCAGCGCGATCATCCGTCTGTCCAGCGAGCCTTTGGAGAGTACGTCGTGGATCACCGGCGTGGAGTGCATCCCCATCATCATGCCGGTCTCGTTACCCTTGAAGGTCCACTCCGGCAATCTGCCCTTGCGCAGGTTGCCCAGATCGTCCATCCACTCCTCCTCGGCGTAGGAGAGCATGGAGAGCACCACATCGGCGAGGCGATCCGGCTCCAGCAGTGACGAGAGGGGTTGTACTGCGCGGTAGGTGTCCCACAGGGAGAAGGTGTCGTAACGGGTAAAGTCCGCTTTGCCATCCCGGTTGGCATCGGCGGTGCGAACCGACTCCTTGAGGGTATCGATCTGCTCGCCCCACGGTGTGTTGCCATCCGGATAGGCGTTGCGCCCCTGATGCACCTGGCGGTAGCGTCCGTCCAGATCGGAGTGAATGGTCTGGCCCAGATAGGTGTGGTAGAGCGCGGTATAGAAGGTCTGTTTGTACTCCTCATCCCCACTGACCCGGA
The DNA here is from genome assembly GCF_049174455.1 of Aeromonas sp. 601027. Lineage (NCBI taxonomy): Bacteria > Pseudomonadati > Pseudomonadota > Gammaproteobacteria > Aeromonadales > Aeromonadaceae > Aeromonas > Aeromonas sp. 601027. The sequence goes on along the minus strand of NZ_JAAKTN010000003.1, from coordinate 18,646 downwards.
TCTTGCCCAGCTCCTTTTCCCATTTTTGGGTCGCAGCCTGCCGGACATCGTCAAACGACATATTGGCCACTTCGGTCATGTTGAGTGAGGCGCCAGCGTTGCCATCCCGGCCGATCTCGACGTTGGAGAGGGCTACCTTGGCCTCGACGACCAAGCCCGCCGCCGCGGTATCAAATTCCACATAGGCACGCGCGTACTGATATTTGCCACGGGTCTCGTTGCCGATCTCGGTGGTGCCTTCCGGCAGGTCCAGATAGCGGTTCTGGTCTTTGTCAAAGTAGGCGAAGCGGATGTTTTTGATGGGCTGGTCGAACTCCATCACGAAGAACTCTTTCTGGCTGGGGGCCCAGCCGTCAGAGAAGCGATGGCCCTCGATCCGGTTGTGGGTTTTGTCCCATTTCAGATAGGAGTCGGAGGTGTAGTCCCAGTTGACCTTGAAGCCGAGGTTGACCACGATTTCCGATTTTTTATCTTGCGGGAAGGTGTAGCGATGAACCCCCACCCGATCCGAGGCGGTCAGCTCGGCCTTGATCCCGTAATCCTTCAGATTGACCTTGTAGTAGCCCGCCGTTGCCTCTTCATCCTTGTGGCTGTAGCGGGAGGCCTCCAGATTCAGTGAGGCCGACCCCTCGTTCAGCATGAAATTGGAGCGTGAGTTGATCGGCATCACCAGAATATCGTTGAGATCTCCAGCTCCGGCGCCCGAGAGGTGAGTGTGGGAAAACCCGGCGAGGCGGTTGTCGTGGTAGTAATAGCCGGAGATATATTCCCAGCCATTGGCCCCATTATTGGGCGACAGCTGCACCATGCCATGCGGGGTCGTGGCGCCGGGATAGGTGTTGCCTAAATTACCTGTGCCGATGAACGGATTGACGTAACGGGAGACGTTAGTCTCTTTATTGTTATCGACAGCGGTATCCGAGTCATTTTGACAACCGGATATACCAACCAGGCCAGCCAGTACGGCACACGCGAGCAGGGAACGTTTCAGTTTCATATTTGTCGCCACAGGTTAATGAAAGTAGGGTATCGAACGTATAAAAACAGATAATGCAGAACGCCGGGCCAGCCAATGAATATCTGCCGGATGAGAGAGCCATCTGCATGTATTACCCCGACTGTCACTGGATATAGAGGGTGACGGGGGGAATATCAGCCAGATAAAATGGATAGTGAAAACGTTCTGGCCATACAGGCGGAAAAATAAATGTGCAGGAAAATAACAGGCACCTATAGCCTGATTTAAAAAATCGCCCCTTACACTTATGAAATAAGTGGCTGAGCTGTGTTACATCTGGAATATATAAATGCTCTTAAATGTTTTTCCTGCTGCCTGTAAATTAACTGTTTCTATTATTTCGTTGATTAATATCCTGGGACAGAGGAAAAAAATGGCATTAACTGGATTTTTATGACGTGTAGGGAAGGGTGTGAGCTGGCTCGCATAACTGCAGGGTGGCGTGACCAGGGAGGCTAAATGATATTAATCATTATAATTCAGCGTGTTATTCTTCGATGTTGAGTTAAATGACCGATTTTGTGAGTCGTACCGGGCTCTACATGGTCAGATGAGCTGAAAAAAAAGGGCCCTGCTGGGCCCTTTGAACAGAGGGTGATGAGCCGATGGCCCACCAGGATCAGCGGTTGCTGGCGTGGGCAAAACGCCCTTCAGCCGTCACGCGATAATCGCCGGTGCTGGCGGGTACAAATGCAGATTGCCCTATGGTCAATGTCAGACGCTCACCATCCTGGCCAATGAGGGTGATGGGCCCATCGATGGCGAACAGGATCTCGGCATTGCCGGTGGTGAGGGCATGTTCGCCTGCGCCATATACGCTGAAGGTGAAATCCGGTACCGGCACGTCGAAGTGCTGTACTGTGCCTTCCATGCGAGGGGTGAGCAGGATCTGGTCGTCCGGTTTGGCGACACAGCGGGTGCAGGCCAGCAGCTCCGGCACATCCATGTATTTGGGGGTCAAACCGGCACGCAGCACGTTGTCCGAGTTGGCCATGATCTCGAGGCCAGTGCCGTGGATGTAGGCGTGGGGGGTCTGGGCATCGAGGAACATCGCCTGACCCGGCTCAAGTGTCACCACGTTGAGCAGCAACGGCGAGAAGAGCCCCACATCCCCCGGGTACTGGTTGGCCAGCTTGCTGATGGTGGCGAAAGTCTCTTCATCCTGATGGGCGGCGGCATAGGCCAGCAGGCGAGCCAGCGCCTCGTCCTTGCGATCACCGCTGAGGATCAGCAACTGGTGGAAGAAGTGCCGCAGGCCAGCTTCATCCTGTGACTGGCGAAGCGCCGCGGTCAGGTCGACCAGGGCGGGCAGCGCCATGCGATCGAACAGGGCCAGGATGGCCGGGATGGCGCGAAAGCCGTTCATCGCCTGATAGCGGGTGAGGGCAAAGACCAGCTCCGGCTTGTGGTTCGGATCCTTGTAGTTGCGGTTGCTCGCCTTGATATCGATGCCTGCGGCCTCTTCTCTGGCAAAACCGGCTTCGGCCTGTGCCTTGCTCGGATGTACCTGAATGGAGAGGGCTTGCTCGGCGCAGAGCACCTTGAACAGGAAGGGGAGTGAGCCGAAACGAGCCTGGGTAGCTTCGCCCAGCATGGCGACGGGGTTGGCGTCAATCAGGCTGGAAAGCTTCACGGTCTCGCCTGCCAGGGTCACTTCGGAGCAGCCATTGGGGTGAGCGCCCATCCACAGTTCAGCTTGTGGTTTGCCTTCGGGATTTTTGATGCCAAACAGCGTGGTCAGGGAGTCACGACTGCCCCAGACATAATCCTGGATCGGGTTGCACATTAGAAAAAACGGCGGGTAGCTCATGGATGGCTCCTTGTATCAGAACGATTTTTTGGGAATTTCAGTCTGGCGCGGACTATAGCATGGCAGGGGCAGCGCACCGCAATCGGTTGCTCTCTGCATCTTGATCAGGATCATTCATGAGTATCATCTTTACCCAGCTGTTGGACGGCTTTCTAAGTGAGGGGGGAGGCTTTGAGAAGGTGTTGTTTGCCTCTGACAAAGGGGTGCCTCCCTGCTTCAGTTATCAGGTCAATTTTCCGCGTCTCGAGCTGGTATTCAGTGGCCACTATCTCAACCAGATCTGGTCCCCGGAAGGGGATGTGCAGTCGGTACAGATGGGGCCGCGGGAGGCGATGTACATTCCCCCCAACGGCTGGAACAAGCCGGATTGGGACAATGACTGTTCCGTGCTCAGCCTGTTGTTCGGCAAGCGTCAGATAGGGTTCAGTCTGGTGAGCAAGCACAAGGGAGACACCGGCTTCTTCGATGTGCAGAAGCACAGTATTCAGGCCGGTGCCGGACGGGCGCTCGATCATATACTGCTCTCCCTCAACACCCTTGCGCAGGAGCCGATAAGGGCACCGATGGACAATCACCTGCTGCAGGCGCTGCTAAGTTATTCACGGCAGTTGCTGGTGGAGTCGGAGAGCGGTCGTCCTCGTGGCTCCGATCTTTTTCACGGCATCTGCATCTACATTCAGGAAAATTTCCACCGCCCCATCAGTCGCGAATGCATCGCCGCCCGCTTCAATCTCTCCCCCAGCCACCTCTCACGTCTGTTCCGCCAGCAGGGGCACATGCGGCTGGCGGACTACATCAGCTGGGTGCGGCTGGAGCGGGCCAAGTTCATGCTGAAAAAGTATCGCTTCCGTCTCGAAGAGGTCGCCAATCGCTGCGGGTTTACCGACGTGAACTACTTCTGCCGTGTGTTCAAACAGAAGACCGGCTTGACCCCTTCCCAGTACCGTTCCCTGAGTCAGCCGCAGGCGACGGCCAGCGAGCTGGAGGCATAACGGGGCGGGGTCGGCAAGGCGTTGTGACGGCGCACTGGCGGGTGGCTACCTCTTTGGTCTGACATGCTTTCTTGTCGTTTTATTATGAAAATGAATGGGCTAAGATGGCCGCGCGCAACAAACAAGTTGATAACAAACGGAAGTTAGGAGATGCCGATGGAAAGCAAAGTAGTTATCCCGACCCAGGGCCAGAAAATCACAGTCGATGCTAACGGCAAGCTGCAGGTTCCCAACCATCCGATCATTCCGTTTATCGAAGGGGATGGCATCGGTGTTGACGTGACCCCAGCCATGTTGAATGTGGTGAATGCTGCGGTCGAGAAAGCCTACAAGGGCGAGCGCAAGATCGCCTGGATGGAGATCTACACCGGCGAGAAATCGACTCATGTTTATGGTGAAGGTGCCTGGCTGCCGGCCGAAACCCTGGATTTCATTCGCGAATACTGCGTGGCCATCAAGGGCCCGCTGACCACGCCGGTCGGCGGCGGTATCCGCTCTCTCAACGTGGCCCTGCGTCAGGAGCTGGATCTCTACATCTGCCTGCGCCCGGTACGTTACTACGATGGCACCCCGAGTCCGGTGAAGCGTCCTGATCTGACCGACATGGTGATCTTCCGCGAAAACGCCGAAGACATCTACGCCGGTATCGAGTGGAAGGCTGACAGCGCCGAAGCGAACAAGGTGATCGCCTTCCTGCAAAACGAGATGGGCGTGAAGAAAATTCGCTTCCCGGAGTCCTGCGGGATCGGCATCAAGCCGATGTCCAAAGCCGGTACCGAGCGTCTGGTACGTGCCGCTATCGAGTATGCCATCGATAACGATCGCGACTCAGTGACCCTGGTGCACAAGGGCAACATCATGAAGTTCACCGAAGGTGCCTTCAAGGATTGGGGCTATGCTCTGGCCCAGAACGAGTACGGTGCCCAGCTGATCGACGGCGGCCCCTGGTGCTCCTTCAAGAACCCGAAAACCGGCAAAACCATCGTCATCAAGGATGTCATCGCCGACGCCTTCCTGCAGCAGATCCTGCTGCGTCCGGCCGAGTATGACGTCATCGCCTGTATGAACCTCAACGGTGACTACATCTCCGATGCGCTGGCTGCTCAGGTAGGCGGTATCGGCATCGCACCGGGTGCCAACATCGGCGACGGCGTGGCCCTGTTCGAGGCAACTCACGGTACTGCACCGAAATATGCCGGTCAGGACAAGGTCAACCCGGGCTCCCTGATCCTCTCCGCCGAGATGATGCTGCGCCACATGGGCTGGGTTGAAGCGGCCGATCTCATCATCAAGGGGATGGAAGCTGCGATCCGCAACAAGACCGTCACCTATGACTTCGAGCGTCTGATGGAAGGGGCCACCCTGCGTTCCTGCTCCCAGTTTGCTCAGGACATGATCGACCAGATGTAATCTGCTGCTTGCCAGAAACGCAAAACCGGCGCCATGTGCGCCGGTTTTTTTATCGCGAAAGAGTGCAGGGGCTTATTGCGCCTGCTCTACGTGTTGCTGATAGCGTTGCTGCCATTTGCTGGTTTCTGCTTCATCACCCCGGGCCTTCCAGAAGGCGCAGATGGTGTTGGCAAGTTCCGAAGCCATCGCGTGATCTCCGTCACGTCGACTCATCAGATAATCTCCCAGCCAGCTTTGATATTGTTTCATTACCCGATCTCCTTATCTCATGTGCCCTTGAGGGTGCCCACCTTGACGGGAGCCTGTCGGCTCATCTTGGGGGGAACATCATCAGGCATGATGGTGCAAAGTCACGACCCGGGCAGAGAGCACGATGGGCAATCTGGCGGCGAACGTGACGCGAGATGTCAAAAAATGAGCGCCATTTTAGCACAAACTGACCAACTTGGGGAAATTGTCGCCATGGATTGCGACAGAACTGCCCATCCCCTTGTTCTCAAAACAGAAAACCCGCCGTGAGGACGCGGTTGGTTTGGATGAAACCCGGGGAAACAGGGTGGGGAACCCTGTTGTGTCCGGTTGCATCGACGAGCTCGACACTTGGTTCTGGATGAGCACTGTCATGGACTCAAGAAATGGTAGAGGGGGACATGCAAAAGGGCGTTATGCGGGAACTGGCTATGCGCGAAGCAATAGGGGGCAGCCTTGCTGCCAACAGATGGCTGGCAGCAAGGTGACGGTCGGGATCAGGTGGTCTTTTCCAGATGGTTCTGGTAAATCTGCTGCCACTTGTCCAGTTCGGTTTCATCTCCCTGTTGTTGCCAGAACTCGCAGATGGAACTCGCCATCTCGCATGCCATGGCGTGGTCGCCGTCACGGCGACTCATCAGGTATTGCCCCAGCCAGTTTTGATACTGTTTCATTGGATGATCTCCTTATCTATTTAACCCTTGATACTGCTGCTGTGAGCCACCCGTCCGGCAGTGCTGTCACAGCCACTTTCGCTGCTTCGCTTATTGTCAATCAGGACAGATAGCGTATGAGAAAAGCGCGAAAGTGCTAAAAATTGGCCACCACCTTATCACAAAATGGTATGAAAGGCAGGTTTTGGGGCCAATTGAGTTTTCAGTGCAGGGGATTATCTCGACCTGGCGACCGGGATTGACGGAGTCCAGCAGTATAACGGGCAGGTGTTTGAACCTTTACTGGGTTACCCGACGGGCTTGCCAATAGCGGCTGTTCCAGTAGACATTGTCGAGTCTCGAACGGATTACACCCTTGCTCGTGGAGGCGTGGATAAACTCGCCGGCACCGGTATAGACCCCCACATGGTACTGCTGCCAGCCGGTTTTGAAGAAGACCAGATCCCCGTGTTGCAGCCGGTAGCGATCCACCGGTTTGCCGATACTGGCCTGGGATTCGGTGGTTCTTGGCAAGTTGACTCCCAGCACCTGATTGTAGGCGAGCTGGGTGAAGGCGGAGCAGTCGAGTCCGGCGCGGTTGGTGCCGCCCATCCGGTAGGGGACGCCACGCCACTGCTGGTAGAAACCGTCAAAGGCACTGCTCTGCTGGCGGGGCGGCGGTGGCTCTGGCGTGCTGGAGCAGGCGGCCAGCAGCAGGGTCAGCAGGGATAGCATCAGCTTGCGGTACATCGGAGAGCTCTCCACAACGGGGTCTACCAATAGATACGTCTGTTAACCGCCACCCCGGACAGAATATGGTGACGGCCGCCAGTGGCGTGACAACTTTTCCATCATAAACAGGGATCTGGCTTGATACCTAGTCCCGAAAGGAGAAAATGCGGCAAGTGAGCGAAAAACGCCAGCCTGCGGCTGGCATTCGGGGTCAGTGGGCGGGATTGATCAGTGGGGTAAGCAATTCGGCCAGCTTATAGAAGGTTTGCACCCGGGTGGTACTGGGACGCCAAACCATGCCGATCTCGCGATAGGATTTTTCCCCCGGCAGGGGAATGGCGACCAGATCCGAATTGGCAAGAATGCCGGCGTCGATGGCCATCTGAGGCAGGAAGGTAGTGCCAAGTCCCGCCTCGACCATCTGCACCAGAGTGTGCAGGCTGGTGGCGGCAAAGGGATTGATCTTGCTCTTGTCCCGCAGACGGCAAGCGCTCACTGCGTGCTCGGTGAGGCAGTGCTCCCGCTCCAGCAGGAAGATGCTTTGGTTTGGCAGCTCCTTGTAGTCGAACGGGGTGTGCAGACCGGCCGCCATGCTGGCGGGCATCACCATGTGGAACGGATCCTGGCCGACGGTCTTGCAGTGAAAACCACCGATCTCGATGGGGAGAGCGAGGATCAGCAAGTCGAGCTGACCTTGTTCCAGCTGCTTGAGCAGATTGCTGGTGGTGTCTTCCCGCAGTAACAATTCGAGGTCAGGATAGGTTTTGCTGCATACTTTCAGCAGTTTGCTGAGCAGGAAGGGGGCGATGGTGGGAATACAGCCCAGACGCACGGTCCCCTGCATCACACCACCCTGGTGTTGACCTAGTTCCATCAGATCTCGCGCATCGGAGAGCAAATTGCGAGCGCGCTCGACGATTTCCATGCCGACCGGGGTCATAATGAAGCTCTTGTGGTCCCGCTCCACCAGTTGCAGGTTCATCATCTCTTCCAGCGTCTGGATCCCGGTACTCAGGGTCGACTGGCTGACATGACAGGCCTTGGCGGCGCGGTTGAAGTTCTTGTGCTCGTCGAGAGCGACCAGATATTGCAGCTGTTTGAGGCTGGGCCAACGTTGCATAGGAAAATCCGATTAATGCTATCTATTTAATTTGATTTAACTAATCTACCACCGGGTCTATAGTTTGTCGCTTGAATTAGACGGACTAGGCTCTTGGTAGCCCAATCCTGACTGGATTGTTCACTTCACTTAAAGAGGAATTGAATATGGTATTGGTAGGCCGTCCCGCACCCGATTTTACCGCCGCAGCCGTTCTGGGTAATGGCGAGATCGTTGATTCGTTCACCCTCTCATCCCACATCAAAGGCAAGGCAGCCGTCCTGTTCTTCTATCCGCTCGACTTCACCTTCGTCTGCCCGTCCGAGCTGATTGCCTTCGATCACCGTCTGGAAGAGTTCAACAAGCGTGGCGTGGAAGTGATCGGTGTTTCCATCGATTCCGAGTTCTCTCACAACGCCTGGCGCAACACCAAGATCGAAGACGGCGGCATCGGCCCAGTCAAGTACCCCTTGGTTGCCGACATCAAGCACGAGATCTGCAAAGCCTATGATGTCGAGCACCCGGAAGCCGGTGTGGCGTTCCGTGGCTCCTTCCTGATCGACAAAAACGGTGTTGTTCGTCACCAGGTAGTCAACGATCTGCCGCTGGGTCGCAACATCGACGAGATGCTGCGCATGGTGGATGCCCTGCAGTTCCACGAAGAGCACGGCGAAGTGTGCCCGGCTCAGTGGGAGAAAGGCAAGAAAGGCATGACCGCCTCCCCGGATGGCGTTGCCAAGTATCTGTCCGAGAACGCCGCTTCCCTGTAATCGGGTCTGCGTGCCGGATAGTGAAAAACCGATGCCCAGGCATCGGTTTTTTTATGGCCGTTGTTTGGCTGTCTGGTTCTGTCCCATTGCTCGGCAGGATTGTCGTTGCCGGCAGCGCGCCGATAAACGGCAGTCATAAAAAAGCGCGCCCTTTGGCGCGCTTTTGACATGGGGGGCGGGACTACTCGTCAAAGATACCGAAGTGTTCTTTGGCAAAGTTGACCCGCTGCGCCACGCTCATCTTGACCTGTCCCAGCTTCTCGATGGTCTTGAGGTTGGGCACCAGGCCACGACCGTTGGCGATTTGAATGGCCAGACCCGGGCGGGCGTTGAGCTCCAGCAGCATGGGGCCGCGGAACTTGTCCAGCACCATATCGGTACCGATATAGCCCAGACCAGACATCTCGTAACAGGAGGCGGCCAGGGTGAGCAGGGTATCCCAGTGGGGTACCTTGAGCTCATAGAGGTCGAGGCCGGTATCCGGATGGTGGCGCAGCGGATTGCCAAACTGCACCGCCCGCAGCGCGCGGCCGGTACGCAGGCACAGACCCACCCCAACGGCGCCCTGGTGCAGGTTCGCCTTGCCATCGGAGGCCGAGGTGGAGAGGCGCATCATCGCCATCACCGGGAAGCCTTTGAAGATGATCACCCGGGCATCGGGCACCCCTTCGAACGAGTAGCCGTCGAATACGTCATCGAAGTTGATAAGGCCTTCGACCAGCGCTACGTCTGGCTTGCCACCAAGCGAATAGAGCCCCGCCAGAATGTTGGAGACATGGCGCTCCAGATCCTGGCCGTTGCAGGCGCTGCCGTTGGGTTTGTAGAAGAGACCATCTTCCTGACGGAGGATCACCAGGATCCCCTTGCCGCCAGAGCCACGGGCCGGCTTGATGCAGAAGCCCGGCCAATCTTTTACCAGCTCGGTGATGCGACCTACATCGTGCTGGGCACGGATGGTGCCGATCAGCTCAGGCACCGTCACGCCTGCATCCAGCGCAATTTGCTTGGTCTGCAGCTTGTCATCCACCAGCGGATAGAGGCTGCGCGGATTGTAGCGGCTGATGTAGGAGTGGTTGCGCTTGTTCATACCGAGGATGCCTGCCTGCGACAGGCTCCACGGAGTAGTGTACTTTTCCCAGAACCACATCTGTTACTTGTCCTTACCCGGGGTGGCGCCAGACTTGATCTCGTCCACCAGCGGCTTGAAGCGCTTCAGCTCGCTCAGCTTGTAGCCGGTGTAGTTACCCATCAACAACACGGTCGCCATCAGTACCAGCTGCAGGCCGAGGAAGTTGAAGGTGAGGTGACGGATCAGTTCGTTGTCCATGGCCAGATAGGCGATGATGGCCACCAGCAGGGAGCCACCGCCCTGACGGAACACCTCTTTCGGGCCCTCTTCTTCCCACAGGATGGACATCCGCTCGATGGTCCAGGAGAGGATGATCATCGGGAAGAAGGTGATCTTCATACCGTCGGTCAGCCCCAGCTTGAAGGCAAAGGCAGAGAAGATACCGATCATCGAGATCACCATGATGATGATGGCCGATATTCGGGCGACCAGCAGCAGGTTGAGCCGTGACAGATAGGAGCGGATCACCAGACCTGTGCCGACGATCAGCAGGAAGCCCACCAGACCGGTGATCAGCTGGGTCTGGATAAAGGCGACGGCGATCAGCACCGGCATAAAGGTACCGGAGGTCTTGATGCCGACAATCACGCGCAAGAACACCACCATCAGCACGCCGATCGGGATCAGCAGCAAGCCCTTGAACAGGGTCTGCTCTTCCAGCGGCAGGCTGTGGATAGAGAAGTTCATCATCTCTGATTTTTCAAACTTCTGGGCCAGCGCCACGCTGACCGGCTGCTCCTGCTCGATCATCGAGAAGCTGACACGGGAGTTGTGACCACCGGTCACATCCAGCAGGGCGCCGGAGTTGTACTCCCACAGCAGCAGGTTGGCCGGACGGCCCTGTTCACCGGTTTGCGGGTTGAACAGCTTGTAGTCGGTCGGGCTGTTGAATACCTGCAGGTAATCCACCAGCTCCTGACGACGGCGGCCATCTTCCAGATTCAGAGCATGCACCACGCGGGTGGGGACGTCAGCATTGTTGAGCAGCTCGGCGATCAGGTTGGCACGGCTCTTGTGCTTTTTCAGCAGCTCGGCGTTCTGCTCCTGCTTCTCGATCTCCTTGATGATCTCGCGAGTCAGGGTGTAGCCGTCGGCGGAGCGCTCCTGGGCACGTTCCAGGATCTGCTTCATGGCGGTGGCGTAGGGCTCGCTCTCGATCTGCTTCTCGATGGCAGGCGGCTGCGGATTGGCGGCCGGTTTGGCATGGGCATCTGCCATCATGTCGACGCGGTAGTAGAGCTCCTGACGGCCGGAGGCGGTGCGGATGGACCACTCGGCGCGGGCATCGCCATCTTTCTCGACAAAGGAGAGGCCGTAGCCGGGGCTGGCGGCGTTCTCGTTCATCAGGGTGAAACCGGGCTGGGTGCCCGGAATGGCCAGGGAGGCGATCACCGGCTCACCGGTCGCCTCAAACTCCAGCTTGGCTTCGATGGACCAGATCTGGCGCTTTTCACCGGGCGTCAGCGGCACATCCAACGCGATATGGTGATAGATCGTCATCCCCAGGCCGACAATGTACAGCAGGGCTACCAGCAAATAGAACGGCTTACGGGAAACCATGGATTATTTCACATCCTTGAGCTTGGGTTTGGGTTGGATATATTCGCGGGCCACATCAACCACGGCGATGTCTTTCAAAAATTCGCGACCCAGCAGCACCGGGAAGGTCATGTCGCTGCGGTCCTTCAGGGTAAATTCGGCTTTCTCGGTCATGTCGCCAATCCGTACCGCCAGACGGACCACCGGACGGCGGTCGAGATCGTCGGCAGAGGCCTGACGCACCCGCACATGGCGTACCAGCGGCGCTTCGATCTGGATCTTGTCATCCACATCCTGATGACTCAGGAAGAAGCGCACCCAGTTTTTGCCATTGCGTTCGAAAATGGTGATCTCCTGGGCACTGATGGAGGAGGTGGTCGCACCGGTATCGACCCGCGCCTGGAAGGCGTCGTTGGCGGCATCAACCCAGATCCACTCCGCTTCACCGACCATCAGCTTGCCATCGATGGTGTGGCCCTGATTGGGGGCCGGGCACTTCTCGGTGGGGATGGCCATCGGCTTGGGCGGCTCGGAGGGGAGGGTGGCGAGCTTGTGGTCTACTTGCTTGACGGACTCTTTCATATTGGTGACATCTGTGTTGAGCTGAACCAGCAGGTGCTGTTGCTGCACATACTGCTTCTGTTGCTGTTCCATGGATGTTTGCAGGCGCTGCTCGCTCTGGCTCAGCTCGCTACGAAGCTCGGCCAGCGTCAGAGCAGGGACCTGAGGCGCTTTTTCCATATTGACACACCCGCCGAGACTGAGCAGGGAGAGCAGGGTCATTCCTTTTAATTTGCTTTTCATGTCATTCATTTAACTGTGCTTCCTGGAATTGGGTCAGTGTAACTTCCTGAATCGCCATCGGCTAGTCTTTGGCCTTGCGGGCAATCAGTACGGCACGTTTCGGCGCCGGGTGTCCTTCTACCGTGAGTGCCGGATTGTCTGGATCCAGATAGTCACTCAGGGATTCATTAATCATCCAGTCGGTACGACGCTGTTCGTCGGTGCTGGTCATATTCTCGTCTACTATCCGCACGTCGGTGAAGCCGCAGCGCTCGACCCACAGCTTGAGGGCGCGGCTTGAGGGAATAAACCAGACGTTGCGCATCTTGCCGTAACGATCGGTGGGTATCAGCACGTCGTTGACCCCGCCATCAATCACTAGCGTCTCCAGCACCAGCTCGCCATCATCTTTCAATTGATTGCGCAGCTGCTCGATGTGCTCGATGGGGGATTTGCGGTGATAGAGCACCCCCATGGAGAAGACGGTGTCAAAGGCACGCAGCTCCGGCAGCTCCTGAATACCGAGCGGCAACAGGTGGGCGCGCTGATCATTGCCCGCGAAGTGGCGAATGGCCTCGAACTGGCAGAGGAACAGCGGGCTAGGGTCGATGCCGACCGCCAGCTTGGCCCCTTCACCCACCATGCGCCAGAGGTGGTAACCGCTGCCGCAACCCACATCCAGCACGTAACGCCCTTCGAGCGGGCTGATATGGGGCAGCACCCGATCCCACTTCCAGTCCGAGCGCCACTCGGTGTCGATATGGATACCGTGCACCGTGAACGGCCCCTTGCGCCAGGGCATGAAGTGGCGCAGCAGGCTCTCGACCTTCTTGCGTTCACCTTCGCCAAGGCTCTCGGCCGAGCCAATCTCGACCCGGCTTTTCAGCTCGATGTTGCCGGGGGAGACCACCGGTAGCTTGTTGAGGGCGCGGTTCCAGCGCGGCAGGTCGCCATGCTGGTTGTCATGTTGCCAGGCGTGCAGCTGGGCGGGCAGGGTATGCAGCCAGTGGCTCAGCCGGTTTTTGGCAATCAGTTGATAGAAATTGGCAAAGTCGATCATGGCTGGGCGTCGCTGGATTTGATGGCAATCATGGAGCCGAAGTTAAAGCACTGGAACCAGAGATCCTGATGGACGAAACCGGCATCCCGCAGGCGTGCCTGATGCACCGGCAGGCTGTCGGTGCGCATCACGTTCTCAAGGGCGGTGCGTTTCTGGCTGATCTCCAGCTCGCTGTAGCCATTGGCACGCTTGAAGTCGAGGTGCAGATCGATGAGCAGCTCGTTGACCGGTTCATCTTCGAAGCGGAACTTTTCGCTCAGGATCAGGATCCCGCCCGGGCACAGCCCATCGTGAATGCGCTGGATCAGGGCGGCCCGTTTCTCTGGCTCGACAAATTGCAGGGTGAAATTGAGCACCACCACGGAGGCGTTCTCGATCTCGATGTCGCAGATATCCGCCTCTACCAGCTCCACCGGCACCTCGGATTTGAAACCGGAGAGGTGGGCGCGGGCACGCTCAATCATCGGATGGGAGAGATCCACCGCGGTGATGCGGCAGCCGGGCTGGCTGACATGGCGACGCATCGCCTGGGTCGCGGCGCCCAGTGAGCAGCCGAGATCATAGAGTCGGCTCTCGGGTTGGGCGTAGCGGGCGGCCATCATGCCGATGGCAGAGATGATGTTGCTGTAACCCGGCACCGAGCGCTGGATCATATCGGGAAAAACGTCGACGACCTGTTCGTCAAAACAGAAGTCTCCCAATCGGGCGATCGGGGCGGCAAAAATTTGATCTTTGGTATGCATGCTGGCGCAACCTGACAGTCGGGACATCACCCGGCTGTATTGTTCAATTGAGTCGTTGGGTGACACCCATCAGAGTAGATTTATCACCTGTTTACGAACGGGGTGGCTGGTCGTGAAATCCTTTGGACCTGTCCTGTTCGTACGGGCCATGTTCCGGACCCTTACTTGGGGCGGTAGTGTAGAGGATTGATGGCCGTTTGTCTTGACGCCAGGGCTTGCCACGCCACAAAAAAGCACTTTTTTTGCAGCGAAACGATGGCCGCAGAATGGGTTGGCTAAAAGCGCAGCACTCCCTGCCGTGCGCGATCGTTTTCCCCCGGCCAGGGGGCCATCTCCTGCTCCAGCAAGCGGGTGATCTGGCGGGCCAGCTCAGGTGCCTGGGCGTTGTCGGCAGTATGTATATAGAGGTAGAGATCCTTGCCCTCGGAAAGCCACTGGCGCCAGTGGGGGAGCCAGCTGGGCAGGAAGGGGTGATTGGCCGCCGGATCCGGCAGGCCGATAAAGCGCACCATGGGGGCGTTGGCGGTGGCCAGCAGATGTACCGGCAGGCGTGGCTTCTTGCCTTGGGCATCGACAAGGGCTGGCGTGGTTGCTGGCACCGAGAAGAGTGGCCGGCTGTCGAGCATCACCCGGTTCACTCCCTGTTCCATCAGCAGCCGGTTCAAGGCCCGCTCGGCCTCCCCCTTGGCGAAAAAGTCGGGGTGACGCACCTCGAGGGCGTAGCAAAACGCCCGTGGCAGCCGCTCGATAAAGGCCGCCAGTCTGGCCAGCCCCTCTGGCCCGAAACGGGCGGGCAGCTGCAGGGTGAGCAGCCCCAGCTTGTCGTGCAGCGGGGCGAGCAGGCGAATAAAGTCGGCAACCTGTTTGTCTGCGCTCACCAGATCGCTCTGGTGGCTGATGGTTTGCGGAAACTTGAAGTTGAAACGAAAGTGATCGGGCACCGCATCGGCCCAGCGCTGTACCGTATCGGGGGTCGGCAGGGCGTAGAAGGTGGTATTGCCCTCCACCGAATTGAACACGGTGGCGTAGTGGGCGAGGTGTTCGGCAGGCTTGGCGCCAAGGCCCAGCAACTGGCCGGGCCAGCTGGGGTGGGACCACTGTGGCAGGCCCAAATAGAGGCTCATGATGGTTATTCTCTTCGCTCTTGGTGCATTCGTGCCGATTTTTTGCCCGCTTTTTGCCATCGAGTGCAAAAAACTGGCGAAAGGAGGCTGCTGGCCATTTTACCCAAAAGGGGGTTTTCCTCTATAATGCCAGCCCTTTTGTTTTTCAATTTCTTGTGACCCATGCCTATCTACGAATATCGTTGCGACGTCTGTGGCCATGAATTGGCAAAACTGCAAAAGCTTTCCGATGCCCCCCTGACCGACTGTCCGGCCTGTAGCAAGCCGAATCTGGTCAAGCTGATATCGGCGGCAGGCTTCCGGCTCAAGGGAACCGGATGGTACGAGACTGATTTCAAACCGGGTAAGAAAAAGAATCTGGCCAGCTGTGAGACAGACGGTGCTTGCCAGTCGTGCCCGGCGGCCCAAGGTTAACCGTCTCTCTACAATTTCGAAGGAAGAAGTCCATGCGCTCTATCTATTGCGGACAGGTCAATGAGGCCCATGCTGGGCAGACCATTACATTGTGCGGTTGGGTTCATCGTCGTCGTGATCTCGGCGGTCTGATCTTTATCGATATGCGCGACCGGGAAGGGATCGTTCAGGTGTTCTTCGATCCGGACAAGCCGGATGCGTTCGCCCTGGCCTCCGAGCTGCGCGGCGAGTTCTGCATCCAGGTGACCGGCGTGGTGCGCACCCGTCCCGAGTCCCAGCGCAACAGCGATATGGCCACTGGCGCCATCGAAGTGTTCGCCCACGAGCTCAACATCATCAACCGTGCCGAGCCGCTGCCGCTGGACTTCAATCAGGTCAACAGCGAAGAGATCAGCCTCAAGTATCGCTACCTGGATCTGCGTCGTCCCGAGATGGCCAAGTACCTGAAGACCCGTGCCAAGGCCAGCGCCTTCGTACGCCGCTTCATGGACGAGCACGGCTTCCTCGATATCGAGACCCCGATGCTGACCAAGGCCACCCCGGAAGGTGCCCGTGACTATCTGGTGCCGAGCCGCGTGCACAAGGGCAAGTTCTACGCTCTGCCGCAATCACCCCAGCTGTTCAAGCAGTTGCTGATGATGTCCGGCTTCGATCGCTACTACCAGATCGTCAAGTGCTTCCGTGACGAAGACCTGCGTGCCGACCGCCAGCCGGAATTCACCCAGATCGACGTGGAGACCTCCTTCATGACCGCGCCGCAGGTGCGTGAAGTGATGGAAGAGATGATCCGCAAACTGTGGCTGCACATCCTGAACGTGGATCTGGGCGACTTCCCGATCATGACCTTTGACGAAGCCATGCGTCGCTACGGCTCCGACAAGCCGGACCTGCGTCTGCCAATGGAGCTGGTTGATGTGGCTGATCTGCTGACTGCTGTCGAGTTCGCCGTGTTCGCGGGCCCCGCCAACGATCCGAAAGGCCGTGTGGCTGCCCTGAAAGTCCCGGGCGGTGCCGAGCTCTCTCGCAAGCAGATCGACGAATACACCAAGTTTGTCGGCATCTACGGTGCCAAGGGCCTGGCCTGGATGAAGGTCAACGAAGCCGCCAATGGTATCGAAGGCGTGCAGTCTCCGGTTGCCAAGTTCCTCTCTGACGCCATCGTGCGCGAGATCCTGGCTCGTACCGGCGCTGCCGACGGCGACATCATCTTCTTTGGCGCTGACAGCAAGAAAGTGGTCTGCGATGCCATGGGCGCCCTGCGTCTGAAAGTGGGTCGCGATCTGGGCCTGCTGGAGAACAGCTGGAAACCGCTGTGGGTCATCGACTTCCCGATGTTCGAGGAAGATGGTGAAGGTGGTCTGGCCGCCATGCACCACCCGTTCACCGCGCCGAGCAACATGAGCCCGGCCGAGCTGAAAGCCAACCCGGTGGGTGCTTACGCCAACGCCTACGACATGGTGATCAACGGCTACGAAGTGGGTGGCGGCTCTGTCCGTATCCACAACAGCGAGATGCAATCCACCGTGTTCGATATCCTGGGTATCACCCCGGCCGAGCAGCGCCTGAAGTTCGGCTTCCTGCTGGATGCCCTGAAGTACGGCACCCCGCCGCACGCCGGTCTGGCCTTCGGTCTGGACCGTCTCAGCATGCTGCTGACCGGCACCGAAAACATTCGGGACGTCATCGCCTTCCCGAAAACGACCGCGGCCGCCTGTCTGATGACAGACGCCCCCAGCCTTGCCAACGCCGCCCAACTGGGTGAGCTGGCGATTGCAACCACCGTCAAGGGCGACGAGTAAGCCGATACCGGCACCGGAGGCCGCCGCCGTGCGGCCTCTGTGTTTCCCTTGGGTTAGTCATGATCAGTGTTACTGACATTTAAAAAATAACGGAGAGTCTCTATGGCAGGTCACAGTAAATGGGCCAACATCAAACACCGCAAGGCCGCTCAGGACGCCAAGCGTGGCAAGATCTTCACCAAGTTGATCCGCGAAATCACTACCTCCGCGCGTCTGGGTGATGCCGATCCGGCCAACAACCCGCGTCTGCGTGCTGCGGTGACTGCCGCCCTGACCAACAACATGACCCGCGACACCATCAACCGTGCCATTCAGCGTGGCGCTGGTGGTGGCGATGGTGAACAGCTCGAGACCATCGTTTACGAAGGTTACGGCCCGGCTGGCTCTGCCGTGATGGTAGAGTGCCTGACCGATAACCGTAACCGTACCGTAGCCGAAGTGCGCCACGCCTTCAGCAAGTGCGGTGGCAACCTGGGTACCGACGGCTCCGTCGCCTATCTGTTCAGCAAGAAAGGTCTGCTGACCTTCGTGGGCGTAGACGAAGATGCCCTGATGGATGCTGCGCTGGAAGCGGGCGCCGATGACGTGGTCACTGAAGAGGATGGCACCATCGAGGTGTACACCACCCCGAACGACTTCGGTACCGTGCTGGACGGTCTGGAAGCTGCCGGCTTCAAGGCCCAGAGCGCCGAAGTGACCATGATCCCCTCCACCGAAGCTGAGCTGGATGCCGAGACCGCGCCCAAGCTGATGCGTCTGATCGATATGCTGGAAGATCTGGACGACGTACAAGAGGTGTATCACAACGGCTCCATCTCCGATGAAGTCGCTGCGACCCTCTGATCGCTGAATCGTGCTCTCCCGATGGCAGCCTGATGGCTGCCATTTTTTTATCTTTGCATCCTGGCAACTGCTGATGTGTCGGTTGAGCAATCGGCGCAACAATTCTCTTCACTGACAATCTTTCCCGTTTTCTCTGCGAATTATCATTGCTCTGTCTCTGCCAGTTGGTTGGCCCTGTACGTATGCCAGTCGCAGTTCTGCTGCATTGCGTTAGCGAGGCTCCGCTTATCCTGTTTATCACACCTTTAGCTCTTGAGATGGCGTTGACTGCTCACATCTGCCCGTCAGGGTAATTCGTTGCGGGTAGGGGAGAGGAGGTGATGGGGCGTGCTCTTGTTATCACAGGTGCCCATCAATACAGAGTCACAGGTTGGGATGTCGATAACGGATTGGCTGGGGCGAGTTGGTTGGTTGGTTGGTTGGTTGGTTGGTTGGTTGGTTGGTTGGTTGGTTGGTTGGTTGGTTGGTTGGTTGGTTGG